>ONDU01000015.1 GCA_900316615.1 uncultured Eubacteriales bacterium | reverse complement strand
TGCTTTTCTTTTGCATTTTTATTATTGCATAGTTTCATGCTGTTGTAATTCTTTTTTTAATTAGAATTATATTTTTTGATTAAATCAGTGTTTCCATAAAATTCAGGTCAATCCTTTTTAAAGGCTTGCATGTCGGGGAGCAGAACCCTCGTCAGGATTTGTACGGGCAAAGCCATTAAACTCGCAGGAGGTTTATTTATGGAAAAAATTAAAAAAATGCTTGCTGTCGTTATCTGTGCCGTTATAACAGTAACATTTACCCTGACGGCAAATGCCGACAGCGAACAGAACGGATTTTTGTACCGCTTTATCGATAATTCCAATGTTATAGAAATTTCAGGAATTTCTCCGAACGGAATACTGTCAGATGCACAGAGCATAGAACTGCCTTACTCTTTGAGAGGGGTATCGGTTATACAGATAGGAAAGTCTGCTTTTACAAACAACGGTAAGATACAGAACATTCATATGACGGAAAATATTTTACAAATCTGTGATGACGCAATGTACGGTATGAAAGCCCTTAAAAGTATCACACTCCCAAAGCATCTGTCTGTACTTGGAAAAAGAGCTTTTTCATACTGCACGTCTTTGGAAAATGTCAGCTTTGAAACAACAGAGCTGAGACAAATACAGGAATTTACTTTTTACGGCTGCACAAGCCTGAATAATGTAATACTTTCCTCATCAGTACTGGAGCTTGACGACCATTGCTTCGGTCATTGTCTGAGCCTTGATAAAATTTATATACCGCCATCAGTTACAAAAATTGAACGGACGGCTTTTTATTCCACCAAAAACGGACTTACTGTTTACGGTGACGGAGATTCAGAGGCACATCGCTATGCGGTAAAAAACAATATAAATTTTATTGATGTATCAAAAAAGAACCTCAACGGACTTTACAGAAGCATTTCTTCTGCACAATACCTCAGAAACCGTATGAACGTTTTAATGTATACCGAGGAAAGCGTTGCGGCGTTTACAGAAGCTTACAATAATGCCGTTGAGGTAAAGGAAAATTTCTTTTCTACCCCCGATGAGGTACAGGCAGCACTTCAAAGCCTTAACAACAGTATGTCAGGCTTGCAGGAAGTGACAAAATATGATATAGACGGTGACGGAAGCATTATGCTTTCAGATGTTGTACTTATGCAGAAAAGACTGCTGAGTAATTACAATTACAGTGCAAGGGAAATTTATGCTGCTGATTTCAACGGTGACGGAGCGGTTACGCTGGCTGATATTGTTTTGTTTCAAAGATATATCCTGAGCATATAAGGTAACGAATATACCTTGCTGCTTAAAACAGAATAAAGGAGCTGAGCAAAAAATCAATTTTGCTCAGCTCCTTATTCTTTGTTTGCCGAAAATTACTTTGCTATTTTAAGAGAAATATCAAATGCCTTTACAGAATGAGTAAGAGCACCTATTGATATAATATCCACACCGCTTTCGGCAACAGCTCTTATCGTATCGGAGGTAATACCGCCCGAGGCTTCAAGAAGAGCCTTTCCGTCAGCAATTTTTACGGCTTCGCTCATAAGCTTTGGGGACATATTGTCAAGCATTATTACGTCAGCGTCAACAGATAAGGCTTCTCTCAGCTCGTCAAGGTTGCGAACCTCAACCTCTATTTTGGTCATATGACCCAGTCTGCTCCTGAGCTTGGAAACAGCGTTGGTGATACCGCCGCCTGCATCTATGTGGTTATCCTTGAGCATAGCGGCATCGGAGAGGTTGTAGCGGTGATTTCTGCCGCCGCCAACGGTTACGGCGTATTTTTGCAGGGAGCGTATACCGGGAATAGTTTTTCTTGTATCGGCAATGGAAGCATTTGTACCTTTTATAAATTCAACACATCTTGCAGTTTCCGTAGCTATGCCGCTTAGGTGCTGCAAAAGGTTAAGAGCGGTGCGTTCTCCTTTAAGCAGATTTTTTGTTTTACATTTTACGGTTGCAATAATATCTCCGTACTTTACTTTTTCACCGTCCTGAATAAATATATTGAATTCCGTATCAGGCTGTAAAATTTTAAAAACTCTTTCTGCTATATTTATACCGCACAAAACACCGTCGGCTTTTGCGAGAAAGCTTGCAGTATTTACCTGTTCATCAGGAATAAGGTAATCGGTAGCACAGTCGATGTAGTTTATATCTTCAAGCAGTGCATTTTTTATTATGTTGTCAACATAGATTTGGTTAAGCATGGTTTAATAGTCCTCCTGACCTTGAGTTGTCACCTCAAGCATAATTTCCTGAGCAGCGGTAGCAAGGCTTTTTGCTTCCACATAGTCTGAGTTGAGAATGTAGTCGGTATTTTCGAGGTTGTTGAGTATCTGATTGAATCGGCTGAAGCTTTCCTGAAACTTCTCAGGCTTTTTAATTACGAAATATGTATCCTGAAGAATGGTTCTTATTTCGGTTCTTATGCCCTTGGGGAGAGGAACAGTTCCTTTTTTATATATGGGAGAATTGCCCTTGACTGTACCCTTATTTCCGCTTTCGATATTTTTCATTATATCCGCAGCAGCACGTCTGGAGAATACAAGACCTTCAAGAAGACTGTTGCTTGCAAGGCGGTTCGCTCCGTGAACTCCCGTATGGGCACATTCTCCTGCCGCATATAGCCTGTCAACAGAGGTTTTGGCATCAAGGCTAACGTCAATGCCGCCCATAAGGTAATGCTGACAGGGGAATACGGGTATTCTTTGTTTTGTTATATCTATTCCCTCGTCAAGACATTTCTGATATATCATAGGAA
Source organism: uncultured Eubacteriales bacterium (assembly GCA_900316615.1). GTDB lineage: Bacteria > Bacillota > Clostridia > Oscillospirales > Acutalibacteraceae > CAG-964. The sequence continues at coordinate 20,758 of ONDU01000015.1, read as the reverse complement.
AGCGTTCTATTATAAAACCGGGGCTTTTGTGAGTTATATCCAAATAGAAATTTTCGCTGTTTGTTTTTATGGATTCCCTTATGATAGCCTCACTTACGACATCTCTGGGGGCGAGCTCTCCACGTTCATCATAGTTATGTGCGAAGCGTTCTCCGAAGCAGTTGAGCAGTACGGCACCCTCACCACGTACTGCTTCGCTTATAAGGAAGCGTTCCCTGTCTTTTTCTGCGGCGAAAGCGGTAGGGTGAAACTGTATTCTGTCGAGGTGCATAAGCTTAGCTCCCAGCTTGCGGGCGAATGCTATGCCGTCACCTGTAGCGATGGCACTGTTTGTTGTGTATTTGTAGACACGTCCTATTCCGCCCGTAGCAAGCAGGCAATAGCTGCATGATGTTGAAATTATTTCTCCGTCCTTGAGCATACCTATAAAAAATCCGTTTTCCGCCTTGTCAACGGAGAATACAAGCGTATCCTCAAGTAAATCTATGTTTTTTCTGCTTTTTACCGCTTCTATGAGTTTATCGGTTACAGCCTTTCCCGTGAAATCCTTATGGTGAACTATACGGTTTCTGCTGTGTCCTGCCTCTAATGTTTTAAGCAGCTCACCGTCCTTGTCCGTATCAAACTCAACGCCCAGTTCCTTTAATTTAAGAACGTCATCGGGTCCTTCTTTTACAAGTACCTCAACCGCTTTCGGGTTGTTCTTATATTTTCCTGCAATCATTGTATCTTTTATGTGAAGCTCATAGTTATCGCTTATTTTATCCAGTACGGCGGCAATTCCGCCCTGAGCAAGAGAACTGTTTGAAAGCTCTGCACTTCTTTTTGAAATTACAAGCACACTGTATTTTTCGTCAAACTGCAAAGCTCCGTACAAACCTGCAACTCCGCTTCCTACAACCACAACATCATAGTTATTTTTCATTATAATACTACCCTTTCACAATATGCATACTCTTTTTATCACATTTATCTGAGTACAGACTGAGAGTATGCATAATATTTTAAGGATTTGTCCTTAAACCCTAAAATATATAATATCACAAATTTTACCCGAATAAAATATATTGAAAAAAATTTTTACGAATAAATTCAAAAATTAATATATAAATAATATTATGGACTTACTCAGTTTAAAATTAATTTTTATAACTAAGGTTGACATTTTATAGCTTATTGATACAATAAATGTAGGAAAATTACCTTTAGACACAGATAACTGCTTACATCAGCAAGAGCAGGATAAAAAAGAGGAAATGTGAAGTTACGGAGATTTTATGGAATATTTTGAGAATGAGAAGAAGCCGCAGAGAGTACTGCTGGTATGTGTAGATACAGGAGAATATGATGCACAGGCATCACTTGACGAGCTTTGGGAGCTTAGCGAAAGTGCGGGAGCAGAGCCTGTCGCAACGCTGACGCAGAAAAAACAAAGACCTGAAACAGCAACATATGTAGGAAGCGGAAGACTTGAGGAGATAAAGAGCTTTTGTGAAAATCAGGATATAGATGTTCTGATTTTTGACTGTGAGCTTACGCCTACGCAGATAAGGAACATCGAACAGGCAACAGGGGTACGCACAATAGACAGAACTATGCTGATACTTGATATATTTGCACTCAGAGCGAGGAGCAGGGAGGGCAAGCTTCAGGTAGAGCTTGCACAGCTGAACTATATGCTGCCGAGACTCACAGGAAAGGGAATAGAGATGTCGAGGCTTGGCGGAGGAATAGGAACAAGAGGTCCCGGAGAAACAAAGCTTGAAACAGACAGAAGACATATACGCCGCCGTATGGAAACTCTCAAGGAACAGCTGAAAGACGTAAAACTCCGCAGGGATATGCTCAAAAGCAGAAGAAAGAAAAACGGAGTGATAACGGTTGCTATAGTAGGATATACAAATGCAGGAAAATCAACGCTTATGAATTGTCTTACTAATGCAGGAGTACTTGCAGAGGATAAGCTTTTTGCAACGCTTGACCCTACATCAAGGGCATTGAAGCTTCCGAACGGTGTAAGCGTTATGCTTACGGATACGGTAGGGCTTGTAAGGAGATTGCCGCATCATCTTGTAGAAGCATTCAAGTCTACGCTTGAAGAAGCTGCTGAGGCTGATATAATATTGAATGTATGTGATGCGTCCTCTGAGGAAGCATATCTTCACCTTGAGGTTACGAGAGAGCTTTTCGAGAGCTTAGGCTGTACATCTTCACCTATAATACCTGTACTAAACAAATGGGACAGAGTATGTGAGAGAAACGGAGTATTTCCGATGATAAGCGGAGCGGTAAGGATTAGTGCGAAAAACGGAACAGGTATAGATAAGCTGCTCGAAAAAATAGAGGAAAATCTTCCTGTAAAGATAAGATGTGTAAAGCTGCTGATACCGTTTGACAAGGGAAGAATTGCGGCAGAGGTACGTGAAAAAGCTACTCTTCTTGAAGAAAAATACAGTGAAAACGGAATAGTTGTAACGGCACTTTTAAAACCTGATATGTACGGCAGACTTAATGAATATGTTGTTGATTAAATTTTAATTTGGTGCAGGGGAGAGCTTATTTATGAATGTACAGGTAGGAGATATTCTTGAAATGAAAAAACCGCATCCGTGTTCTTCAAAGACCTTCGAGGTTTTAAGGGTCGGAATGGATTTTAAGATAAGATGTCAGGGCTGCGGAAGAGAAGTAATGGCAGCAAGGTCTAAGATAGAGAAAAATATAAAGAAGATAAACGGAGTTTCTCCGTATAAGATGCAGACTCAGGAGAAGCAGAAGCTTAATTCTGATTGAGAAATAGGAGATAGTTATGTTTGAAGAAAAGCTGAATATATTTGAAAAAAGGTATAAAGAGCTGAGCAATAAGCTGTATCAGCCCGATATAGCCTCAGACCCGGAGGAATATCAGCGAATAATGAAGGAGTACAAGGAGATAGAGCCTATAGTTGAGGAATACGGAAGATATAAAAAAGCAAAATCGACTATAGATGAAGCTTCCGAAATCATAAACGACAGCACAGCAGACAGTGAAATGAAAGAGCTTGCACAGGAAGAAAGCATTGCGGCAAAAACTGAGCTTGAAGAAAGCAGGCAGAACATAAAGCTTTTACTTCTGCCCAAAGACCCGAACGATGAAAGAAACGTAATAGTAGAGATAAGAGGAGGAGCAGGAGGAGAGGAAGCAGCTTTATTCAGTGCGGTATTATACAGAATGTACAGTATGTATGCGGACAAAAAAGGCTTTAAAACAGAGCTTCTTAATGTTAATGCAACCGAGCTTGGAGGATATAAGGAAATAAGCTTTATGATTAACGGACAGGGAGCATATTCACGCCTGAAGTTTGAGAGCGGAGTACACAGAGTACAGAGAGTACCCGAAACGGAAACTCAGGGAAGGATACACACCTCTACCGTGACTGTAGCTGTTCTGCCCGAAGCCGAAGATGTAGAGCTTGAAATAAATCCCAAAGATTTGCAGATAGACACATTCCGAAGCAGCGGAGCAGGAGGACAGCATATAAACAAGACCGAATCAGCAATAAGAATAACGCACCTTCCTACAGGAACGGTTGTTGAGTGTCAGGACGAAAGAAGTCAGTACAAGAACAAGGATAAGGCTATGAGGGTACTTAAATCAAGGCTTCTACAGGTCAAAAGAGATGAACAGGCACAGGCAGTAGCACAGGAGAGAAAGTCGCAGGTAGGCACGGGTGACAGAAGCGAGCGTATAAGAACCTACAACTATCCTCAGAGCAGAGTTACTGACCACAGGATAGGACTTACTCTATATAAGCTTGACGAAATACTCAACGGAAGCATAGATGAAATTATAGACGCACTCATAACGGCATACAGGGCAGAGCAGCTTGAGGAAGGAATTGAAATATAATGGAAACGCAGGTTTTAAAGCCTAACGAAAACTCTTTAAAGCTGGCAGGAGAGCTTTTGAGAAAAGGCGAGCTTGTCGGAATACCAACGGAAACAGTATACGGACTTGCAGCGAATGCTCTTGACGGTGAAGCCGTAATGAAGATATTCAAGGCAAAGGGCAGACCCTCAGACAATCCGCTGATAGTACATATATGCGGTTTGTCGCAGGTTGATTATCTTGTAAGGGAGTTCAGCGAAAAGGCGAAGCTTCTTGCCGATAAATTCTGGCCGGGAGCTATTACCATAATTATGCCATGCTCGGATAAAGTACCCGCTCAGGTAACGGCAGGACTTGATACCGTGGCAATAAGATTTCCCTCAAATAAGACGGCACAAGCTATAATAAAGAGTGCAGGAGTACCTCTTGCAGCTCCCTCAGCCAATTTGTCAGGAAGTCCCAGCCCTACAAATGCAGCTCATGTATATAATGATATGAAAGGACGTATTCCGCTTATCATAGACGGCGGAGAAAGCAAAGTCGGACTTGAATCAACGGTTATTTCAATGGCAGGAGATGTTCCTATATTGCTTCGTCCAGGCGGAATTACAGTGTCTGAAATAGAGAGTATAATCGGAAAAATTGTAGTTGACGACGGTGTAACCCATATGCTTGCAGATGATGCAGTCGTATCAAGTCCGGGTATGAAATACAAGCACTATGCACCAAAGGCAGAAATTGTTATAGTAAAAGCAGATTCCGAAAGCTATGCTGAATACGTAAACAAAAGATATGAAGCCGAAGGAGCAGGGGCATTGTGCTACAGCGAGGATACCGAAAAGCTGAAAGCTCCGTACATATGCCTTGGTGAAAAGGAAGATTACAGTTCTCAGGCACATAATCTTTTCGGTTCGCTGAGAAAACTTGACGATATGAATTTAAAAAAGGTTTATGCTCACTGTCCCGGTACGGACGGAGTGGGCTTGGCAGTATACAACAGGCTTATACGTTCGGCAGGATTTGAGGTGATTGAGCTTGCGTGAATATACCATAATAGGAATAACAGGCTCAACAGGAGCAGGAAAATCCTCAATTACACAGTACGCAAAAAGTATAGGCTGTTATATTATAGATGCTGATTTGACCGCAAGAAAAATTCTTGAAAAGGGAAGCGTATGTTTAAGCTGTCTGAGTGCTGCTTTCGGTAATGATATAGTCAATAGTGACGGAACTCTTGACAGAAAGCTTCTTGCAAAAAAAGCTTTTTCTTCAAGAGAGAACACAGATAAACTCAACAGCATAACACACCCGTTCATATTTGCAGAAACTGTCAAAACCATTGACAGTATAAGAAGCATCAAAAAAGACGCAGTAATAATACTTGACGCTCCGACACTTTTTGAAAGCAGGATAGATGTCATATGCGATTATGTCACAGCTGTTATATGCCCCGAAAGCATAAGGCGTGAACGTATTATAAAAAGAGATAACCTGTCTGAAGCTGATGCGGATATAAGGCTTAAAGCTCAAAAAGACGACAGCTTTTATACCGAAAGGTCTGATTTTGTCCTGAACGGAGCTGAAAAAACCGAAAAGCTGCATATGCAGCTTAATGACATTATTCTGAAAATAACGAAGCATCGGGAGGTGAACGAATGCTGAGAGCTGATAAAAGGGGCAGGGTAAACGGAGCGGTTATAACGGTTATTGTTTCGTTTTTTCTGATAATTGCGGTTCTGGCTGCCGTAATAATTATGCTGTTCAACTCGGGAAAGCAGTTTGGAAAATCTGTGAACAAGGTAGAATACGCAGAACAGGTATACAGATATTCCGAAGAATACAAGCTTAATCCAAGTTTAGTATTTGCCATAATAAAAACCGAGAGCAATTTCAATACGAATGCCGAATCGCAGGCAGGGGCAAAGGGACTTATGCAGATTATGCCCGATTCCTTTGACTGGCTTCAAAGATACAGTGACGGTGAAGTAAAATATTCTACAGACAGTCTGTATGACCCTGATATAAACATAAAATACGGCTGTGTTTTTCTCAGATTCCTATGTGATAAATACAGCGTGGAAAGAACAGCAGTAGCAGCATATAACGCAGGCTTCGGAAACGTTGACTCGTGGCTTGAAGACAGCGAATATTCCTCAGACGGAAAAAATCTTTCGCATATACCGTATTCCGAAACGGCAAGCTATGTTGACAAGGTGGAAAATTACAAAAGGTATTATGAGAATAATATTTCTCAGGAATATATTACTTCCAAAAGCAGCGGGAAAACCTCTGAACAATCAGATGAGGATTTAAGTGTAGAAGCAGGTGAAGCTTTAAGCGAAAATTTAAATGAGTATTCAGATGAATATTCAGATGTATACTCAGATGAAGAAGATTTGCAGTAAAACAAAGAGAGGATTTGATAAAATGAGTACTGAAAAAACAAAAGCAGAAAAGCTGAAGGAAAAGCTGTTTGCCAAAAAGGATAAGGGAATAAAAAGCCTATCAGCAGAGGATATAGTCAAGGCTGACGAATTTTGCGGAGAATATGCGGAATTTCTCAATCTTGCAAAGACAGAACGTGAAGCTGTTGAGGTATCCTTACAGACAGCAAAGGAAAACGGTTTTGAAGAATATGACAGAAACAAAAAATATAATGCAGGCGACAGGGTTTACTGCATAAACCGCAATAAAAACATTCTTCTTGCAGTATTCGGAAAGCAGCCGCTTGAAAAGGGAGTAAGATTTTCTATAGCACACATAGACTCCCCCAGGCTGGATTTAAAGCCCAATCCTCTTTACGAAGCAAGCGAGCTTGCTATGCTTAAAACGCATTATTACGGGGGAATAAAAAAATATCAGTGGACGGCAATTCCGCTTGCACTGCATGGAGCAGTGGCTTTCAGGGACGGCTCTTCCGTTACCGTAAGAATAGGCGATGAGGAAAATGAGCCTTGCTTCTGTGTTACGGATTTGCTTCCCCACCTTGCAAAGGAGCAGGTATCAAAGACACTCTCAAAGGCTATAGAGGGCGAGGATCTGAATGTTCTTATCGGAAGCAGACCGTTTGACAATACTAAGGAAGCCGAAAGCGTAAAGCTCAATATTATGAATATTCTATTTGAAAAATACGGAATTACAGAGTCGGATTTTCTCTCGGCAGAGCTTGCAATGGTTCCTGCATTCAAGGCAAGGGACATAGGCTTAGACAGAAGTATGATAGGTGCATACGGTCACGATGACAAGGTTTGTGCATATCCTGCACTTATGGCTGCCATAAATGCCAAATCTCCCGAATATACAGCAATAACAATCCTTACCGACAAGGAGGAGACAGGCAGTGACGGAAATACAGGTATGAAGTCGGCATTTATGGAACACTTCATAAATGAAATTGCAGAAGCTCAGGGTGTAAAGGGATATACCGTACTTGACAACAGCAAATGTCTTTCAGCCGATGTCAACGCAGCATTTGACCCCACTTATGCAGGAGCTTACGAAAGCAATAACAGCTCCTATATAAACAAAGGCGTAGTAATAACCAAATATACGGGAAGCGGAGGAAAATACGGTACTTCGGACGCTTCCGCAGAGTATATGGCAGAAATACGCAATATGCTCGACAAAAACGGCATTCTCTGGCAGAGCGGAGAGCTTGGAAAGGTTGACGGCGGCGGCGGCGGAACTATCGCAAAGTATGTTGCAAATCTCAACGTTGATGTTGTGGATTTGGGCGTTCCCGTGCTTTCAATGCATGCTCCTCTTGAGGTCGTTTCCAAAGTTGACGTATATATGGCTTACAAGGCATTCTGTGCCTTTTTTGAATAAATGCTTTACTTCCGAAAGAAAAACCATAAAGTTTAGGTCAAGCCTTTTCAAAGGCTTGCGGGTCGAGGGCAGAGCCCTCGTCAGGATTTTTAAGGGTGAAGCCCTTAAAATACTTTTGTACATTAACAGACAGGGCTAAATTCCGCTGAGCGGAATTTAGCCCTGCAAAAAAAGCATAAGCAGCCGCCGCAAGGCAGCTGCTTATGCTTTAATTTAATAAAATTACTCCTCAGCGGGAGCACCAACGGGACAAACGCCTGCACAAGCACCGCAGCTAAGGCAAGTATCAGCATCAATCTCAAACTTGCCGTCTCCCTCAGATATAGCCTCAACGGGACATTCAGCAGCACAAGCACCGCAAGCAATGCAGTCATCGCTTATTTTGTAAGCCATAAAACAAACCTCCTTTTAAAAAATTAGTACAACTCTATTTTAACATTACTGAAAAAAAAATCAACCTCTTTTATAAAATTTTTATATATTTTAAAAAAATTTAAAAAATTATTATAATGTTCAGTTTAAATTTATGTATATGACGAAAATCAGAAATTAAACTATTTTTGATTTTGGAAAGGTAAAAGCAGTGATATAAGTGTTAATATTTTGTAGCATTAAAATTCAATAAATTTATGTACATATTGAGGTAATTATTGTAAAATATAGGTACAGTTATAATATTCATATCAAAAAATATAAGGAAAGGAAGGTTGCTTTTATGAACGGCAGGGTAAACGATGACACAAATTCAGAAAAATCATATGCTGTATCTGATGATGACAGCAGGGCTGAAACAGGCTATACCGATAACGAAAGCATTAATCCTGATAACATTTATGAAACTACTCAGGATTTAGACAGGAGAAGGGCTTCCGAAAAGGGGGCGGACAAGTTTAATTTTAATGACGGCTATGGGGAAGCAGACAACTCAGAGGCAAAGGAAAATAAAGCTTCCGAGGAAGCTGAAGCCGCCGATAATTCCCAAGGCTTCACAAGCAACGATAATCAGGACTATAATCAAAACAATTTCTATAATAATAGCAGTTATAACAATAATAGCAGTAATAGTAGTAATAGTTATCAAAATCAGTACGCAGGCGGCTATCAGTACAATAACAATCCTAACGGCGGCTATAAAAGCTATGATTACCGAAGCCGACAGAACAGCGGATATAATAACGGTTACGGAGACAATCGGTACAGGCAGGGGAATTTTACAGGAGGAGCTTACGGAGGACAGCAGCAGGCATACGGCAATCCTCAGTATTACGGACAGCCGAGATACAGCAATAACTATCCGCCCAATGCAGGATTTTATGCTCCTATAAAAAAAATATACGATAAAACAGACAGACGCTTTTCAGTTTATGCACTTATTGCAGGATTTATTTTTGTATGGTTTATATTTGTTGAGCAATTCAGGTTCGGAGTAGGAGCAAGCGTATATTTTATCAGTACGCTGTTTATGTCATATTTTTATGTGCTGAGGAAAAAGCTTAAAATAGACTGGATACACAATGCAGCGTTTGTATTCCTTATAATATTAAGTATACCGTTCAGCATATACAGCAACAGACTTGTGCTTGCTATGGATTTTGCGGTACTGTTTTTCGGAACGTCCTACTGGGTCTATTCAAGCGGAGGAAAGGAAAGAAAGCATTTTTCCAATACCTTGACGGACTTTTTGGGAGGTACGCTGGGCTATCCTTTTATGAACTACGGTTCGATGTTTCCTGCGATGTTCAGCAGGGAAAAGGGCAAGAAGCACGGAAATGCCAAATGGATTATACTCGGCTTGCTTATAGCAATACCGATAGTTTCGGTTGTATCGGCACTTCTGCTTGAAAGCGATGAAATGTTCAGGGTAATGTTTTCATTTATTTTTGATAATTTCATATCAAAGCTTCTGAAATACATATTGTATGCAGTAGTAGGCATTCCTCTTGCTATGGCTGTTTTCAGCTGCTGGTATACAAAGTATGATGAAGAGCAAAGGCATAAAATAAACCAAAACAGGTTCGGCTACACAGCAGGAGTAAATCTGAATAAGAAAAAATCAGGAGTAGCACCTGCTGCTCTGATGTATGCTATAGCTTTTCCTCTCTGCGTTGTATATCTTTTATATCTTATATCTCAGGTTGCATATTTCATATCCTTCCTTGCGGAAAATCTTCTGCCAAAGGATTTTACAATAGTGGATTATGCAAGAAACGGCTTTTTTGAGCTTTGCGTTGTTTCTGTAATAAACATAATAATAATACTGCTGCTTTTTGCACTCACGATAAGGACGGAAGAAAACAGTCTGCCTGTAGGAATAAGAGTTATAACAGTTATTATGTCGCTGTTTACAATGATATTCATAAGCACCGCACTTTACAAGATGTTCATGTACATACAGCAGTACGGTTATACGGCTATGCGTATAAATACGAGTATATTTATGTTCTTCCTTATGATAGTTTTTGTACTGACGATAACGAAGCAGTTTATACCCGGATTTAAGCTTTTTCCCTCTGTGGTTGTATGTATGCTTGTTTTCCTTATAGGATATAACTTGGCAGATACAGACGCATTTATTGCAAGGGAAAATATAAGGCTGTATGAGCAGAAGCAGATAGGCTGGATGGGAAGCAGACTGGTGGAAAAGCTTGATGATTCCGCTTTTGAGTATATAATTCCCTTTGCCGAAAAAGAAAACAACGGGCTTACGAAGCAGGAGCAGGAAAGTCTTGAAAAAGCGATAATGTGGAAATATTATTGGAACAAGGGCAATTATGACGATATGGCGGAGCATTTTCCGTCATTCAATGTGAGCAGATTCAGGATTTACAAAATGCTTGAAAATTATTATCAGAATCATAAGGACGTATACGACAAATATTACGGTTATAATTCTTACTCACATCGTTATGACGATTACGATGATTATGACGATTATGACGATTATGATTACGATGCAGACTATGCTTACAGCTACAGCTATGACGAGGTCTGACGGTAGACTTTAGATGCGGCGATTGCAGTTTCACGGAGGATAAAGCCGTTCGTGTTCTGCAATCGCTGTATTGTTGATATATGGTGAATTTAAGTGAAAAAATATATTGCCGACTTCCATCTAATGTGTTAATATATTATTCAGAGATGAGAAAAAGTGAGTAAAATACAGCAAGCCCGTAAAAAGGCTTTATCTGAATTTTGCGGTTTGTATAATTAACCGAAAAGGGTGAGAGAAATGGTGTGCTGCAGCAACAGTATGGGTATATTCGGAATAGAAACATTTTTAGTTAAAATTGAAGTAGACATATCAAACGGTTTTCCGGGCTTTGACATTGTAGGCTTACCTGATGCATCAGTAAAGGAATCCCGAAACAGAGTAAGGTCAGCACTGAGAAACTGCGGCTTTGATATGCCCGAGGGGCAGATTACTGTAAATCTTGCACCTGCTGATGTAAAGAAGGAGGGTTCGATTTACGATTTGCCCATTCTTATGGCGTTGATGAAGTATGCAGGCTACATATCATCGAATATAGAGGAAAGCGTATTTATAGGTGAGCTGTCGCTGTCGGGAGAGGTAAGGAGCGTCAGGGGAGTTCTTCCAATGACGATAAAGGCTAAGGAAATGGGCTTCAAGAGCATATTTGTTCCGTATGACAACAGAAACGAGGGAGCGGCAATAAGCGGAATAGAGGTATATCCCGTAAAAAATCTTCTTGAGATATACAGACATCTGAAGGGAAAAATCAGAATAGAGCCTGCTGTTGTAGAGAAAAGAACAAATAATGAAGTATATAACTTTGATTTTTCACAGGTAAGAGGACAGTCAAAGGCTAAAAGAGCAATAGAGATAGCAGCCTCGGGAATGCATAATATACTTCTGGTAGGGCCTCCCGGCTCGGGAAAGAGTATGCTTGCGAAGCGTATACCGTCAATACTGCCAGATATGAGCTTTGAAGAGGCTATAGAAACAACAAAAATACACTCCATAGCAGGGCTGCTAAGTCCGGAGGAGGGACTGATAGTAAAAAGACCGTTCAGAGCACCGCACCATACAGTATCACCGGCAGGCTTGTCGGGAGGAGGAAGCGTTCCCCGTCCGGGAGAGGTGTCGCTTGCACATAACGGAGTACTTTTTCTTGATGAGCTTCCCGAATTTTCGAGGTCGGCGATGGAGGTTCTCAGACAGCCGATAGAAAACGGTGAAATAACGATTTCGAGAGTAAGCGGTACGCTGTCATATCCCTGTGATATAATGCTTGTAGCTGCTATGAATCCATGTCCCTGCGGATATTTTTCTCACCCCTCAAGGGAATGTATATGTACGCCAAAGGCGATAACAAGATATTTGTCAAAGGTATCGGGACCAATGCTGGACAGGATAGATATTCATATAGAAGTACCGCCTGTAGAATTTAACGACCTTAATTCCGTTTCAGATGAAGAAAAATCATCGGAAATAAAAAAGAGAGTAAACAGAGCAAGAGCCATACAGACCGAAAGATATAAGGGAACAGGTATAAAGAGCAACGCAGGAATATCGGCGGGAATGGTAAACAGATTTTGTCCTATGAGCGGAGAAGCAAAAGCGTTTCTGAGCAAGGCGTTTGAAACTATGGGAATGTCTGCAAGAGCATATGACAAAATACTTAAGGTAGCAAGAACAATAGCTGATCTGGACACAAGTGAGGCTATAAAAATAAATCATATAGCAGAAGCGATACAGTACAGAAGTATGGACAGAAAATACTGGAAATCAAAATGAAAAAATAATTTGTGTTAAATTTCTTATTTGAAGAATATTGAAAGTTTTGCAGTTGACAACTTAAAGAGTTTGTATTAATATATATGGTAGGATTTTCAAATGTGATAAGAAGTGCGTTTATTATAAAGAATGGCGTGCTTCTTATTATGTATATTATGATTTTATGTGAAATGTTAAGAGATGGGTTTTAGATAGGTTTTCCGAAAATGAAATGTAAATGTAAAGGTCTTAAAAATTTGAAATTTAGGGGTGTTAATCCTTGGAAAAATTCGTTATAGGCGGAGGAAAAGCATTATCCGGAGAGGTTTACATAAGCGGAGCAAAAAATGCTGCCGTTGCGATAATTCCCTCAACCATTCTTGCAGATTCCCCGTGTACCCTGGAAAATGTTCCGAACATCAAGGACGTAGAGGTTATGTTTGAAATTATGACCAAAATGGGTGCGAAGATTGAACAAACCGGTAAAAATACTTATTATGTGGATGCTACGGGAATAGAAACGACGGATGTTATTTTTGAAGAAGCAGGTCGTATGAGGGCATCGTATTATATTCTGGGTGCATTGCTGGCGAAAAAAGGAAAAGCCTGCGTAAGGATGCCGGGAGGCTGTTTTTTCGGAGACAGACCCATGGATCAGCATATAAAGGGTTTCAGTATTCTTGGTGCGGAATGCAGCTTCGATGATTTTAAAAACTGTGTAAGCGTTTTTGCAAAGAACGGACTCAAGGGCGGCAATATATATATGGATGTTGTATCGGTAGGTGCAACGATAAACGTAATGATTGCAGCGGTTACGGCTGAGGGAACAACAGTTATAGAAAATGCGGCAAGAGAACCGCATATAGTAGATGTAGCCAATTTTCTCAATATGATGGGAGCAAATATAAAGGGTGCAGGTACTGAAGTAATAAAAATTAAGGGCGTAAAGGAGCTCAGGGGAGTAAATTACTCCATAATACCCGACCAGATTGAAGCCGGAACATATATAGCGGCAATAGCTGCAACTCACGGAAAAGCTGTTGTGAAGAACGTTATACCAAAGCATCTGGATTCCATAATGGTTAAAATCAATGAAATGGGAGTAAAAACATCGGTAGGAGAGAACGGCGACAGTATCTCTATAGATGCAAGCGGAGAGCTTAAAAGCTGTAAGGTCAAGACAACGCCGCATCCCGGTTTTCCGACAGATATGCAGCCGCAGTTTGTTGTTCTGATGTCGATGGCAAAGGGAACAAGTTATATGCGTGAAACTGTGTGGGAATGCAGATTCCAGTATATTGAGCAGCTTAAGAGAACAGGAATGGACGTAAAAATAAGCGGAAATAAAAGGGATTTACTCATTATTGAGGGAGGAAAAACTCTTCACGGCATTGATATGCAGGCTACCGACCTGCGGGCAGGAGCAGCTATGATTATTGCGGCACTTTGTGCGAACGGCGTAAGCACTATTTCAAATATAAATTATATTGAACGTGGTTACGACAGAATTGTAGAGAAGCTTCAGGCACTGGGTGCGGATATTGCCAAGGAAAGCTGCTGAGTTAACAGGCTTTTTTGCGGGCAGACCGAACGGTCTGCCCGTTTTGTCAGAAATTTGAAGACAGTGCCTGTATCTATAATAAGGAACGGAGAGAAAATATGGCAAAAATATATCCGTTGTTCAGCGGAAGCAAGGGAAACAGCTATTATATAACGTCATCGGGAAGAGGTATACTCATAGATGCGGGGAGAAGTGCAAGGCAAATAGAAAAGGCTCTTTCCGACAACAGCATAGACCCGAAAAGTATAGAGGGTATATTTGTTACGCATGAGCATTCTGACCACATAAGAGGCGTAAGGGTGCTGGCTTCTAAGTACGGAATAAATGTATATGCAACTCAGGGAACGCTTCAAAGTATGGAAATGTCAGGAAATTTATCTCCGGAAAAATTCAGCAGCTATATAATAAACAGCGGAGCTGAAGCGGCAGGTATGAGGATAAAGCCCTTTCGTATATCGCACGACTGTGCAGAGGGTGTGGGGTATACTGTCGAAACGTCTGACGGAAGAAAGGTAGCTCTGGCAACCGATACAGGGCTTATTACTGAGGAAATAAAGTATGCCGTAAAGGGAAGCGATGTTATAGTAATAGAGTCAAATCACGATGTAAATATGCTTTTAAACGGAAGCTATCCTTACATACTGAAAAGAAGAATTTTGTCCAATAAAGGACACTTGTCAAATGAAAGTTGTTCGGAATTTTTGCCGGAGCTTGTCAGAAGCGGAGCAACTCGTTTTCTTCTTGCACATCTGAGCAGGGAAAACAATATGCCGCAGATAGCTTTGCAGTCGGCAAGGTGTGCATTGTCGGGGCATAATATGAAAGAAAATTCGGACTATACAATCAATGCTGCAAAGGAAATAACTGACGGAAGCTGTATTATTTTTTAAGGAGATACATAAACTCAAATGCTTTCTGTAAATATAATATGTGTTGGAAAATTAAAGGAAAAATACTGGACGCAGGCTGTCGGCGAGTATGAAAAGAGATTGAAGGCATTCTGCAAATTTAAAATAACCGAGATTGACGAGGAAAAAATTGCAGATAATCCGAACAAAAGTCAGATTAATGCTGTTCTGGAAAAGGAAGGCAAGCGTATTCTTAAAAATACAGGCAGGGGAAATCAGGTTATAGCTCTTTGCATAGAGGGAGCTTCGGTATCGTCCGAGAGCCTTGCGGAAATATTCGGCAGAACTGCATTAAACGGTGTAAGCGGTATGGATTTTATAATAGGAGGCTCATGGGGACTGTCAGATGAGGTAAAGAACAGGTGCGATATTAAGCTGTCAATGTCTAAAATGACGTTTCCGCACCAGCTTGCGAGAGTAATGCTCTGTGAACAGGTTTACAGAGCATTTCAGATAAACAGCGGAGGAAAATATCATAAATGATACGGCTTTGCTCACAGCCGGTGCGATTGCATTGTCAAAAGCAAAGCTTTTGACAAGCTTCAAGGTGTAACCTTGAAGGATATTTCAGGCTATGCCTGAAATATTGCAATCGCACATGGAATCAGCACAGACCTATGTGATTAAAAGGGAGGGAAAATAAAATGGCGTTGGACGGCGGATATTTGAGATATATATGCAATGAAATAAACGAAAAAGCGGCAAACAGCAGAGTGGAAAAGGTCTACCAGCCAAATAAGGACGAGATAGTACTGGTTTTCAGAGGCGTTAAAGGAGCGTGTAAGCTTCTGATGTCCTCAAGAGCAAACAGTCCGAGGATAAACCTCACGGAATATGCTCCCGAAAATCCGAAGGTACCGCCTATGCTTTGTATGCTCTTCAGAAAGAAGCTTTGCGGCAGTAAACTGATACAGGCACGTCAGCCCGCAATGGAAAGGATAATTTTTCTTGATTTTGATGCGACAAATGAGCTTGGAGATCATATAAGGCTTACTCTTGCGGCAGAGATAATGGGAAAGTACAGCAATGTTATTTTTATAAGCGGAGAGGGTACTGTAATAGATGCACTGAAAAGGGTAGATATATCTATGTCATCACAAAGACAGGTTCTCCCGGGCTTGAGGTATCAGCTTCCGCCGACGCAAAACAAAATAAATCTGCTTGAGGGTGAAACGGAAGCGGCCGCCGAAAGGATTGTCAACGCATTGGAAAGCACAGCGGTTGATACAAGACTCAGCAAGGCACTTCTGAACACTGTACAGGGCATTTCACCAATAGTATGCAGAGAGCTTGAATATCTTACGGGAAAGGGTAAAGAGCTTACTACAGAAAATCTGAAAGCTTCCGAAATAAGAAAAAGACTTGTTTTTTTTATAGGAAGAATGGCAGACAATCTCAAAAATCTGAGAGATACACCGCATATGGCGTTAATAAACGGTAAGCCTGCGGATTTTTTCTTCGGAGATATAACCCAGTACGGACAGCTTGCGGAGATTAAGCGTTACGAAAGCTTCAGCAAGCTTGTTGATGATTTTTACATCGGCAGAGATACGATAGAGAGAATGAAATCGAAGTCTCAGGATTTACACCGTATTCTGTCAAATACAACTGAGCGTCTTTCGAGAAAGATAAATACTCAGACACGGGAGCTTGAAAGATGTACCGACAGAGAGCCGCTGAGAATAAAGGGAGATTTAATACAGGCTAATATTTACAGAATAGAAAAGGGAATGTCCCGAATTACAGTGGAGAATTATTATGACGGAAACAGACCTTTTACCATAGAGCTTGACCCGTCTCTAACTGCAACGCAGAATTCCCAGAAGTACTACAAGGGCTACCGCAAGGCAAAGACAGCGGAGCAGGTTCTTAATGTTCAACTGGAGAAAGCCAGAAGCGAGCTTGACTATATTGAGGCTGTATCGGAAAGCCTCAGCAGAGCTGAAACTGAAAGCGAGCTTAACGAAATCAGAAAAGAGCTTGCCGAACAGGGCTATATAAAAACACGGCAGGGCAAGCAAAAAAAGACAGCGGCATTGCCGGCGTTAAGGTTTATGCTTTCTACAGGCTTTGAGCTTTTGGTAGGAAGAAACAATACGCAAAATGACAGGCTTACTTTAAAAACAGCGGCAAAAAACGATATATGGCTTCATACGAAGAACATACACGGTGCACATGCAATCATAGTTACAAAAGGCATGGAGGTCGATGAGCATACCTTGAGGGAGGCGGCAGAAATAGCAGCATATCACAGCAAGGCAAGAGAAAGCTCTCAGGTTCCTGTTGATTATACATTGGTAAAGAATGTAAGCAAGCCGTCAGGAGCAAAGCCGGGTATGGTAATATATGTAAAAAACAAGACCTTGTATGTAACACCGAGGCTTCCGCAGACAGTCAGATAGTGAGGGTGCGATTGCAGAACTCAAAATGCACGCATTTTGAGCGTTAAAAGTGCTGTGCACTTTTAACAGCTTGCAAACAAGTTTGCAAGCGTCTGCAATCGCACCGCTTAGTTTGTGTGTAATTATATGGTAATGTTACAGCAGGTAATAAGGAGAGAGTTAATAATGAGATTGCTTTTGGCAGAGGACGAAAAGGAGCTTTCAAGAGCATTGGTAACTATACTTAAGCACAACAATTACTCTGTAGATGCGGTATACAACGGAGAAGATGCACTTGACTATATAGAAAGCGGAGTGTATGACGGAGTAGTGCTTGACATTATGATGCCTAAAATAGACGGAATAACAGTCTTAAAGACGATACGCAGTGAGGGAAATTCCGTACCTGTAATACTGCTTACGGCAAAATCGGAAATAGAGGACAAGGTGCTGGGGCTTGACTGCGGTGCGGACGATTATCTTACAAAGCCGTTTTCTTCAAAGGAGCTTCTTGCAAGAATACGTGCGATGACAAGAAAAAGAACGGAAGCGAATAATTCCGTAATAAGCTTTGAGAATATAAAGCTGGATACTTCAACCTTTGAGCTTTCATCTCCGAACGGAAGTCTGAGGCTGGCGAACAAGGAATTTCAGATGCTTGAAATGCTTATGAAAAATCCCGGAAGAATAATTTCGACAGATACGTTTATGGAGAAGATATGGGGATATGACAGTGATACAGAGCTTAGTGTTGTATGGGTGTATATATCATACATAAGGAAAAAGCTTTCATCGCTTGATGCAAAGGTTCAGATAAAGGCGGTCAGGAACAGAGGGTATTCCCTGGAGGCTTTGAAATGATAAAGAGGCTGAGGAGAAAATTTATAGCAATAGCTATGGTTTCGGTAATTGCAGTGCTTGCCGTTATAATGACAGCGATAAATATTGCCAATTTTGTAAGCATAGACAGCAATGCACAGGAGCGAATTGAAATACTGTCAGAGAATGGAGGAAAATTTGAAGAAAAACCTTTTCAAAGGGAAAACAGGTTCAGAGATAAGAAGCTGTCTCCTGAAATGCCTTTTGAAACAAGGTATTTTACGGTAACCCTTGACAGTAATGCAAATGCTACGGAAATCAATACGGGAAAGATAGCGGCTGTATCATCGTCAGCGGCGGAAGCCTATGCAAGGAAGCTTTACGAGGAAAACAGGGAAAGCGGCTTTATAGAAAATTATAAATATGCACGTATAAATAAAGACGGAAATGTAATGTACATTTTTTTGGACGTAGGAAGAGAGCTTGATACATTTTACTCCTTTTTGACAGCAAGTATAGTTATAAGCCTTGCAGGAAGTATGCTGGTGTTCATAATGGTATTGATTTTTTCTTCAATAGCGGTAAGACCTGTTGCACAGAGCTATGATAAACAGAAAAGATTTATAACAGATGCAAGTCATGAAATAAAGACACCTCTTGCAATAATAGACGCAAATGCAGAGGTTATAGAGATGATAGACGGAGAAAATGAATGGACGCAAAGCATAAGAAAGCAGATAAAGCGGCTGACGGCTCTTACTGAAAAGCTTGTATATCTTTCCAGAATGGACGAGGACGGATATAAAATGCAGATGGAAAGCTTTGATATTTCACAGGCGGCGGAGGATATGACGGAGCTTTTCAAAACGTCCTCAAAGGCAAGGGGAATAACACTTAAGGCGGAAACGGAGGAGGGTCTGAATTACTATGGTAATGAAGCGTCAATCCGTCAGCTTATTTCCATAATGCTGGACAATGCCCTGAAATATACTGACGAAAACGGAGTTATAGAGGTAAAGCTGAAGGCTGCGGGAAAAAACAGAATATTGACATTTTATAATACAGTTGAGGAGATAGAAAAGGGAAAGCTCGACTTTCTTTTTGAAAGATTTTACCGTCTGGATAAATCAAGAAATTCCGAAACGGGAGGACATGGCATAGGCTTGTCGGTTGCCAAGGCTATAGCTGAAGCACACGGGGGGAAAATTTCGGCAGAAAGCACGGACGGAAAAAGTATTTTGTTTACCGTAGCACTGAAAAACATTCCAAATCAGGATAAAAAATCACAAATTTAAGAAAAGACAGTAAGCTTATAGAAATATATTATTGATATGCTGTTTTTTTCACAATTCAGATGAATTTTGTTTACAATGCAGAATTTTCCTGAAAATTGTGTAGTATATTGACATTTATTAATTCAAGTGATATACTGACACTTGAGGCATTGATAAATTCGCAGTAACATCTTTAACGCAGTTGAGAGATTGATTGGTTCTAATGTGTTCATGGTGGTGGAATGGAAAAAATTGTTCGGCGACAGGAGCGTTTGACACAAAATAACAAATAAATTAAAGAGCCTGTTTGGTATTTTAACATATATTAAAAAATATTTGGAAATGGCGTTGAGATATACGTTATTAAGTGGAATATTTTCATATAAATATGTAGAAAATACTGGACAGGCTCTTGCGGTTTATTTTAATCACAATTTAATGATGAGGGAGAATAAAAAATAATGATTAAACAAAATGTTAAGGTGCTTTTAAAAACATTGCGTATCAGTATTCCTTTATGTATATTTTTAATTTTTGACATATACACCATTGCAAAAGGATTTAATAGTTATAATCTTAACGGTGATGTTTTATTCTTTTTGCAGAAAACGTTGTTACCGTGTATTTTCTCTTTTATTTTATTATTTTATGCTTCATATGAATTTAATTATCAGTTTAAGTTCTTTAATCTGACAGAAACCTTGTATTCCCATAAAAACGGTAAGACAGCTTCTGACCTGAGTATCTTTTTATGTCTGCTTATTATTCCGATATTACAATTTATAATCGCTTTCCTTTCAAATTTATGTATTTACTTTTTAGCAGGAATGTCTGATTTAAGATATGTACTGCATTTTACAGGCGTTTTGTTTCTATACATAATTTTGGGTGGAATTATTCCTATTTTGCTGGGCATTATATTTTCTAAAAAATTAAAAAGAGTGGCAGTATACAGTCTTTTTGCTCTTATTGTTTTTTTGGTTTCCGAAATTTCCGATTTTATTTTCGGCAGTTTAAGTGAGGCAACATTTATTAACTTTTGGAAAATAAAATACTTTTTCTCCTACTTTATTCCCAACGATTTAAACAGCCTAGTTAATTATGATTACGGATTGAATTGTGAAATATACAGATGGAATTTAACACTTTTCTGGATATTCTTCCTGTTTATAATTTATATTCTTGTAAGTGAATACTCTAAATCCAAGATTAAGGTTGGATTAACAGTCTTTGCTGTTTTGATAGCAGGTATTAATTTAACAGGATATTTTAAGGGTGGCAGTCATATAGAAACAGGTCCTCAGCTGGACAGTGCTTCAATGTGTGATTATGTTTATTATCGTAATAAAAATATAAAAGCAGAGGAAAAAAAGCCTGATTTCAAGGT
>ONDU01000097.1 GCA_900316615.1 uncultured Eubacteriales bacterium | reverse complement strand
TCTTCGGGTGACATCGCAAATGTTACTTTCTGTCCTCTTTTTATAAAGTCCTTCGGCTTTACTGAGGACGATAAAATATATCTTTTATTATCCTTCCACTTTGTAACCCTTGCGAAATCATCAATATTAAATTCCGCATTCATGTAATAAAAGGTATATTTTTCTTTGGGAACGGTATTTTTTACAAATTTTTTCCAATGCCCGCCATCAAGAAGAAATACAGGGTCAAGCACAAGATGTGCGTGTCTGCCACTTAAGTCTTTTATGATTTTTACTCCGTGTTTTTCTCTTGTGGAAAGACACGGAATGTTTTTTACAAGACTTGCGTACCAGTTGTTAAGCTCTTCGGGAATATCTGCCATTCCGAAGCTTGAAGAATAGGATATTTTCTTTGAATTATCACTTACAAAGTCAAGAAAGTATGCTGAATCAGTACCGTTATGCTCTGCATTCCAAACTTGGTCGCTGCCGACTACAAATTTATCATAGCTTTGCTCCAAAATCTTTGCTTCTTCAACACTATGATAGGTAATATCCGTCTTTCTGAGATATTTTGAGTAAAACTTATTGAACTTGCTTCCTCTTGACCACACAAAAGGTGCTCCGCACATATTCTTTACTGCGGACTTTATGTTCTTTTCTTTCAGAGCCTTTGCTATTCTGTGGGACATCTTGTATCCCTCAGCTCTACGCTTATTTACATAATCTATATATTCACACTCGACATTCATTTCGGAAACGGCTTCCTGAAGTGCGTATGCCTGTAGGCAAGCTCCGTAGTTGTAAGCGTTATGAAAGGAAATTAAAGCTACTTTCATATTTTTCATTTGTAACTCAACCTCTTTTCAATGCTTTTTCGTAAAAACTCTCCAGCTTGTCTATAATTATATCCTCATAAAACAGCTTGCTGTTCTCTATACACTTAGGGGAAATTTCATCGTACCGCTTTATTGTTTCCTCTATTTTGTCTGCGATTGTTTCGGGAGCATCGCACGGCACGCTGTAGCCCACTTCACCGTCGGGAAAGTTTTTGTCAAAGCCCTGTCCCTGAGTGAAAATAACGGGCAAGCCTTGAGTCATAGCCTCAACATATGCTCTGCCGAATGTTTCATTTACGGACGGAAGAAGAAATATATCGTTTTCCTTGTATATGTCTATAAGTTCCTCTTTCTTCTTAAAAGGCAGGACATCAACGCAGGAATACGCTTTAATGCGTTCGTATTCTTCGTTGTCCTGAACTTCTCCGGCAACTGTCAACTTTGCATCATAACCTCTGTTTTTAAGAAGCTCAACTGCCTGTGCCGCAACCGTCAGGTTTTTTATGGGGCGTATCTTCGCTACTGCCAAAAGACGGACTCTCTTTTTATCTTTCATAAGCTTGGGAGAAATTGCGGTGTTTTCCTCCCAAAAAGGCTCTATACAGTTGCTTATAACCGCACACTTTGCGTTGAACTCGTCAAGGTATTCAGCGGGTACGAATTTTTTTGTAAATTCCTCTTTGTGACACGCTGAAAGAAAAATAATTCCTGCCGCTTCCTTTACTATCTTAACCGCCATACCCTTAAAATACGGCAGACGTATAAAGCCTGTCAAATCCGTAACCCTTACGGAAACAACATAGGGTACTCCGTATTTTTTCTTCATTCTCATTGCTGTATATCCGCTGCTTAAAAGAAGATGGGAATGTATCAGGTCAAAGTCTTTCAGGTTATATGCTTTCTGAAACTCTTTTTCTATTTTCCACTGACGAGGAAAAAACAGCATTCTGTCGTACTTATTCCAGCATTCCTTATGAACAACAAGCCCGTCCATAATGGGTCTGAACTTTTCGGCAATACCCTCCGTCCATAATGGGTCTGAACTTTTCGGCAATACCCTCACCGTATTTTGCCGAGCTGAATGCCCTGACATTATGCCCTCTCTTTATGAGGGAATCCATCTGCTGACGGAATAACAATGCTCTGTGGTAAAAGGTACACAGGTATAAGATATTCATACTCTAAGTAACCGTCCAATCTATGAGAAAAATTAATCTTTATTTATAAATTTGCCTACGTAAATTCTCTTTATGCTTGCGTGATATGCCCAGCCTATAAGACATATTACGGACTTGGGCAGGGATAAATGCTCTACACCACGGTATAAATACCATGTTCTTTTCATAGCTGAAAACTTGTTGGCACTCAATGACTGCGGAACTCTTCTGTACTGTGCGAGTACTTCGTTCTGTCCTGTAAACTTTACTCCGTTTCTGAGCATCTGAAGCCATGTTGCGGAATCCTGTCCACGTCTTACGTTAGGCATTACAAGAAGCTTTTTGTCAACCTTTTCAAGGTCGGCTATAACTCCTACTGTCTGTATTATGGTATTGCTCAAAAGCTG
>ONDU01000021.1 GCA_900316615.1 uncultured Eubacteriales bacterium | reverse complement strand
GGCAATTAGTTTGGCTGATAATAAACGAGATTATTACGAAGTTATGGGAGTTCCAAAGGGAGCCTCCGATGACGAAATCAAAAAAGCTTTCAGAAAGCTTGCAAAACAGTATCACCCCGACCTCAACCCCGGCAATAAAGAAGCTGAAGCTAAATTTAAAGAGGTCAATGAAGCATATGAGGTACTTTCCGATAAGGAAAAAAGAGCAAGATATGACCAGTTTGGTCACGCAGGCGTAGACCCCAGCTATGGTGCAGGTGCAGCAGGCGGCAGCCCCTTCGGTCAGGGTATGAATATAGATATAGACGATATTTTCAATAGCTTTTTCGGCGGCTTCGGCGGTTCTGCCGGCAGACGCCAGAACCCAAACGCTCCGAGAAAAGGCTCAAATATCGAAACTACCGTGATGGTTTCCTTTGAGGAGGCCGCAAAGGGATGCAAAAAAACCGTTACATACACTAACGAAAGTGTTTGCAGCGACTGCGGCGGCTCAGGTGCTGCAAAAGGTACTTCTCCCAAGGTTTGTCCGAGTTGTCACGGTACCGGGCAGGTTCAGGTAAATCAGAGAACCCCTTTCGGCAACATTAGAACATCTCGTACCTGCGATGTATGTAAGGGTAAGGGAAAAACTGTTGATACCCCCTGCCCTTCCTGCCACGGAAGCGGAAGAAAACGTACAAAGCGTACTGTTGATGTTACTATACCCGCCGGTATCAACGGCGAAATTCTTCAGGTTTCAGGTCATGGAAATGCCGGCATAAACAACGGTCCTTACGGAGATCTACACGTCAGAGTTGAAGTAAGACCTCACCCCATATTTGAAAGAAAGGGTGATGATGTCTGGTGCGAGCTTCCTATTACCTTCACTCAGGCTGCTCTCGGTGCTGAGGTTACTGTTCCTACCCTCGACGGCAAGGTAAGCTACAGTCTTCGTGAGGGTACTCAGCCTAACGACGTGTTCAAGCTTAAAGGACGCGGCATTACTCATCTGGGCGGAAAAACCAGAGGCGATCAGTACGTAAGAGTTATTCTGGAAGTCCCCAAGCACCTTACGCCTAAACAAAAAGAATTGCTTAAACAACTCGATGGCGTTACCACAGATAAAAATTACGGCAAAAGAAACGGCTTCTTCGATAAACTCAAAACTATGTTCGGAGAATAATTACCGCCTTACTTACGTATCTTTGCCCGTCAGCGGCTTTCAGCACAGGGCGGCGGCAGCCGACCTAAGACGCAGTCTTAGGTCGTAAAAAGTGCGTAAGCACTTTTTACGCTTAATGAACTTGTTCATTAAGCAGCTGCCGCCACCCTGTGCTGAAAGCCGCGGTTCTTAACCCTCACTAACTACAACAGCAAAAGGATGTGTTTTAATGGAGTGGACAGAGGTTTCCGTAAAAGTTCCCGTTGAACTGGTAGATACGGCAGGAGATATAGCTCAGATGGTCGTTCCCTACGGCATATATATAGAAGACTACTCTATGCTGGAAAACGAAGTTCTTGAAATAGCTCATATAGACCTTATAGATGACGACCTCCTCAGCAAGGACAGGTCAAAGGGCATAGTTCACATATATATCAGTCCTGAAGATAATCCGCTTGAGGCCGTAGCCTTTTTAAAGGAACGTTATGCCGAAAACAATATTCCGTTTGAGATAAGCATAACAGGCTGTGAGGAACAGGACTGGCTGAATAACTGGAAGCAATACTTCAACCCTATTGAGGTAGGCGAAAAAATACTGATAAGACCTACGTGGCGTGATAAGTACGACCCCAAGGACAGAGTTGTCCTTAACCTTGACCCGGGACTTGCTTTCGGTACAGGTACTCACGAAACAACAAGGCTTTGTCTTGCTGCCATAGAAAAATATGTAACAAAGAACTGCGATATGCTCGATGTAGGCTGCGGAAGCGGTATTTTGTCGGTAGCGGCTCTTCTGCTCGGTGCAAAAAAAGCCGTCGGCGTTGATATTGACGAAATGGCCGTAAAAACCGCACGGGAAAATGCCGTTCTTAACGGTGTATCCGACAAAATGACCGTCTTAAACGGTAATCTCACCGATAAGGTAACAGGAAAATATGATATTATCGCCGCCAATATCGTTGCAGATGCAATCATTATGCTTTCAAAGGACATCAGACAATTTATGAAAGATGATTCCGTTTATATTATGAGCGGTATTATTGATACAAGAGCTGACGATGTTCTCAACGCTATAGAGGACAGCTTTGAGATTATAGAAAAGCTTCTTGAAAACGGCTGGTGCTGTCTTGTAGCCAAAGCTAAAAAATAAAATTTTAATCTAAGATTGGAGAATTTTTATGAGTGAATGTTCACACAACTGCGAAAGCTGCTCTGAAAATTGCAGCTCCCGCACATCACCCGAGGATTTTTACGAAAAATTGAATGCCTACAGCAGCGTTAAAAAGGTTATAGGCGTTCTCAGCGGTAAGGGCGGTGTCGGAAAAAGTATGATTACCTCACTGCTTGCCGTACTTTTCAACAGAAACGGCTACAAGGTCGCTATCCTTGATGCTGATATTACAGGTCCCTCAATCCCTAAAGGCTTCGGAATAAACGAACGTGCTAAAGGCTGTGAGGCAGGCATTATTCCCGCAGTTACCTGCACTGGTATAGATATGATTTCTACAAATATGTTTCTTCCCAACGAAACCGACCCCACTGTTTGGAGAGGTCCGCTTCTTTCGGGAACAGTAAAACAGTTCTGGAGCGAAACTATATGGAACAATGAGGATTATATGTTCGTTGATATGCCGCCCGGAACAGGCGATGTTACTCTTACCGTATTCCAGAGCATTCCTTTGGACGGAATTATCATAGTTACCTCACCGCAGGATTTGGTTTCCATGATTGTTGAAAAAGCCGTAAAGATGGCTAATCTTATGAATATTCCTATTTTGGGCATAGTCGAAAACAACAGCTACTTTATTTGCGATAACTGTAATAAAAAGCATTTTATCTTCGGTGAAAGCAAGGTAGACGAAATTGCAAATCAGTACGGCTTTCCGGTTCTGGCAAAGCTTCCGATCGAGCCTAAGCTCGCAAAGCTCATCGACGAGGGCAATATCGAAAGCTTTGAGGGTGACTGGCTCGATGACGGTGTAGAAAGCATAATAAATGCAACTAAAAATTAAAGCTTATTTTGTTCAGGTCAAGGCTTTTGAAACGCTTTGACCTGAATTTCTGTATTTACTTCAAAATTCAGTTATCTAATTTCCATAAAACCGCCTTTTATTTTTGTTTTATTTCACAAAGTCAAAACAATTTTCTGAATTATATTGATATAAATTTAACAAAAAATTATAATATAAGCTGTAATTTATATTATAATTTTATTTTTATCTGGAGTGATTGAATATGAAATTCAGGAAAAGGCTTTTATCGTGTTTTTTAGCTGTTGCCCTGCTTCAGGGAATTAGCTCTTACCTGCCGTTAACAGTGTCGGCTGCACAATATGAAGCAGCTGAAGCAAGGCTGCTTCAATTCACGGAAGGGGATTTTTCTTTTTACGAAATTTACGGAAAAGAAAATGAATTGCAAATAACGGGTTATTACGGAGATGCCTCGGAAATTGTATTCCCGTCAGAGGCAAGAGGAATGAAAGTAACTGCCGTTGACACAGCCAGATGCGTTGGAAAATACGGAAGTGACGGCTCTTTAAACGGAAAATTAAAAAAAATAGTGTATTCTGACGGTATAGAAAAAATCGGAACCTTGCGGCAAAAAATATCAAGTCTGGAAAGTATTGAGCTTCCTGACAGTCTGGAAAAAATTGAAGATTATGCTTTTAGAGACTGTACAAATCTGAAGTATATAAAAATTCCTGAAAATATCACTGAAATCGGGGATAAAGCTTTCCAGAATTGTACAAATCTTACAAAAATTAATATTCCTGACAATGTTATTATAAGATCCTCTGCTTTTAGTGGATGTACAAATTTATCTGACATAGAATTTCAGGGAAATCTTAAATATGTTGATTTTCAATTTTTGGGTACATCAGACAACGGTATACGTAACTATAAGGGGCCTTTTGATGATACAGCTTGGTATAACAGTCAGCCGAACGGATTAATTTATATCGGAAGCAATACGCTGTACACATATAAAGGAGAAATACCCGAAAATTCAGAGCTGATTTTGAAGAACGGAACAGAGATTATTTGTGAAGCCGCTTTCTGTAACTGCCGTAACATTAAAAGCATATTGATTCCAAAAAGTGTGACTTATTTTGGTGCGGATACTTTTAGAAATGCTTTCGTTGACGATTATTCAATTTACTATCCCGGAAGCATAGATGAATTTAAAGACATTACCAATTGTAATCATATTCCAGACAATAAGAATCTCACTCATCTCGTTTACGGTTACGTGGCGGAATTTTATTTGGATTATACAAAAGTTAAACTGGGTCAGGGACAAACAAAAATTCTTAAAGCAACGTCAACCTTTGAAAATGACACTATACGCTGGAAAAGCAGTAATACATCAGTAGCCAAGGTAAACTCTAAGGGTAAGGTTTGCTTTAAAGGAAAGGGTACAGCAAAAATTACTGCAATTTCATCAGTCAGCGGACTTACTGCAGTATGTAATGTTACTTGTGAAAATGGTCCTTCTGATATATCAATCAGCGAAGCTGCTGTTAATATCGGAGTGGGACAAGCCTATACATTGAAAGCAAGCTGTGACGGACTAACCTATATAAGCTGGAGCAGCAGTGATAAAAAAACAGCAGCAGTAAAATGTAAAAGCTTCTATAATTACAAATGGATAAATACCATTGACAACACATATGGCTTTTACAATACAGCCACAGCTACCGTTACTGCAAAGAAAAAAGGAACAGTTACCATCACTGCCAGAGCATCTAACGGTAAAACAGCATATTGCAGGATAAATGTAAAAGCGGCACCTCAGAGTATTGAACTGGATAAAAACGAAATAGAATTAAACGTAGGCGAAAGCCTGGTTTTAAATAAAAAAGCTTATCCCGCAAATTGTGCAACATCATACATCTGGGAAAGCGATGCACCAGAGGTTGCATCTGTAGACAAACAAGGTAAGGTTACTGCTTATGAGCCCGGTCACGCACTCATTACACTGAAAACATATAACGGCTTGACCGCAGTATGTAATGTAACTGTTCTTTAAAATATAACTTTCGTTACATACGCAGCTTCCGTCAGCACTGCGGCGATTGCAGAATACTGCGGCAAATGCCGCAGTAAATTCAAAGCAAAGCTTTGAATTTGTCAAAAGCAAGGCTTTTGACTTCTGCAATCGCCGCATACGGCAAGCTTCGCTTGCCGCCCTTTTTTGAGAAATTTCTCAAAAAATATGCCGTATCGTGCTTCGCTCGATACGGCATTACTCTCTGTAAATATCAGCCTAACTCAATCATTTTATCTATACATTTTCTCGCCTTAATCATAATGTCGTCATCAAGGATAATTTCTTCGCCGCCGTCACCCCTGACAGCATGGTACACATCTACAAGGGTTGTAGCCTTCATATTTGAGCAGATTAAATCCTTTGACAAATTATAAAATCTCTTATCGGGACACTGATAGGAAAGATGCTCCGTTATGCTTATTTCAGTACCTATTATAAATTCCTTTTTATCTGATTTCTCGGCATAGCTCATAATAGCCGCTGTTGAGCCTACAAAATCAGCCAGAGCCGTTACCGCAGGTCTGCACTCAGGGTGTACAAGAAGCTCTGCATTCGGGTGAAGCTCCTTTGCTTTTCTTGCCTCCTCTGCACTTATTCTTGCGTGTGTGGGACAGCCTCCCTGCAACAGCTTAAAGTTTTTCTCCGGTATCTGCTTTGCAACATAATCCCCCAGGTTGCAGTCGGGAATAAAGAGTATATTTTTTTCAGGCAGCTTCTTAACTATTTTTACCGCAGACGAGGACGTAACACACACATCGCATACAGTTTTAAGCTCCGAAGTCGTATTTATATACGCAACAACAGCATAATCCGGATATTCCTTTTTAACGCTTTCTATAAGCTCCCTGTCCATCTGCTCCGCCATGGGACAGCCTGCCGTTGGATTGGCAAGATAAACCTTTTTCTCAGGCGAAAGCAGCTTTACCGTTTCCGCCATAAAACGAACTCCGCACATAACTACATTCTTATTTGAAGCCTTTGTTGCCATCAGACTAAGCTGAAAGGAGTCTCCCGTAAAGTCGGCAACCTCGACAATCTCCTTTGCCTGATAGCTGTGTGCCAAAATACATACATCATTTTCCTTTTTCATACGGATAATTTCCTGCTGAAGCTCACAAATATTCATTCTGAAAATCTCCTTTTAAGCATTGTAGCTTTAACCTTATAAAATAAAAATTCAAATTCTTTCCGTAACTATACAATACACGATAGTTAATATTTTGTCAAGTATATACTTACATGCTCATTCATAACGATACAAAACGCCCTTGCAGGAATGCTCCTGCAAGGGCGTTCTCAGTATTCAATATTCAATCAGAAGCTTTGCTCCAAATCAAATTTTATTTTAAGCGTTCTTTTCTTTGATAGCAGCCTGTGCAGCAGCAAGTCTAGCTATAGGAACTCTGAAAGGTGAACAGGATACATAGTTCAGACCTACATTGTGACAGAACTCAACAGAAGAAGGATCTCCGCCGTGCTCACCGCAGATACCAAGCTTGATGTCAGGTCTTGTCTGCTTTCCGAGCTGAGCTGCCATTTTAACAAGCTTGCCAACACCCTTCTGGTCGAGCTTAGCAAACGGATCTGACTCGTAAATCTTTGTATCATAGTAAGCATCAAGGAACTTACCTGCATCATCACGGCTGAAGCCGAATGTCATCTGTGTAAGGTCGTTAGTACCAAAGCTGAAGAACTCAGCCTCTGTAGCAATCTCGTCAGCTGTAAGAGCAGCTCTGGGAATTTCTATCATAGTACCAACCTTGTACTTCATGTCAACGCCTGCTTCAGCGATAATCTTATCAGCTGTAGCTGTAACAACGTCTTTAACGTATTTAAGCTCCTTAACCTCACCAACAAGGGGAATCATAATTTCGGGAACAATATTGTACTCAGGGTTCTCCTTGTTAACAGCAATAGCAGCATTGATAACAGCAGTCGTCTGCATCTCTGCAATCTCAGGATAAGTTACAGCAAGACGGCAGCCACGGTGACCCATCATAGGGTTGAACTCGTGAAGTCCGCTGATGATTTCCTTGAGATGCTCAACGGTGATATTCATTTCGCCTGCAAGCTCTACTATATCCTCTTCCTTTGTAGGAACAAATTCGTGGAGAGGAGGATCAAGGAATCTTACTGTCATAGGACGACCCTCAAGTACTCTGTACATTTCCTCAAAGTCACCCTGCTGTAAAGGCATAATCTTAGCAAGAGCTGCTTTTCTCTCTTCAACAGTCTCAGAAACTATCATCTCACGGATAGCCTTAATTCTGTCGCCCTCAAAGAACATATGCTCTGTACGGCAAAGACCGATACCCTCAGCACCAAACTTAACTGCCTGAGCTGTATCTCTGGGGTTATCTGCGTTTGTTCTTACAACGAGCTTTCTTGCAGCGTCTGCCCAAGCCATAAATCTGTCAAAGTCACCAACGATTTCAGCTTCCTTTGTAGCGATAGCCTCACCGTAGATGTCACCTGTTGAACCGTTAAGAGAGATATAGTCGCCCTCTTTGATTGTTTGACCGCCGAGTGTGAAATATTTCTCTTCCTCG
Source organism: uncultured Eubacteriales bacterium (assembly GCA_900316615.1). Classification (GTDB taxonomy): domain Bacteria; phylum Bacillota; class Clostridia; order Oscillospirales; family Acutalibacteraceae; genus CAG-964. The sequence continues at coordinate 24,456 of ONDU01000021.1, read as the reverse complement.
TTGAATGTGATGTCACCGCAGCCTGATACACAGCATGTACCCATACCGCGTGCAACAACTGCTGCGTGTGATGTCATACCGCCGCGAACTGTGAGGATACCCTCAGCAGCATTCATACCTTCGATGTCCTCAGGTGATGTTTCAAGTCTTACAAGAACAACCTTCTCACCGTTAGCAACCCAAGCTTTAGCATCGTCAGCTGTGAATACAACCTTACCGCATGCAGCACCCGGAGATGCAGCAAGACCCTTGCCTATAGGTGTAGCTTTCTTAAGAGCAGCAGCATCGAACTGAGGGTGAAGCAGTGCGTCCAACTGCTTAGGCTCAACTCTGAGAACTGCCTCTTCTTCTGAAATCATACCCTCGTCAACAAGGTCAACAGCAATTTTAAGAGCAGCAGCTGCTGTTCTCTTACCGTTTCTTGTCTGGAGCATATAAAGCTTACCGTTCTCTATGGTAAACTCCATATCCTGCATATCTCTGTAGTGATTTTCAAGATTTGTAGCAATCTGAACAAACTGCTCGTAAACTGCGGGCATATCGTTAGCAAGCTGATCTATTGTGCTGGGAGTTCTTACGCCTGCAACAACGTCCTCACCCTGAGCATTGATAAGGTACTCACCGAAGAGCTTCTTCTCACCTGTAGCAGGGTCACGGGTAAATGCAACACCTGTACCTGAGTTCTCATTCAGGTTACCGAATACCATAGGCTGTACGTTAACAGCTGTACCCCAGGAATAAGGAATATCATTCATTCTTCTGTAAACGTTTGCACGAGGGTTGTCCCAGGAACGGAAAACTGCCTTAACTGCTTCCATAAGCTGAACCTTGGGATCTGTAGGGAAGTCCTCTCCCTTCTGCTCCTTGTAGTAAGCCTTGAAGAGTGAAACAAGCTTCTTCATATCGTCAACGTCAAGCTCAATGTCATTCTTAACACCCTTTTCAGCCTTAACCTCGTCTATGATAACCTCAAAACGCTTCTTTGAGATTTCCATAACAACGTCAGAGAACATCTGGATAAAACGACGGTATGAGTCATAAACAAATCTCTCGAACTTAGGGTCGGGATTACCTGCGATAAGTCCTGCAGCAACTTCATCATTGATACCAAGGTTAAGAATGGTGTCCATCATACCGGGCATCGAAGCTCTTGCACCTGAACGAACAGATACGAGCAACGGGTTCTGTGTGTCACCGAACTTCTTCTCGTTGATTTTTTCAACCTCTGCCAATGCAGCATAAATCTGCTCCTGAATATCATCAGCAATCTTTCTGCCGTCCTCGTAATAACGAGTACAAGCTTCCGTTGAAACTGTAAAGCCCTGGGGAACAGGCATACCCAAACGTGTCATACCTGCTAAGTTAGCACCTTTACCGCCAAGCAGCTCTCTCATAGTTTCATTACCCTCAGAGAAAAGATAAACATACTTCTGGCTCATGGGAATATAGATACCTCCTGAAAAAATTTAATACAACGTATTCCGCTCTTACTCACAATTACGTAAAAAACAGAAAACGTATAATTGGCTGACTTTTATATAAGTCTATAAGTTATTATAGCAAATTATTTTATAAATTTCCATACCTTTTCTGTAATTTATAATAAAAATTTCAAAAATTTCCAAATTTAGTAATAAGCTTCGTAAAAAAACAAACTAATTATACTCTCCAAATTTAATTATTTACTGTTAAAAACGATAAATTTAAAAAAAAGATATATTTATATGTCGAAAAGACTTGAAAAAATTTATATCTATGAGATAATATACCTTATATAGACAGTTTGGATTGGTTAACGTTTTTTTATAACCGTTAATATTCTGACTTGCAATAAAAGAGTTAACGGGAGGATTTTTTATGTCTGAAAAATGTGCCGTAATTCTCGCAGGCGGCGAGGGCAAAAGAATGAAGTCCGACAAGCCCAAGACGCTTTCGGCTGTAATCGGAAAACCTATGCTCGACTGGGTTATCGGAGCTTTGATAAAAAGCGGTATTGATAAAATCTGCGTTATAAAGGGCTATAAAAAGGAATGTATCGAGGAGCATTTATCCTCTCTTCCTTATGAAATAAGCTCTGTATTTCAGGCTCAACGGCTCGGAACAGGGCATGCCGTTATGATGGCGAAGGATTTTCTTTCCAAAAACGGCGGAGACGTTATAGTTCTTAACGGCGACGCTCCTTTTATGGACAGTGCTACAATCTCTCAGGCTTATGAGCAGCACAACAGCACGGACAGCAGTGCTACAGTTATTTCCGCAAAGGTTGAAAATCCTTTCGGCTACGGAAGAATTGTAAGAGCTGAGGACGGCTCTCTGAAAACTATTGTTGAGCAGAAAGACGCTGACGAGGAAACCATTGCAATAAAAGAAGTCAATTCGGGCGGCTTCTGGTTCGATACAAACGACCTTCTGAGTGTTCTGGACAGAATAAGCTCCAACAATGCAGCAAACGAATACTACCTTCCCGATGCACTCAAGCTTCTTCTTAACGACGGAAAAAAGGTAGGTGCTTATACAGCAGCTTCTTCTGATACCGTTCTTGGAGCAAATGACCCCGCCCAGCTTGCAGAGCTTAATAAAATCGCTTTGGAAAAATATGGTGAATTTCCGTATTGATTTTTGGTATGTAAATTTTATTACACCTTTGTGTAACTGAATATTTTTAGGAGGCTTTTCAAATGAATTTTCATGGTAAGGACATCAAAATTTTCGCAGGCAGTTCAACAGAGTCTGTTGCAAAAGGAATTGCCGACAGCTTAGGTCTGACTCTGGGCAAATCAAAATGCTGTAAGTTCAGCGACGGAGAAATATCCGTTTCGCTTAACGAATCCGTTCGTGGTTCGGAATGCTTTATCGTTCAGTCCACATGCAACCCCGTAAACGATAATCTTATGGAGCTTCTGATAATGATTGATGCTATGAAGCGTGCTTCTGCGGCACGCATAACTGCAGTTATGCCCTACTTCGGCTATGCAAGACAGGACAGAAAAGCTAAGCCCAGAGATCCGATTTCGGCAAAGCTTGTTGCAGACATCATTACAGTTGCAGGTGCGGACAGGGTTCTTACAATGGATTTACACGCTAATCAGATCCAAGGCTTTTTCAATATACCTGTTGACCACCTCGTAGGTGCTCCTATCCTTGCAGACCATATGAAAGAAATGGTAGGCGATAATCAGGACGATTATATCGTAGTTTCTCCTGACCTCGGTTCTGTTACCCGTGCAAGAAACTTCGCAAATAAAATCGGCTGCGGAATAGCAATCGTTGACAAAAGACGACCTAAAGCCAACGTTTCCGAAGTTATGAACATTATAGGCGACGTTAAAGACAAAAAGGTTATCCTCGTTGATGATATGATAGATACGGCAGGTACGCTTTGCAACGCTGCTGCTGCTTTGATCGAGAGAGCAGGCGCAAAGAGCGTTACAGCCTGTGCTACACACGGCGTTCTTTCAGGTCCTGCAATAGAGAGAATTCAGAACAGCGTTATCTCTGAGGTAGTACTTCTCGATACCGTTCCCGTTGAGGGTGAAAAGCTTATTGATAAGTTCACAATTCTTCCTGTAGCTCCTACTTTCGCAGAGGCTATTGAAAAAATTTATGAGGATCAGCCAAGCCTTTTCAAAGGCTTGCGGGTCAAGGGCAGAGCCCTTGCAGTTTCCAAAGGCAGAGCCTTTGGTGGGATTTTTAAGGGCAACGCCCTTAAACTCCGAATGCATTAATACAAAAAACAGGAATCCCTCCGTATATATTTCGGTTACGGAGGGATTTTTAGTATTTATTTCATCAGTGCAGCCTTAAAAGTATGCATAAGGGAAAGGTTTAATATGAAGTACAAAGCTATAGCTACAGATTTGGACGGAACTTTACTGAATGATGATAAGCAAATATCCGAAGTAAACCGAAAAGCCATAGATTACGCTGTAAGCAAGGGTATTATTATAATCCCCTGTACAGGAAGAGCTGTTCAGGGGATTACAAGGTTTGAAGTCTTGCGAAAGCTTAATTCTCTTGCCGTTGCATATAACGGCGGTATGATAACAAGCCTGAAAGACGGAAGCACTGTATATCACTGTCCGCTTTTTAAAAATGATGCAGAATTCATAATAAATACAGGTTTGGATTTTGATACAAACATCTGTGTATGGATTGATAACAGACTTTTCTGCAATAAAATAAACACTCACACTCTAAGCTACAGCAGGATAAGCGATGTTCCTCCTGTTAAATTTGACAGCTTTTCCAATATTTCAGACAGGATAGTCACCAAAGTATTATGGTATGACGAAGAACAAAAAATACAGAATTATCTTTCTCATATGTCAAACAAGGTATCTCAGCAGGTTACGTGCTGTACCTCAAAGCCGTGGTTTCTGGAGTTTTTTAACAGCAGAACTTCAAAAGCTCTGGCACTTGAAAAAATATGCGGGTTTTACGGCATAAGCAAAAATGAGATTATTGCAATTGGTGACGAGCTTAACGATATAAGTATGCTCAAAGCAGCAGGACTTTCTGTTGCCGTGGAAAATGCGGCTGATGATGTAAAAAAGGCAGCAGATATAATAACTGCCTCCAATAATGACGATGGCTTTGCAAAGCTTATATACAACATATTTTAAAATTTTCTCCATTAAAAAACTGCTGAATACTCTTCCCCGGTTCGGAAGTCAGGATATGAAAAAGCACTCTGAGATAATTTTCAGAGTGCTTTTTTTCAGATAATATTAATCTTTTTCTTTTTCGATAAAATCATTAAGGTCATACTCAACGTTACTTTCTTCATCGTCCGTATCCTTTTCAAGGCTGACGGGTTCGCTGTAAGTTCCGTTCATTATCTGCTCAAATACATCACCGTTCATTTTTTCATGCTTAATGAGGTACTGTGCAACTTCGTGAAGCTTATCCGTATACCTTGTGAGAATAGCCTCGGTCTTGCTGTAAGCCTCGGTAATAATCCTGCGTACTTCCTTATCAATTTCGGCTGAGGTTTCCTCGGAAAACTCCTTAGCCTGACCCATATCTCTGCCTAAGAACACTTCCTGACCGCCCGAATAATTTATAGGTCCAAGCACTTCGCTCATACCGTACTTTGTAACCATAGCTTTAGCTGTATCGGTAGCCTTTTCTATATCGTTTGAAGCTCCTGTTGAAATATCACCCAAAATCAAGGCTTCCGCAACACGTCCGCCAAGGCATACCACTATGTCCTCTTCCATAGTTTTCTTAGACCTGTAGCTCTTATCCTCCGTAGGCTGCGGCATTGTATAACCGCCTGCAAGTCCTCTGGGAATAATTGATATTTCGTGTACGGGGTCTTGTGTGGGACAAGCATAGAATGCTATTGCGTGTCCTGCCTCATGATAAGCCGTAAGCTTTTTCTCCTGCTCTGACATTACTCTCGACTTCTTCTCAGAGCCTACTACAACCTTCATCATAGCGTCCTGAATTTCGGTCATTGTTATTGCCTTAAGATTTTTCTTCGCTGCCTGCAAGGCTGCTTCATTAAGAAGATTTTCCAAATCAGCACCCGTAAAGCCTGCCGTAGTTCCTGCTATAACCTCAAGCTTTACATCTGGAGCAAGAGGCTTATCCTTTGCGTGAACCTTGAGTATCTCTTTTCTTCCCTTTATGTCGGGATAGTTTACTACAACCTGTCTGTCAAATCTTCCGGGACGCATAAGTGCAGGGTCAAGAACATCAGGACGGTTTGTTGCGGCTATGATGATTATTCCCTCATTTATTCCGAAGCCGTCCATCTCAACCAACAGCTGATTGAGTGTTTGCTCACGTTCATCGTTTCCGCCGCCTACTCCTGCTCCACGCTGACGGCCTACTGCGTCTATTTCGTCTATGAATATTATACAGGGACTGTTTTTCTTAGCCTGGTCGAAAAGGTCACGTACTCTTGACGCTCCCACTCCGACAAACATTTCAACAAAGTCTGAACCTGATATTGAAAAGAAAGGTACTCCTGCCTCACCTGCAACGGCTCTTGCGAGCAGGGTTTTACCTGTTCCCGGAGGTCCTACAAGAAGTACACCTTTAGGTATTCTTGCTCCCAAAGTGCTGAACTTGCTTCCGTCCTTCAAGAATTCTACTATTTCTTCAAGCTCTTCCTTTTCCTCGTCCGCACCTGCCACATCTTCAAATGTGGTCTTGCGTTTTTCATCGTTTAGATTTTTTATCTTTGCCTTTCCGAAGCCCATAGTCTTTGTAGGGTCGCCCATACCGCCTGCCATACGCCTCATTATATAAAGCCAAAATGCAAGCATTATCACAACAAGCAGAATGGTAGGAACTATATCCAGAAGCCAGCTGTTGTCCGCAGACCTGCTGTAGTCGTATACCATTGGTGCATCGGGATATTTTTCGTTGTAGGCATCTATCAGGTTAACTCCCTTTGTGTCACCCAAGTCACCCATAAGCGTTTTCCAGAATACGGAAACATCGGGCAGAGAGTATTCTATTATTGCTCCGTTTGTCTTGTCACCGTCCTTTGTAAGGTTTCCAAGACCCTTGTGTTTGGCATTCGGCTCTGTTTTTTTGGTACTGTTTGTATTACTGATACCAAAAATACTGTAACCGTCGCTGTTATTATATACGATGTTGTTCTGTACCTTTGCATCGGAACGAAGCTGAAGCTGAATTTTTCCTGAATTAAAATCAAGCTGGAATGCCTTTACCTCCATACGCTGAAAATAACCCATAATGTCAGAATACAGGTACCTTTCCGAGGTCTTGCTGTTGAATGCGAATACTACCATAAGTATAACCGCTATCGCAACGGCAAAAACAATCAGAAATCTTCCCATACCGCCGGATGACTTCTTTTTGTTATCCTTACTCAAGCATTTTCACTCCTTAATGTAATTATTATTATCCGATAAATAAATATATTTCAAAAAAGTATTTTACTTTTGATATACTTCCTCTTTCAGTATACCTATAAAAGGAACATTTCGATAATTTTCTGCATAATCCATACCGTAGCCCGCAACGAACTCGTCCTGCACGTCTACTCCTATATACTGTACGTCTACCTGCTTTTTTCTCCTTGCGGTTTTATTGAGCAATGTGCAGACACTTACCTTTTTTGCACCCTTGTTTTTGAGATGCTTTATTATAAAATTAAGGGTTACTCCGCTGTCCACTATATCCTCTATTATAAGCACGTCCTTGCCAAGCACGGAATTGGATATATCCTTGAGAATATTAACTCTGCCCAGCGTTTCCGTTCCCTTGCCGTAGCTGGAAACTGCCATAAAATCTATCTCACAGGGAAGCTTTATCTCTCTGAGCAAATCCGCCATAAAAATAATGCTTCCTTTAAGCAGTCCTATTACAACAAACTCCCTGTCCGAGAAATCAGCGGTTATCTTTCTTCCAAGCTCACTGACCATATCGGATATTTCTGCTGCTGTGAATAAAATCTCTTTAAAATCCTGTGTCTGCCCCTTTAACATAATATCACCTTACATACCTTTTTTACTTATCAAAACAACTTCCTTCGTACTGTCCTTAACAGCCGCCTCCTGCGAAACCCCAAAGCCGTCAAGCCATATAACCTGATTTCCGTTTGCCAAAAGCAGTATGTCTTTTCTTTTTTCTGCGGGAATTTTTGCTTCGTTGAAAAGCTTTCTCAGCGTTTTTGTAACGCCCCTACCCCTCTGACGGAAGCTGTCGCCCTCCATACGTACCCTCAGCTGAGTTTCACACTGTATTATATCACAATCCAATGCATTTTTTAATAATAATTTGTTAATATTCGTAATTTCGTCAAATCTTTGTTTTGTAAGGTACTGCACCATGATTTTTTGGTTATTAATTATAAACTCCGAATCAGTTTTTGGAAATAATATATTATTCCTGAAATTTTCTGCATTATTTTCATCATCTGAAAACGGCTTTTTCAAAACTGAGCTTCTCTTTTTATACGCCCGCAGTACTCCCTGAGAGGTACTGCATATAAAGCCCTTGGGAAGCTCCAGCACTCCGTATTTTTCCGTAACCATGCCCTGCAAAATCCTGATGTGCCGCTCCTCGTATGAACTGCACCCTGCTTCACTGAGTACTTTTATTATGCAGTGTCTAAGTATGGTTATATCGTATTTTTTCAGGTATGAACAGTCATATCCGCTTCCGCTTTTTACTCTTGCTTTTTCAAGGGCTTCATCTGCAAGACTGTCGGTAAGCCCGAGATAAGCTGCGGCTATATCTGAAAGCCGCTTTACCGAATATTCAAACGAGCTGTTTATTTCACGGAATACCGGTACTGCTATATTGCGTATCTTGTTTCGGTTATATTCGTTTTGCAGATTTGTTGAATCGGTTACATAGCTTATACCGTTTTCCCTGCAATATTCTTCTACCTGAAAACGTGTTATTTCTATTAGGGGGCGTATTATGTTTCCCCGGATTTTTGGGATTCCCGTAAGTCCTTTCAGTCCTGTTCCCCGAACAGTATTGAAGATTACGGTTTCGGCTGAATCGGAAAGCGTATGGGCTGTTGCGATTTTTCCTTTATCTCCGCAGAGCCTTTCAAAAAATTCATAGCGTATGCGTCTGCCGCATTCCTCGCAGCTCTCCCCTGTTTTTTCGGAAATTGAGTTTATATCGGCACTGAGAACCTCGCATTTTATTCCAAGTGATGCACAGTATTTCTCTACAAGCTTCTGGTCACGCATTGCCTCATCTCCACGCAGATTATGGTTTACGTGAGCTGCTATAATCTCCGCTGAAAAGCTTTCTGCATGGGACACAAGAAAGTGGAGCAGACACATTGAATCTGCTCCTCCCGAAACTCCTGTTACAATCCTGTCGCCGTATACAAGCATATTATTCTCTTTTATGGTTTTTAATATAATTTCTGCTGTAATATCCGCCGCATTATTGCTCACGTCTGTCCTCCTGTGAAGTAAATCTCATAAATTCACCCTGCCAGTGCAGCTTTACCGTGTTGGTTTCTCCGTGACGGTTTTTAGCTACGATACATTCTCCGCTGTTCATATCGGTGTTTTCGTCATCCTTGCCGTTTCTGTCGTTGTAATAGCCCTCACGGTACAGAAAGAGTACTATATCTGCATCCTGCTCTATTGAGCCTGAATCTCTCAGGTCGGAAAGCATAGGACGGTGCTCCGCTCTCTGCTCGCTTGCTCGTGAAAGCTGTGAGAGTAATATTACGGGTACGTTAAGCTCCTTTGCCATACTCTTCAAGGCTCTTGTATTGTCGCCTACAATCTGTACAAGATTTTCGGTTCTCAGTGTAGTTCCCATAAGCTGCAAATAATCTATTACAACGAGGTCTACGTCCTTTAAGCGTCTCAGCTTTGCTTTCATTGTAGGAACGGTAAGCATTGTTGTTTCGTCAAGGTACATATTTGCCTTACTCAGTATTTCGGCTGCCTCCATAAGTCTTGCCCATTCGTCATTGTTGAGCTTTCCCGAACGCAGCTTAGTGCCTTCTATAAGACCTTCTGTTGAAAGAAGTCTTGATACAAGCTGTTCCTTTGTCATTTCAAGGGAAAAAAATGCGACTTTAAGCTTTGATTTTGCCGCAACGTGTCTTGCTATGTTGAGTGCAAATGAGGTTTTTCCCATACCGGGACGTGCTGCCAAAAGTATGAGGTCTGAGCGGTTAAGTCCTGTTATAACTCTGTCCAAGTCGGATATTCCCGAAGGAATTGGCTTTGACTTGTCGTCATCGGGCGAGTTGAGAGCATCAAGTCTTGAAAGCGTCTGATATATTACGCTTTCTATATGCTCAAGGCTTTGTATGTCTGCTCCCTTGCGTATGTCGTATATCCTGCGTTCAGCCGAATCCAAAAGCTGGGTTGAAGTATATGTTTCGTCAGATGCGTCCTCTATTATATTTTTGGCTGCTGTTATAAGAGAACGTATCTCGTAATTTTCCTTTACTATTTTTGCGTAATCTCTTACATTGGTTGTAAACGGCGTTGCATTTGCAAGCTCGATAAAATAGCCCCTGCCCTCGTTCTGGTCGAAGGCAGGTTCTTTTTTCAGCTCGTTAAGCACTGTTACTGCGTCTATTGCCAAACCTCTGTTATAAAGGCTAAGCATACAGTTGTAAATAAGCTTATGGTTGGATATGTAGAAAAAATCCTTGTCAGGTATAATCTCCGCTACCGTATCCATACAGTCCTTGTCGAGCATAACGGCTCCCAGTACGGACTGCTCTGCTTTAAGGTCATACGGCAGCTTAATACCGTCAAATAATTCAAAGCTTCCCGCCAAATCAGCTCACCACTTCTTTTCTTTCATAGTTTACATAGTTTAAGGGCTTTGCCCTTAAAAATCCCACCAAAGGCTCTGCCTTTGGAAAACGCAAGCCTTTGAAAAGGCTTGACCTAAACTTTATGTTGAGGATTATATTATCCTTCAGATACAACAACCCTTACCTTTGCTGTTATGCCTGTGTACAGCTTTATTTCGGCATTGTATGTTCCGAAGCTTTTTATATCGGCATCAAGTGAGATTTTTCTCTTGTCAACATTTATGCTGAATTGTCTTTTTAGTTCGGCTGAAATTTCCTTTGCAGTAACAGAGCCGAAAAGCTTTCCGTTCTGTCCTGCCTTTGCCTTTATGTTTACGGACTGGTTTTCAAGCTTTGCCTTTTCTCCGTTTGCTCTTTTCTTTTCCTCCTCGATTTTGAAAGCTTTGGAAGACTCTGCGTTTTTAAGCTCGCTCATTGCCTGTGCCGTAGCCTGCTTTGCAAGCTTCTGCGGAAGCAGAAAGTTTCTTGCGTATCCGTCCGAAACCTCCTTAAGCTCTCCTTTTTTGCCTTTGCCTTTTACATCCTGAAGAAAAATAACCTTCATTTCATTTCATTCCTTTCTTTTTTTGTTTAAGGGTTTTGCCCTTAAAAATCCCGCCAAAGGCTCTGCCTTTGGAAACAGCAAGCCTTTGAAAAGACATGACCGGAACTTTATGTTTTTTACTTAATAAGCTTTTCCCTTTTGATACCTGATTCAAATGAAGCTTCATCATCATTTTTTTCAGCTTCATTTATCTCGATATCGCTGTTTTCTATTATATTAAGAAGCATTGCTCTCGCCTTAGCCATGGTAATACCTTTAAGCTGTGCTCCTGCCATAGTATGATGACCGCCGCCGCCTAACTGCTCCATAACAAGCTGTACGTTTACATCACCGAGAGAGCGTGCGGAAATGTTTACGCTGTCACCCTGCTTGTACATTACAAACGATGCGGTAACGTTGCTTATGCTAAGCAAATCATCGGCTGCCTGTGCAGCCGTGACACGCAAATCCTCCTCATTATTATCGTCCGAGCAGGCAACAGCACAGTTGTCGAAAATTTCAGCTCCTGTTACAAGCTTGTACTTCGCTTTATAGTTATCAAGTGAATTTGAGAAAAGACGCTTTACTATTACGGTATCAGCTCCACGCTGACGCAGATATGCCGCCGCTTCAAATGTACGTACACCTGTTTTTAATACAAAGTTTTTGGTATCAAGCGTTATTCCCGCCAGCAGTGCGGCTGCCTCGTACTGAGTAAGTCCCTTGTCGCCTATGTACTGTATAAGCTCCGTCGCCATTTCTGCGGCTGATGATGCATTAGGCTCGTGAAAAAATACAAGGGAATTTGATATGTGGTTTACCATCATTCTGTGGTGGTCTATTACAACAACTCTTGAGGCTTTCCTGTATACGTTTACTTCCTCAAGAAAATCGGGTGAATGTGTATCCACTATTATCAGGAGAGTTTTATCCGTAATAAGGCTCAGTGCCGTGTGTGGTTCGATGAACATATCTTCCTTGGAGATTTCCTCCATAAAGCTTATCAGAGAGCCTGCTACGGTACGCTCTTTTTTTACGACTATATTCGCAGGCTTCTTCATATCCTTTGTTATACTGCTCCAAAGTCCTATGCCTGTTCCTATGCAGTCTATGTCCGAATTGTGATGTCCCATTATAAGAACAAGGTCACTTGAGCGTATCTGCTGTATTATTGAGCTTGCTATAACTCTTGTTCGTACCTTGTCAATTTTCTCGAAGCCCTGCGATATTCCTCCGTAAAAACGGTACTGATCCATAGTTTTTATTGCTACCTGATCTCCGCCGCGTCCCAGTGCCATATCAAGGGCATTCCTCGACCACTGCTCACACTGTCTTAAACTGTCCGCACAACGTCCTATTCCTATTGAAACGGTAGGCTTGCAGATTACATTTTCAAGCGGTATCTGCTTTACCTCTTCAAGTATGGAAAAATTATCGTCCGTCAGTGCGTCTATTATTCTTTCCTCGAACAGTATCATGTATTTTCCGTTGGAAAGCTTCTTGTAAAGTCCGTTGAAGCGTGCCGCCCATTTCTGTATTACATTTTCAACGTTTACTATTACATAGGTCTTTTGCCTGTCGTCATCGTCCTCTTCAAACTCGTTTACATTATCAAATTCGACTGTTGCAACAACAGGGCGTGACTTCATATATTCGTATGTCGTTTCCTTGTAATAGGTATCATCTATAAAGTAAAATACGGAAACATCATCGTCAAGCGGACAGCCTATTACAGTATATCTTCTGTCACCGTATACTACGTCCGCTCCGTGTGAATCAAGAATATGCTCAGGGGTTGTGTTCGGAATATAATGGTTTACGGAATCTCCAGAACAGTCCCTGCCTCCGCACATAATATCTCTGAAACACTTGTTGAACCACACTATGTCATTGTGCGAGCCTGTTATTACTACGGGAACCTGAAAATCATTCAGATATTCAAAATTATCATTTCCGAGCTTCTTTACTGCTTTCTGTATGGTCTTGCTTATATGTCTGTTAAAACGTCTTATGCCCACAAATACCAGCACTATTGATAGCAGTGCTGTAAGCATTTCCGTAACAAAAACATATATGTTCCACCGAAAGGAGAAAGCCGCCAGTGCTGTTATTCCGACAGTATACAGTATAAAAAACGGTGTAACTGTCCATACCTTCTTTTTCAATTAAGCTTTCCCCTTTCCTTGTAATTTTCTTTAAACATAACCAAAATAAAGTAAGGCTTTACTTTATACCTCCATAATAATAGGCAGTATCATAGGGCTGCGTCTTGTCTTATTGAAGATATGCCTTGATACTTCTTCCTTTATCTTATTCTTTATCAGATTCCATTCATGTATATTCTTCATTGCAAAGCCCTGTAGTATTTCAAGAGATATTCTTCTTACCTCATATATAAGCTCCTCGGACTCTCTGACGTACACAAAGCCTCTCGATACTACATCAGGGCCGCTGAGAATATATCCGTCAGATATATCAAGCGATGCTACAATTATTATCAGTCCGTCCTGACCAAGATGTTTTCTGTCCCTGAGTACTATGCTTCCTACATCGCCTACTCCAAGTCCGTCAACAAATATCTTGCCTGAAGCTACCTTTTCAAGCTCTTTCATTTCGCCCTTTTTAAGCTCTACTACGCTTCCTACATCTCCCATAAATATATTGTCCCTGCTCATTCCAAGGCTTACAGCAAGCTCCGCATGCTTTTTCAGATGCTTTTGCTCTCCGTGTACGGGAATGAAAAATTCGGGCTTTACAAGACTGTGTATTATTTTAAGCTCCTCCTGACAGGCGTGTCCCGATACGTGTACCTCGTACATAGACTCGTATACTACCTCACAGCCACGCTTCAGAAGCTCATCTATTACGTTTCCTACAGTCTTTTCGTTTCCGGGTATGGGGTTTGCGGATATGATTATAAAATCTCCGCTTCCGACAGCTACTTTCCTGTGCTCGGAATACGCCATTCTCGAAAGTGCAGACATAGGCTCTCCCTGACTTCCCGTTGTGACAAGCACAATCTGTTCGGGTGTGTACTCGTTTATCATATCTATGTCTACTATAACATTTTCGGGAACGTCTATATATCCTAAATTTGTAGCAACCTGTACATAGTTTAACATGCTCCTGCCCGAAAAAGCAACCTTCCTGTCATTTGCACTCGCACAGTTTATTATCTGCTGTATTCTGTTTACGTTGGACGCAAATGTTGCTATTATTATTCTCTTGTTCTTTGCTCTTATAAACAGATTTTCAAAGCTTTCCTGTACCTTGGCTTCGGTTTTTGTATAACCCGGACGCTCTGCATTGGTTGAATCCGCCATAAGTGCCAGTACTCCCTTTTTGCCAAGCTCCGCAAATCTTGTAAGGTCTATCATTCTTCCCGTTGCAGGTGTAAAGTCTATTTTGAAGTCACCTGTATGCACCAGCGTTCCAGCAGGCGAATGAATTGCTACTCCTACAGAATCGGGTATGGAATGATTTACGTGTATAAGCTCTATCTTCATACAACCTAGCTTTATCTCGTCACCTGCTTTTACCTCGTTTATTTTGGCAGAGGACAGTAAATTGTGTTCCTTGAGCTTGTTCTCTATAAGTCCGCGTGAAAGCGGTGTCGCATATACGGGTATATTGCAGTCCTTGAGAAGATACGGTAATGCTCCTATATGATCCTCGTGTCCGTGCGTGATTACTATTCCTTTTATCTTGTCAACATTTTCCTTTACATAGGTAAAATCGGGAAGCACTAAGTCTACTCCGAGCATATCGCCGTCCGGAAATGCCATTCCGCAATCCAGCAAAAACATATCCCCCTCACATTCAAAAAGAGTTATGTTCTTTCCTATCTCGTTCAGTCCGCCCAGAAAGGCTATCTTTATTGCAGGCTTATCAATGCCGCTGTTCCTGTAATTGTTGAACGTTGTTCCGCTTCTTTTAGCTCCTTTCGCTTTGTTTATATGCTTTCCTCTGACGTTCTTTGAATTCATTACTCTCCTGCCCTTGTTTCGGCTTCCGGCAGGTGATTTCTTTACGCTGTTAGTCACAAACAAACCTCCATTAACTTATTTATATGTATTTATTTTTAAAATTATTAAAATTCAGCTCTCCTTACTGTGTTGCAAACGGTGCCAAACACTCAGCTATACTTTCAATAATTTTTTATATTTATTAAAATTTATATTAAAAAACGAACTCACATATTTATTATATTGTACTCTGTTTATTAGCTTGTGTCAAGTTTATTGAAAATATTAACATCATCTCATACCCTCCGCCTTGGCTGAAACAAAAAAACAGAAGCAATCCAAATTCTGAAATGCTTCTGTTTCAATAATTACTTGCGTCTTTTATAAATCAAGGTCGTTCATAACAATATCCTGATACGTTTCTCTCTTTATTATCAGCCTTGCCTTTCCGTCCCTTACCATTACCATAGCAGGACGGGGATTTCTGTTATAGTTTGATGCCATTGAATAATTATATGCTCCTGTTGACAACACAGCCAGAATATCTCCTGCCTCGACCCTTGCAACCATAGTATCTTTCTGAATTAAATCTCCGCTTTCACAGCATTTTCCCGCAACCGTGACCTTATCGTCAGGCTCTTTGTCAGCTTTGCATGCATTTACTACGGTATATGCCGACTCATAGAGGGCATAGCGTATATTGTCTGTCATTCCGCCGTCTACAGATACGTAGGTTCTGATATCAGGGATTTCTTTTCTTCCGCCTACCGTGTAAAGAGTTATTCCTGCTTCTCCTACCAAAGACCTGCCCGGCTCTATGTATATGAACGGAACAGGTATGTTATGCTCTTTCGCTTTAGCCGCTACTGCTTTTGATACGGCATTCATATAATTATCGTATGCTGTAGGGTTATCAGCAGATGTGTACATTATTCCGAAGCCGCCTCCGAGATTAAGCTCACTTATAAGATGTCCTGTCTGCTCCTTTATGTCGCTTATGAAATCCATCATAACCTCTGCCGCAGATACAAAAGGGTCTATATCAAATATCTGTGAGCCTATATGACAGTGCAGCTCGGTAAGCTCTACATTATCAAACTCAAAGCTCTTTTTTACAGCCTCCATAGCCTCTCCTGTTTCCAGTGCAAATCCAAACTTTGAGTCAATCTGACCTGTTCTTATAAAATCATGTGTATGAGCGTCTATTCCCGGCTTTATACGCATTGCTATTTTTACTGTCCTGTTCCTTTCCTTTGCAAGACTGTTCAGAAGCTCCAGCTCATAAAGGTTATCTACAACCACCCTGCCTATGCTGCATTCAAGAGCCATTTTCAGCTCTTCCTCAGTCTTATTGTTTCCGTGGAACTGTATCTTCTCCGCAGGAAAGCCTGCCTGCATTGCCGTATAAAGCTCACCGCCAGAAACAACGTCAAGTCCCATATTCTCGCTCATCGCAAGCTGTACAAGTGCCTTGCAGCTGAGTGCCTTACTGGCATAAAGCGGAAGTCCGTTTCCGTTATAGTACTTATTTATCGAATTTACATATGATTTGCAGGTATTCCTTACCGTATCTTCATCAATTACATAAAGCGGCGTGCCGTACTCTTTTGCCAGCTCCACCGTATCACAGCCGCCTATTGTAAGATGTCCTTTTTCATTTACATTTAAACATTCACTTACAAACATTTCTGACTTCCTTTCCTTTTATCAAAGTACCGAACACCGTTATTATACAACATATCAAACGCATTTTTCAATACAATTTGCAATATATTCCCTTATTTCTTCCGTTCCCTCGTTTTTTACCGCTGAAAACGAAAAAAGCCTTATATTATCCGAATATTCCTCAAGTACCGACTTTATCGTTTCATACTGCTCTGTCTGCTGAGTCTTTTTTAGCTTGTCTTTCTTTGTCATAACAACTATAAAAGGTATTCTGTTTTTTACAAGAAATTCTATCATTCCCAAATCGTCTGCCGTCGGCTTGTGACGCATATCTACTATCTGCACTACAAGTACCAGCTTCCTTTTCTGTGAAAAATATCCCTCTACCAGCTCTCCCCAGCGTACTTTCTCTGCGTGAGATACCTTTGCATAACCGTAACCGGGTAAATCCACTAAATTAAAGCTGCTCCCTACTCTGAAAAAATTTATTGTCGCTGTCTTTCCGGGCTGACTGCTCACTCGGGCAAGTGCTTTCCTGTTCACCAGCTTGTTTATGAGCGAGGATTTTCCTACATTGGATCTGCCCGAAAATACAACTTCGGGCAAATCGCTCTCTTTAAGCTGAGATGCCCTTCCTGCAGTATACAAAAGCTCTGCATTTACAAAGTTCATAATCCTGCCTCCCTCACAAAGCCTGCGGTATGTGCGGTGCGATTGCAAAGCGGCAGCATTTGCTGCCGCTTGCCGTCAAAGCAGGCTTTGACGGTTAGCCGAAAGCGAAAGCTTTCGGCTATGCAATCGCACAACCTGTACGTTTAAACAGGCTTTGGTTAAATGTCAAATTATTTTTACAAATTCTGTTCCAAAGATTACGGAAATATCTTTTCTGTAAGTGCGGGAACTGTATCAAGCTTTTTTACAAGCTTGCTTTTCTCGTCCTTTTCGGGCAGAAGAGCAGCTTCAAGAACCTGCTCTATAACGGAAACAGGCTTGAACTCCAAAGCTGCCTTTACTACAGGATCTACCTCATACAAATCCGGAACATTACCCTCAGGTATGATAACCGTTTTTATTCCTACCCTGTAAGCAGCCATACTTTTTTCTTTAAGTCCTCCTATAGGAAGCACTCTTCCTCTAAGCGTAATCTCACCTGTCATGGCGATGTCTTTTCTTACAGGTCTGTTTGTGAGGGCTGATATTATTGCCGTAGTCATAGTTATACCCGCAGAGGGACCGTCCTTTGGAACCGCACCCTCCGGAGCATGAATATGAATATCATTTTTCTGATAAAAATCCGCATCAAACTTGAGTTTATCAGCCATTGTTCTGGCACAGCTCAGTGCTATCTTTGCCGACTCCTTCATAACATCGCCCAAAGAACCCGTAAGTTCGATTTTTCCCGTACCTTTAAGCAATGCAACTTCTATAGGCAAAGTAGTTCCGCCAACGGCAGTCCAGGCAAGACCGTTTACAACTCCAACCATATTTTCCTTTTCTATGGTTTCGGGCTTGTATTTTCTCGGGCCGAGAAAATCCTCTATGTTTTTAAGCGTAACCGATAATTTATACTCTTTATCCTCAACTATGTGTACGGCAGTTTTTCTGAGAAGGTCATTTATTCTTCGTTCAAGACTTCTTACTCCTGCTTCTCTTGTATAGCTGTCTATAAGGTCATAAAGTGCATTTTTGGTTATCTTGAACTGACTTGCCTTTATTCCGCTGTTTTTAAGTGATTTCGGAATAAGGTGTTTCTGAGCTATGCAGAATTTTTCCTGCCTTGTATAGCTGTCGATATGTATTATATCCATTCTGTCTGTCAGCGGTTCGGGTATAGCTGAGTAGTCATTTGCCGTAGCTATGAAAAATACCCTGCTCAAGTCGTAAGGTAAATCTATATAGTGATCTGTAAACGAATTGTTCTGCTCGCTGTCGAGAACTTCCAGCAATGCCGAGGTGGGGTCTCCCTTATAGTCGCTTCCAAGCTTGTCTATCTCATCGAGTATCATTACAGGGTTTGATGTTCCCGCAAGTCTTATAGCATTCATTATTCTTCCCGGCATAGAACCAAGATATGTTCTTCTGTGTCCTCTTATTTCGGATTCATCATGTACTCCTCCGAGAGCTATACGCTGACACTTTCTGTTTATCGCCTTGGCTATGGACTGTGCTATAGACGTCTTTCCAACTCCGGGAGGACCTACAAAGCAAAGTATCTGACCCTTTACATCAGGTGACAGCTTTCTTATTGCAAGCGTTTCGACTATCCTTTCCTTTACCTTTGTAAGACCGTAGTGGTTCTTTTCCAGAACACTCCTTGCATGGTCAACGTCTATAATTTCCTCGTCAAACGTGTTCCACGGCAGTTCAAGGCAAACATCAAGATAAGACCGTATAACATTTGCTTCCTGCGAACCGAACGGCAGTGATGAAAGCTTGTCACATTCCCTGAGAAGTACCTTTTTCACGTCTTCCTTAAGCTCCAGAGAATTTATTTTTTCAACATACTCTCTGACATCTCCGTCAAATTCATCAGAAATATTAAGCTCTTCCTCTATAACCTTGAGCTGTTCTCTAAGATAGTATTCCCTTTGATGCTCGTCTATCCTTTCATGGGTCATTCTGTGTACCGAATCCTCAACCTCAAGAATGAAAATCTCGTCAGTAAGATGTCCTATCAGGGCTTCCATACGCTCGTCAACCTCTGCCGACTCCAGTATCTCCTGTTTCATCTCATATTCCATTCTTGTATTGCTTGCTATATAGTCGCATACCTTTCCGGTATCCTTTGTGGTAGCTACCTTATATATTATATCAGGCGGAAATTTCGGAACTACGGAAAGATACCTTTCAAACAAGTCTTTAAGCGACCTCATAAGACCTATCTCTATGGAGCTTTCTGTATGGACATCATTCACTTTGCATATCATTCCAGTCAGATATTTTCTTTTTCTTCCCTCGGATAAAACCTTGGCTCTGTACTTTCCCTCTATTACCACGCGTATTATATTATCGGGCTGTCTTACTATCTGCTTTATTTCCGCAACCACTCCGGTGCTGTACAAATCATCTATTTTGGGATTGTCGATTGCCGTATCAATCTGTGCCGATACAAATATCTTCTGATCTGTTTCCATCGCTTTTTCTATGGCAAGTGCGGAAATCTTTCGCCCTACATCAAAATGCAGCAGCATCTCCGGAAACACTACCATCCCCCTCAGTGCAAGAACGGGCATTTCGGTTATTTCTTCAGCTACTTCTGCTTCTTTTTCCTGAACTGCTTCAGTTTCTTCATTTTTGTTTTGCATTTCCATATCTTTATTGTTTTCCATATTTTCCTCCCTTGACCATGGAGGTCAGGCTGTCGGAATTACACCTAACACTCTTTTTTCATAACCATACCTTCTGCCCGGCTTGCATCAGCTGATGCGATTGCAGACCGTTTCGGAATTTTCCGAAACGAAATTTCAAGCGAGCTTGAAATTTATAAAAAGCGAATGCTTTTTATGTCTGCAATCGCCGTCTGAGCGTAGCCGCAGCAGGACAAATCATAATACTTTTATAAAAGCATAAATTTTCCTTTTCACTATCAAACAAGGCTGTAACCGTATTCAGCAGTTACAGCCTTTAATAAACACCTTTTGGTCAGGAAGCGTCCTCCTGCTTTCCACGTTTTTTCTGCTCTTTTTTACCGTTGTCATCATACATAAGGGATTTTCTCTCTATATTCCTTATAATAGTAACGACAGAGGGATCCTTGACTGTTTCGGCAGATATAATAACTTTCTCTATGGTGACATCTGACGGAACCTTAAACATAAGCTCCATCAGTATGTTTTCCATAATGGAACGCAAGCCTCTTGCACCTGTATTTTCTTTTCCGGCTTTCTCTGCGATAGCTTTCAATGCACCCTCTTCAAATTCAAGCTCGACATTATCCATTCTGAAAATATCCTTGTACTGTTTTACGAGTGCATTTTTAGGTTCAGTAAGGATTTTTATAAAGCCCTGTTCATCTATTGCATGAAGATAGGTTATTACCGGAAGCCGCCCTATAAGCTCGGGTATAATACCGTACCTGACGAGATCATGCGGGATAATATTCTTCATCCAGTCTGTTTCCTGACTGAGCTGATTTTTTGATTTCACATTCGCACCAAAGCCTATTGAGGAATCGGCAGTTCTGTGTTCCAGCATTTTTTCAAGACCGTCAAAAGCACCTCCGCAGATAAAGAGTATATCCTTTGTATTTATTGGAATGCACTCCTGCTGAGGATGCTTTCGTCCGCCCTGCGGCGGCACGTTGGCAACCGTACCCTCAAGTATTTTAAGCAAAGCCTGCTGTACGCCCTCTCCGCTTACATCTCTTGTTATTGAAGGATTTTCCGATTTTCTTGAAATCTTGTCTATCTCGTCTATATATATTATTCCCTGTTCAGCTCTTTCTATGTCGAAATCCGCCGCCTGAATAAGTCTGAGCAGAATATTTTCAACATCTTCACCCACATAGCCTGCCTGTGTGAGCGTTGTTGCATCGGCTATTGCAAAAGGTACCTTCAGTATCTTTGCAAGCGTCTGTGCCAGAAAAGTCTTTCCTGTTCCTGTAGGACCTATCATCAGAACATTGCTCTTCACAAAATCCGAATCTTTACCTTCATTGTGCTGTATTCTTTTGTAATGATTGTATACGGCAACACTGAGCGTCTTTTTTGCTTCATCCTGACCTACAACATACTCATCAAGCTTCTTCTTAATCTGTTCAGGCTTCATCAAAGGCTTATTATTTCCGAACACATCACTGTAATCATCTGAAAAGGACTGGTTTTCGAGTATCTCATTGCACTGCCTTACACAATCCTCACATATGAAAACCCCGTTTCCGCTTATTATTCTTCCTGCTTCGTTATGGGTTCTTTCGCAAAACGAACAGCGTAAAGGGCTGCCTGATTTTTTTCTGTCGTCCCTGCCTGCCATACTACAGCTCCTCTCATAAATTAATAACCAAATTTGGTTATCTCTTCATTACCTTATCTATAAGACCGTAGTCACATGCCTCCTGTGCGGACATAAAGTTATCTCTGTCCGTATCCTTCTCGATAACCTCAAGAGGCTGACCTGTATTCTCTGACAGAATTTTGTTAAGTCTTCCCTTTATTCTGTCTATATAATTTGCGTGTATCATTATATCCGATGCCTGACCCTGAAATCCTCCAAGCGGCTGATGTATCATTATGTCGGCATTCGGAAGTGCATATCTCTTTCCCTTTGTTCCTGATGACAGCAGAAATGCTCCCATACTTGCAGCCATTCCCATACAGATTGTTGACACATCACACTTTATATACTGTATTGTGTCGTATATCGACATTCCTGCCGTTACCGAACCGCCGGGGCTGTTTATATAAAGTGATATGTCCTTTGTCGGATCCTGACTTTCAAGGTACAAAAGCTGTGCAACCACAAGACTTGCCGAAGCATCGTTTACCTCTCCTGTAAGCATAATTATACGCTCACTCAGCAAACGTGAGAATATATCGTAAGAACGTTCTCCTCTGCTGGTCTGCTCCACTACATATGGTACCAAATTATCCTTAATAAATTCCATAGCAAACATTCCTTTCCAACTGCATTTATCAAAGCAAGCTTCTGTTAATATCCGCCGCACCTTTTATAATAATAGGCATATTGTGGAGTAATTATTCACAAGTGACCTCTTACTCCTTAATAGCACTTTCTTTTACAAAGTCCATAGCCTTTTCTACTGCTATATCTTTTCTGAGTGCTTCTGCTGAGATTGCTTCCTTTACCTTGTCTGCTTCCATTTTGTATGCATCTGCAAGCTTTGTGTACTCTGCTTCAAGTTCTTCATCTGTTACATCTGTGAAGCCTTCTTTTTCTGCTATCTTCTCAAGGGCAAGTCTGAGCTTTACTCTCTGCTCTGCCTGCTCTTTGTAGCCCTCCTTTACGTCATCGGCACTCATTCCCACATACTGGAGATATGTCTTGAGGTCAAGTCCCTGTGAACGCAGCTGCATATCAAAATCCCTGAGCATATCGTTCTTCTTGTTCTCGTACATTACCTCTGGAATTTCTGCCTCCAAAAGTTCACAAAGCTTCTCTATTATCTGTCTTTCAGCATCGCTGTCTGCTTCTTTCTGAAGCTTCTCTGCAAGATCGCCCTTGATTTCTTCTCTGTATTCTTCTACGGTTTCTTTATCGCTTACGTCCTTTACAAACTCGTCATCAACCTCGGGAAGCTCCTTCTCCTTGATTTCGTGAAGCTTTATCTTGAACTGACTTGCCTTTCCTGCAAGCTCGGCTGCCTGATACTCTTCAGGGAAAGTTACGTCTATTGTAAACTCATCTCCTGTACTCTTTCCTATAATCTGCTCCTCAAATCCGGGAATGAACTGTCCGCTTCCGATTGTAAGATTGAAGCTCTCAGCCTTTCCGCCTTCAAAAGCCTCACCGTCAACAAATCCCTCAAAGTCGATTACTGCTATATCTCCGTCCTTTACAGGTCTGTCTTCAACAGTTATGAGTCTGCTGTTTCTGTCTCTTACCTTTTCGATTTTCTCGTTTACAAGCTCGTCCGTTACTTCCGTTGACTTTGCTTCTACCTTTATTCCCTCATATCCGTTTATGTCAACCTCTTCCGGTGATACGAATACTACTGCCTTGAATGTGAAACCCTGCTTTCCTGCTTCATCTACAGATATGTCTTCTACTCCTACAATATCAAGCTTTGCTTCCTCAGCAGCATCAGCCAATGCTCCGGGATAAAGGTCCTGGATTGCGTCTTCATAAAATACGCTCTCTCCGTACATCTTCTCGATTATTGCTCTGGGAGCTTTTCCCTTTCTGAAACCGGGTATGTTTATCTTCTTTACCTCTCTGCGGTAAACCTTGTTTACCTCTGTGTTGAATACATCAGCTTCAACTTCAACAATTACTTCATATTTGTTTGTATCAACTTTATTTGCAGATTTTAAATTCATATCTGTTTTCCTCCTGAATTTTGCTTGTATTTTTTATTATATCATATTACAATTATGGTAAACTTTATCTCTATTTTATCCCTATCTTACAAGTTCGGGCATAAATTTCAGATAGTCACTTGATATAAGTCTGAATTTTATTCCTTCAAAGTCGCCTGTCACGGCTTTTCTTGCTGCATTTATTCCGTGAAGATGTCCGTAGTAGCATTTTTTTATTTCGTACTCTTTAAGAACATTGAGTATATCGTCACACCTTTGGTTTCCGAAAACAGGCGGATAGTGCAGAAATACCACAGGTTCAAGACCTGTTTTCAGTGCTTCGTTCAGGGAGGTTCTCAGTCTGCCTACCTCTCTGCTGAGTACTTTTTTATCGCTGTCCGTTTCGGCATCGTAAAACCAGCCTCTTGTTCCGCATATCGCATAGCCTTCGGCTGCGCATGCGGAATTGAATACTATTTCTATGGTATCAAAGCCGTTTTCTTTAAGATACATCTCCATTTTGCGGCGTGTATCCCACCAGTAGTCGNNGCCTTTCAGAAAAAGCTTTCTGCCCGGAAGTCCGTTTATAAATCGGAAGTCCTCAAAGGTATCGGAAAGCTTCATCGCCCACGAAATATCTCCGGGGATTACTACCGTGTCATTATCGGTTATGAGCTTTCTCCAGTTTTCTTCAAGTCTTTTCTCGTATCCGTCCCAGCCTCTGAATATATCCATCGGCTTGTCCGTTCCAAGTGATAAATGCAAATCAGCTATCACAAAAACTGACATTATTCAATACCCAGTCTTTCAAGAACGTACTTTGACATATCGTCCGAATTTATTACGCTGCTGAAACGGACTTCTTTGTTTTTAAGCTGTGCAAGAGGTTCGGGTACGGCTGTTCCTGTAAGCTCATTGAGCTGTGCAACCATATCGAACTCACTTTCGCAGATTTTCTCCTCGGGTATTAATGAGCTTAACACGCTTTTGGAAAATTTATACGGACTTGCCGTTGATGCAAGTATTACGGGTGTT
>ONDU01000012.1 GCA_900316615.1 uncultured Eubacteriales bacterium | reverse complement strand
GTGTATGTCGCAGGAACCATCTCAACCTCGGCACTCGCAAATTCATAGCCCAATGCTGTAAGTGCTTCGTTTACCTGACTGAAATCCTCCGGCTCTGTATAAACCGTAAAAATATCTGCCTCTGTTTCAATGTCAGATGCTCCGCTTTCAAGTGCGTCCTCCATAACCTTATCTTCGTCAAAGTCACACTCTTCCCTATCTATCACAAGAACACCCTTCTGCGAAAACATAAATGCTACACAACCGGGCGTACCCATATTTCCTCCGAATTTATCAAAATAGTGTCTTACATCTCCCGCTGTACGGTTACGGTTGTCTGTAAGAGTTTCTACTATCACGGCAATTCCTCCTGGACCGTATCCTTCGTATGTAATCGCTTCATAATTATTTGCATCTCCGTCCCCTGATGCCTTTTTGATAATTCTTTCTATGTTGTCATTAGGAACGTTGTTTGCCTTTGCTTTAGCTATGCAGTCCCTGAGCTTTGAATTTACCGTAGGGTCAGCACTTCCTCCGTCCCTTACAGCAACGGCAAGCTCACGTCCTATCTTTGTGAAAATCTTTGCTCTTGCTGCATCGTTCTTTCCCTTTTTCTGCTTTATGGTACTCCATTTATTATGTCCTGACATTTTCAAAATCCTCCTGTATAAGCTTTCAACAAGATTTTACCATATTATTTTCAACTTTGCAACTTTCATTGCATTTTTACGCATAATCAATTTCTCACAGCGTATCTGTTTAATACAGGCTTATGCAGCGATAAATACCTAAATCCGACAAAACCTTGCGTAATTTCTGAGTTTAAAAATAAATTTTAAAAAATTTTCAAAAAAGTGTTGACATAATAGCTTTTGTATGTTATATTAATTAAGCACTGAGGCGGTAAGCTGAATGTGAGTAAAATAAATAAGCTGGTGTAGCTCAGTTGGTAGAGCAGCTGATTTGTAATCAGCAGGTCGGGGGTTCAAGTCCGTCCACCAGCTCCAAGGGCTGCTTTTTAGTAGCCTTTATATTTGAAAATTGAATTGTGGGAGATTTCCCGAGTGGCCAAAGGGGACAGACTGTAAATCTGCTGGCTATGCCTTCGGTGGTTCGAATCCACCATCTCCCACCACCGAAAGAAGAGTGCTTTCCAACAGGTACTCTTCTTTCGGTTTTTGAACAAGTATAATTGCTGCGGGAATGATGTTCTCCCGAGGATAAATCATTTTAATCCTAAACCGCTTTTTTTAAGCTGATGACTTCTGCAAAAATTTTACGCAGAATGAGTCGGCTTTTTCTGCGTCTGTTAGGAGATTTTTTTATGTTGATTAGTATTGCCCTTATTTCTCTGTCCGGACTTCTTATGGGTCGGCTGTGCAAAAAAATAAGCTTTCCCCCACTTTTCGGAATGATACTGGCAGGAATAATTATAGGCCCTTATGTCTTAAATCTTCTGGATACCGCTGTTTTAGATATTTCTGCCGATATAAGACGTATTGCGTTGATTATCATTTTAATTCGTGCAGGGCTCAAGCTCGATATCTCCGATTTAAAAAAAGTAGGCAGAGCTGCTTTTTTAATGTGCTTTCTTCCTGCCTGCTTTGAAATTTTGGGTATGCTTATTCTTGCACCGAAACTGTTAGGCTTGAGCGTTTTAGAGGCAGCTATACTGGGGGCTGTAGTAAGTGCGGTTTCCCCTGCCGTTGTAGTTCCACGTATGATTAAGCTTATTGACGAAAAAAGAGGGACTTCACACGGTGTTCCTCAAATGATTCTTGCCGGAGCTTCCGTTGACGATGTATTTGTAATAGTTCTGTTCACGACGTTTACAGGAATCGCACACGGAGAGGGTATATCGTGGATAAGCTTTGTAAACATTCCGCTGTCTGTCATCACCGGTATTGTGACAGGACTTTTTACAGGTATGCTTTTATATCTGCTTTTTGAAAAATTTTCTGTTTCAATTCCTGTGCAGGTCGTTATCGTTATGTCAGCAAGCTTCGTTCTGAATCAGCTTGAGGGGGCTGCTTCCTTTATACCGTTTGCAGGTCTTATCGCTGTAATGGCTCTCGGAACTGAGATAAAAAGAAAAAATGCTCAAGCTGCAAAATTACTCTCGGGTGTTTTCGACAAGCTTTGGATTCCTGCTGAAACATTCCTTTTTGTACTCGTCGGAGCTTCAGTTGCCGTTGACAGCCTTAAAAATGCCGGTTTGTCCGCTGTTCTGCTGATTTTTGGAGTTTTACTGTTTCGTATGCTTGGTGTACTGCTTTGTGTACTTGGTACAAAGCTTTCTTTAAAAGAAAAGCTGTTCTGTATGCTCGCTTATATGCCCAAAGCTACCGTTCAGGCTGCTATCGGAGGACTTCCTCTTGCTATGGGACTGGACTGCGGACAAACTGTACTTACAGTATCTGTTATCGCAATTATGATTACCGCTCCGCTCGGTGCTTTTGCAATAGACCTTACTTACAAAAAACTTTTACCCCAAAATAAAAATTAAAAATATCATATGCAGCCGTTTTCTATGCATTATTTCTTATCAATACGTATAGTATTTTTCATAATAATCCTAATATAAAAATAACAGCTCAGCGTAAAAATCAACGCTGAGCTGTTTAATATTACGATTTAAAAATCATTATACCTTAGCTTTCAGAAATTCGTCCTGCATATAATTGTAAACGTCTGTAGGAAGATTTGAGAAGGTATAGCATTTTTTAAGGTACTCTTCATCAGGATAGATAAGCTTATTGTTTTTAATATCATCATCGAGCAGGTCATATGCTGCCTGATTGGGAGTTGAATAACCGAGGTATTCCGCATTAGCCTTTGCAACTTCGGGGTCAAGCATATAATCTATGAATTTCTCTGCAAGAGCCTTGTTTTTGGTTGTCTTGGGAATGCACATAGCGTCTATAAAGAGATTTGAGCCTTCCTTGGGGAGAACGTAGTCCAGATTTTCATTGTTGCCCATCATGGTAGCAATATCTCCTGCATAGTAGGGAGCAAGTGCAGCCTGATCGCCTTCCATTTCCGTGAATACCTGATCCATAACATACTTTTTAAGGAGCGGTCTTTGCTCTTTAAGATAAGCCGAAGCTATATCTATATCATCTTTGGTAATCTTTGTGGGAGTTATGCCTTTAAGACGCATAGCTATAGCCATAGCATCTCTTGAGTTGTCGAACATAAGAATATTTCCGCTGTACTGCTTGTCCCAGAGAACGCTGAAGCTGTCAGGTTTTTCCTTTACCATATTTTTATTGTAAGCTAATGCAACAACACCCCAGCAGTAGGGAACAGAATATTCTCCTTTAGGGTCAAAATCGTTCTTCTTGTATTTTTCCATAACGTTATTATAGTTGGGAATATTGCTGAAGTCAATCTTTTCAAGCATATCCTCTTCTATGAGCTTTGCAATCATATAATCAGAGGGAATTATAACATCATAGGAAGAATTGCTTTCCTTTATAAGATTGTACATTTCCTCATTCGACTCATAGTTTGTATAGTTTACCTTTATATTGTACTTTTCCTCAAATGACTTTATTGTATCGAGAGTACCGTCCTCACCGTTTGAAACATATTCGCCCCAGTTGAAAACGTTTATTTCCTGTTTTTCTGTGTTACTGCCGTTATTATTGCCGTTTTCTGAATTACAGCCTGTAACCATAATGGCAGCAGAGCTTATAACAAGTGCGGACATAAGTAAGCTTAGTAATTTTTTCAATTTCCATATCTCCTTAAACATAAAAATTTATATATTAAAGCTTTGCATACCTTGCTTTTTCAGCTCTGTACTCACGAACGTTTACAATTATAAGTATCGTTATTGTAACCACGAAAAGCAGGGTAGACAATGCATTGATAGTAGGTGATATTCTTCTTCTCAGCATAGTGTAAATCTGAATCGGAAGCGTCTGAAATCTTGCACCTCTTGTAAAGTAGGTAATTACGAAGTCGTCAAGCGAGTACGTAAAGGACATAAGCAGTCCCGAAATAACACCCGGCATAATTTCAGGTACAACGGTTTTCATAAAAGCCTGACGCTGATTGCAGCCAAGGTCGAGAGCCGCTTCATAAATGCTGTAATCCATCTGTCTGAGCTTAGGCATGACGTTAAGAACCACATATGGTGTACAGAAGCTTATATGAGCGATAAGAACCGTCCAGAAACCCATTTCAAAGTTAAAAATATTGCCGAGAAATGTGAAAAGAAGCATAAACGATACACCAGTAACTATTTCAGGATTTATTATAGGAACGTTTGAAACGTTTGTAACCACCGTTCTTACAGGCTTTTTCATATTGTAAATTCCTACAGCTGCCAAAGTTCCCAAAGCTGTGGAAACTATCGAAGCGATGACAGCAACAATAACAGTATTGTAAAGAGATGTCATAATAGCACTGTTGTTGAACAGCTCATAATACCATTTGAGTGTAAAGCCTTTCCATACGGATGTTTTTCCGTTGTTGAACGAATACAGAATAAGGACGGCAATCGGAAGATAGAGGAAAAGCATAACCAGTGCAATATATATTTTAGAACCGATTTTTCTCTTTTTTTTCACGCTACAGCCGCCTCCTCGTCACCGAACTTGTTCATAACGATTACAAGTACAAGAATAATAACCATAAGGGCAAGCGAAATAGCTGAACCTACATTTTTATCTCTCTGGAAAATATTTTCGATAACGTCACCAATCATTTTGTCACCCGTACCGCCTAAGTACTGAGCAACAAGGAAGGTACTTGCAGTAGGAACGAAAACCACAGTAAAGCCGCTTATAATTCCCGGTATGCTTAGAGGAAAAACAACCTTTCTGAATACATTGAACTTGCCTGCACCCAAATCCTTTGCAGCTTCTATAAGACTTCCGTCTATTTTAAGCATAACCGAGTGCAGAGGAAGCACCATAAACGGGAGATAGTTATAAACCATACCCAGTATAACCGAGCCTGCGTTTCCCATAAGAGGAATGTCAAGACCGAATATTTTCAACGCCGTATCAACAAGACCGTCATTCTGCAAAAGCAGAACCCACGCATATATTCTCAGTATAAAGTTCATCCACATCGGAAGCATAATCATCATAGTTATAGCTGTACGTGTCCGTCCGTTTGAGCGTGACATTATGTAGCTTAACGGATAGGCTATAACAAGACATATAACCGTTGATACGAGAGCAATCCACAGTGAGCGTATAAATACGTCGGTATAGAAAAGGCTGTCTACGAACGAATTAAGTGTAAATGAGCCGCTTTTGTCGGTGAATGCATAGTACACGACCATAACAAGAGGTACAACCGTGAAGAACAGCATCCATATAAGATAAGGTATTGCAGGAGCTTTAGACTTCATACCTCCTCACCTCCGTATGAAGAGGGCTTTGTGCCGCAGTATTCCGAAAAATGAGCATTTTCAAAATTGAAGCATATGGGAGCGGTAGTAGCAACCTGCTCGTCCTGAGTACTTGTCATAAGCCATTTATGTTCTTCCGTTTCCATAATTATTTCGTTGTACTCACCCTTATATATAACGGACTCTATATAAGCCTCAAGCTGACCGTTGCCGTCGCCTGCAACATAAATTCCGGAGGGAGGAAGAGTTATTTCCACAACCGCACCCTCAGAATAGCAGTGACCTTTTACTTCGAGAGTATTGCCCTCAAGCTCTATTTCCATAGAATTACCTTCGGGGTCGCTTGAAGTAACCTCAGCAGTAAAGATATTGTTTTCGGTAGGAAAGAGCTTATTCATAATGTGAATATTTTCGGGAGTAAAGCTCATACCTATTTTTGTGTTTACGGGTTCACAATCGGTGCTGTGAATAATCCACAGACAGCCCTCGCAGTCAACCTCCATTTCATAGTGTACGCCCTTGAAAACAACGCTTGTAACAATACCGGTAAGAAGTCCGTTTTCAGGCTTGACTATTTCTATATCCTCGGGTCGTATAACCACGTCTACGGGCTGATAGCTTTCAAACCCTGTGTCAATACATTTTATCTCCCTGCCCTGTAAAATTACGGTACAGTCCTCTTTCATAATTCCGTTGAGTATATTTGCTTCTCCGATAAAATCAGCTACAAAGGCATTTGCAGGCTCGTTATAAATATCGGTAGGAGTGCCTATCTGTTCGATTTTGCCGTTGTTCATAACAACAACCCTGTCCGACATTGTGAGAGCCTCTTCCTGGTCATGTGTGACAAACACGAATGTCGTTTTCAGCTGATTTTGCAGCTGCTTAAGCTCTATCTGCATATCTTTTCGCAGCTTCAAATCCAAAGCACCGAGCGGCTCGTCCAAAAGAAGAACCTTCGGGTCGCATACCAGTGCCCTTGCTATGGCAACTCTCTGCTGCTGACCGCCTGAAAGCTTGGATACAGGACGTTTCTCATAACCCTTCAAATCGACTACCGCCAGCATCTTTTTGACAGCCTTGTCAATTTCTTCCTTTGATTTTTTCTTAAGCTTAAGTCCGAAAGCAATATTTTCATAAACGTTCAGGTGTGGAAATAATGCATATTTCTGAAAAACAGTATTTACATTTCGTTTGTTCGGCGGCAAGTCGTTTATAAGCTCACCGTCAAAGTAGAGTTCTCCGCTGTCAGGCTCAAGAAATCCTCCTATAATTCGCAGAGTAGTGGTTTTTCCGCAACCGCTGGGACCCAGCAGGGTAATAAATTCCCGATCCTTGATATCAAGATTGATTTTATCGAGAATTACCTCGCCGTCAAACGATACTTCAATATTTTTTAAAGAAACCACAGGATTTTCACTCAATTTATGCACCTCCGTAAAATATTTGCAGTTGCCTTATGTACAGCAAACACGGAAAAATCCATTATTATTGCATATCATAAAGCAAAACTCATTGTAAAACACGCTTTCCCTTTAGTCAAGTAAAATATGAAAAATATTTTACTAAAAATTTGTATGCTTTACGATTTTGACGAAAAAGGTTATTTAATGTTCTTTTTTTGAATTTAAGCTGCTCCCGGTTTTAAACAGGCTTTAAACCGGGAGCAGCTTCTCCTGAAATTTCGCAAAAGAAAGTTCAGACTATTTATTCTTCTTTAAACGAGTGTTATATTCCATAATTGCATATACGTTGTCAACTATAAATTTCTGAGCGTTTTTGTTATATACTACAACCGTATATTCCTTATTATACTGAATACTTTTTCGCTTTTCGGTAAAAATACCAAGCTCCATACCGGTATCTGTGGGATATTTGGAGGTCTTTCCGTCTATATTTGTAAATTCCTCAAGCATATTTACACTTATAAGCCACTGAGATATATCCTTGTAGCTTATTTTTTTTACCCCAAGGCAATCCGTAAGAGAATTAAGCCTTCTGGCTATTTCTGATATTGTTATGGGAGCCTCTGAATACTCAAATTTACTGAGCTGCTCATACGTAATGGAAAACGGAGTCTTTTCGATTTTAAGGCGACCGTTTCCGTTTAAAATATCCTTTAAAATTCCTGCCGAGTAGGCAAGACAGCGTGAAATTCTGAGATTACTTACAATATCGTTTTCGGGAATTTCGGTATCGGTAAGAGGGTCAATTCCCATAGAAAGCTTTTCGAGATACATAGCTGCACGTCTGATTTTTTCGAGTTCATTCATAATAAAAGCCGCATCCTTGCTGAAAATAATATAAAATCATATAGAAATTATATTTGTTCTGTTTTTTATGTCAACACTTTAATAATTTAAATTCGTATAAGAGTTTTGAAAGATAATTAACAATTTATATATTGAATTATTCGGTAAAATATTATATAATAATCAGGCAGGTATACATAGTATACAAATAATAAGTAATAATTGTTTTTATTTTAACGAATTTACTTTAAAATTCAAAATAAAAATGTTATATGAAAAGGAGAGATTAAAATGGGAATTATCAGAGCAGCGATAAATTCTGTAGGAGGAGCTTTTGCCGACCAGTACGGAGAAATTATTGAGCCCCCCGAAAATATGTCCAACAACATTGTCTTTGCAGCAGGTCAGAAGGTAAGAGCAAACGACCGCCGCAATACCAACAAGGGTACGGATAATGTTGTATCTAACGGTTCACTTATACACGTATGGCCTAACTCAATGATGCTTCTTGTAGACGGAGGAAGAGTTATAGCAGCTTCCTGCGAGGAGGGCTACTATCAGGTAAGCGATTCAACATCGCCTTCAATATTTGCAGGTCAGTGGAAGGACGCACTCAAGGATACATTTGAAAGAGTTAAGTTCGGAGGAACTACTCCCCGTTCTCAGAGAGTTTTCTACATTAATATGCAGGAAATCAGAGGTATAAAGTTCGGTACAGAAAACGCTATGAACTACTTTGACGCAATGTATCAGGCAGAGCTTTTCATAAGAGCACATGGTACGTACTCCATCAAAATTGTAGACCCTATGAAATTCTATACAGAGGTTGTAGACAGAGGAAGCACAATATCAAACAGCAATATTGATATAAACGCTATTAAGCAGCAATTCAACGGAGAATTTTTGACAGAGCTTCGTAACTCCCTCGGACAGATGTCCATTGACGGCTACCCTATATATCAGATTCACGGCAATACAAAAAATCTTACAAAATACCTCAATACAGCTCTTGACGATGAATGGCGACAGCTCAGAGGCTTTGAGATTGTTGAAACTACTATTTCTGTTTCATATGACCAGGATTCCGAAAAGATTGTAAAATCACGTTCCGAGGGTATGATGTTCGGCAATCAGCAGGTGCAGTCCGGATATATGGCTAAGAACATAGCTGAAGGTCTGAAAAATGCAGGAAGCAATTCAGGCGGTACAATGAACTCATTCATAGGTATGGGAATGGGTATGAATATGGCCGGAAACGTTATGCAGGGCTATCAGCAGCAGAACTACGGTCAGCAGGGCGGATTTGTTCCTCCTCAGCCTCGCCAGCCTCAGCAGAAACAGCAGAACGCAAATTCGTGGAAGTGTGAATGCGGTGCAAGCAATACGGGAAAATTCTGCAATGAGTGCGGCAAGCCCAAGCCTCAGCAGTCGGACGGCTGGAAATGTGAGTGCGGTACGGTAAACAAGGGTAAGTTCTGTTCCGAGTGCGGAAAACCTATGCCCTCCAAGGCTAAATGCTCAAAATGCGGCTTTGAGCCTTCTGAGGGACAGTCACCTAAGTTCTGTCCTAACTGCGGAAATAAACTTTAATTTTTAATCAAAAACAAGCATATTCATCACAGTATCTTATTGTACAATAGATATGAGAAAAAGTCCGGCGATTACCGGACTTTTTCTACACTATTAAGTGCCGCTTGAAAAAAGCGGCACTTAATCTCTTTATAGCAAGCAACAAAATCATTAGTAGAAATAAACGTCCATCTTGAACTCTACTTCGCCATTAACTACACAGTAAGCAGCGTTCTCTGTAGGCTTGAGATAAATCTTTACAGAAGTAACATCTGCGTCACCGTGACTTTCAAAGTATGTCTTTTTAACGTTCTCAACTATGGAAGTATATGTTTCCTGAACACCGTTGTACTCAACAAAAAACTCAACTGTAGGTTCAACGGCTTTCTTAGCAGCAACAGTTGTTTTCTTAGCGGCAGTTGTCTTTTTTGCAGCAGTTGTTGTCTTTCTTGCATTAGCTGTCTTTTTTTCAACAGCTTCAACGGCAGTATCAGCAACTACCTCAGCCACCTCTTTCTTAACTTCTGCTTCAGCAGCCTTTGTAGTCTTCTTTGTTGTTGTCTTTTTAGTAGCAGCCATTAAAAATACCTTCTTTCTGAAAAGTGAAAATTTCATTTTAAAATCACCGGTACATTCAATGTACCTGAGCAACAAGTACATTATATAATTATTGCAAGCACATTGTCAAATAATTATCAAAATTTCCATTACTGTTACAATTTTAACTAAAATAAAATACTAAATTTAGCTATTTTTACGTATCTCTTTAACTAGAATCTGAAATTATATATACAATATATTTTTAGGATATAATTATGTATCCATACTCTTTTAATTAAAATTTTTTATCTATTGTTTAATATTAAATTCAATGCTATAATATGTAGTACACAATATTGAAAAAGGATTGATGGCATATGATTACAGTATCTAATGTAAGTATAAACTTCAGCGGAACGGATTTGTTCAAGGACGTTGAGCTTAAATTTACTCCCGGAAACTGCTACGGTGTAATAGGTGCAAACGGTGCAGGAAAATCAACGTTTTTAAAGGTTCTTACGGGAGAGCTTGAGCCTACCACAGGTGATGTAATTATCCCTGACGGTGAAAGAATGAGCGTATTGAAACAGGATCATTTTGCTTTTGACCAATATACCGTACTCGATACGGTGATTATGGGAAATATGAAGCTGTATAATATTATGCAGGAAAAGGACGCTCTCTATTCAAAGCCTGATTTCAGCGACGAGGACGGAATAAGAGCAAGTGAGCTTGAAGCCGAGTTTGCTGAAATGAACGGCTGGGAAGCTGAAAGTGATGCTTCAAAGCTGATTCAGGGTCTTGGACTTGATGAAAGCATACTTTATTCTCAGATGAGCAGTCTTACAGGTAATGAAAAGGTAAAGGTTCTTCTTGCACAAGCTTTGTTTGGAAACCCTGAAATTCTTATGATGGACGAACCTACAAACAACCTTGACATTATGGCTATATCGTGGCTTGAGGATTTTCTTATGGACTATGAGGGTACTGTAATAGTAGTAAGCCATGACCGTCACTTTCTTAATACCGTATGCACTCATATGGTTGATATAGATTACGGCAAAATAAAAATGTATGTCGGAAACTATGAGTTCTGGTATGAATCAAGTCAGCTTGTTCAGGCTATGATTAAACAGCAAAACAAGAAGAATGAGGAAAAAATAAAGGAGCTTCAAAGCTTTATAGCGAGATTTTCAGCTAATAAATCAAAATCCAAGCAGGCTACTTCAAGAAGAAAACTGCTTGATAAGCTTACTGTTGAAGAAATGCCCGCCTCCAGCAGACGCTATCCGTTTGTAGGCTTCAAACAGGACAGAGAGGTTGGAAAGGAAATTTTGTCCGTTGAGGGACTTTCTAAAAAAGCCGATGGTGAGTACATTCTTAAAAACGTATCTTTCAGAGTTGAGCGTGGCGACAAAATAGCATTTATAAGTGATAAGGAAACTTCTGTTACTGCTCTTTTTGAAATACTTATGGAAAACGAAAAGCAGGATTCCGGTACATTCAAATGGGGCGTAAGCACAAGCACATCATATTTTCCCAAGGACAATTCAGCCTTTTTCAACAGCTGCGATGATTCTATACTTGAGTGGCTGGAAAAATATAACAACGGCTCTGACCATACCGAAACTTATCTGAGAGGCTTCTTAGGCAGAATGCTTTTTAGCGGCGAGGACGTTTTCAAGCCTGTAAAGGTTCTCAGCGGAGGCGAAAAGGTTCGCTGTATGCTTTCAAAAATGATGATGGGCGGAGCTAACGTGCTTGTTCTCGATCAGCCTACAAACCATCTTGATCTGGAGTCTATAACAGCCGTAAACAAGGGACTTACAAGCTTCCCCGGTATAGTTCTGTTTACTTCGCACGACCACGAATTTATTTCTACTGTAGCAAACAGAATTATTTTTATTCAGGAGGACGGCATCAAGGATATTACTTCCGGTTATGATGAATACCTTGCAGAAAATCATCTTATAAGAGAATAATTCTTTAAGCTTCTGCTCAGCTATGGGGCGATTGCGGATTTTTGCGGAAATTTCCGCAAAAATCGTACATATAATGTCAAAGCATTATATGTACGATAATCCGATATTCGGATTATCTGCAATCGCCTTCTCTTTTTAAATCTGTACATTCTTAAATTTTAGCAGTATTGCAGAAAATATACCAAAATAATTCCATCTTCAAGTGTAAAATTATTATAAAGATATAATATTATTTATTGGAGATGTAAAGAATATGGTAAACCTTGTGATAATTTCACTTATGCTTTCAGCTGTACGCAGATTTCTTGTTACAGCATTTCCAAAGCAAGCCGTAATTGCTGAGGAATTTTTCTATATTGCGTTATGCACTATTTCTTATATCGCTGTAAATATCTTTTCAAAAATGCTGATTGCCACAGGATATATTATATACCTTGCGTGGAGCTTTGTTGAATTTACAGCCGATATTGTTTCCGAAAGCAGAACGGAAAAAGCTATGATTATAAATTCTGTAAGGGAGGCAAGAATGCTTCACAGAAAAATATAAGCTTAATATAAAATACGGAATAACTGTCCCTCTTCTGCAATATAGTTTAGTAATATTGCAGAAGAGGGACAAAAGCTTATGGATTACTTTTCAATTTGTTCAATAGCCGTAGGACTTGCCATGGATGCCTTTGCAGTTTCCGTTTCTGACGGAGCTTTAAGCAAATCCGTGAAAATATCATATGCTCTTAAATTATCATTTTTTTTCGGATTTTTCCAGCTTATTATGCCTGTAACAGGCTGGCTGTTCGGCAAAGCCGGAGAAAGCTTCATAAAAGATGTTGACCACTGGGTTGCATTCGGAATACTGTCGGTAATAGGCTTTAAAATGATTGCCGACTATATAAACGAAATACGTGTAAGAGGAGTCCGGGAAAAACACAATATGCTTTCTCTGCGTACTATGCTTATACTTGCTCTTGCAACCAGTATAGACGCTCTTGCAACAGGTATTATACTTCCGTCGGCAGCAGGAGCTTCAAGCCTTACAGAAATGTTTACAGCCGTTTTTACAATAGGCTTGATAACCTTTATCATAAGTCTTTTCGGAATTTATCTGGGAAAATTTTTCGGTTATGTTCTTTCAGTTCATTCAGGTCTTTTCGGAGGTGTTATACTTCTGATTATAGGCTCTAAAATTCTGATTGAACATCTTGTGTTCAATTTCTAATTTAACCTTATTCTGAAAATACAGATAAAAGCCTGCGTAATCGCTCAGATATGCGATTGCAGCCAATCAAAAGCAAAGCTTTTGATTGGAGATTGAGGCATAGCCTCAATAGCTGTCTGCAAACAAAGTTTGCAGACAGCTGCAATCGCAGCAGCGTTAACGCAGGCTTCTATTTGTTTGTATCCTGCTTGGGCAAGAATACTCTGACGAAACGAGAGTGTGCTGACAGCATTGGCTCATAAAACAAAACCGTTGGACATATGGGATTAGCTCGCTGATACTGTACACTCTGTCAGTCTACAACAAAGTCTTCTTCCACAGCACGTTTCAGTTTCCACATATGCACAGACACATCACCGTTTATAATAAAGCGTTTTTCTTCTTCTGTGGGGAAAATACGGGAAGAAAATACGGCATCTCCGTCATTTACAAAAATTTCCACAGAACTTCGGTCGATAAAAATGCGAAGATGAAATAATCCTTTAGGCAGAGGACGTGTACGCTGTTCTCCCAGTTCCGTATTGAAACGGAGGTTCATCTGAGAACGGTCTACCGTAATCTGTTTTACCGTATCATCATAGGTGACAATAAGTCCTCCGCTGCCGTCTGCTTTGGCAAAAAGCTTCAGTGTCAGATTACCGCCTCTGCTGATAAGTTCCATTTCGCACACACGGGGTAATATGTCAGTACTTTCACAATCAATTTTTTCATCACGCAGTTGCCTTAATCCGTCCAGTGGCTGCTGAATCAGACGGCGGTTTCTCACACGCAATTCACGGGGTAGAGTAAGACAGCCTGACCACTCTTCTTCATCGGTGGGATATGAAGCATCAGGCAGACCCATCCATGCTACCAATGTTGCCTTGTTCTTATCATCAGGATTTGCCGCACATTCGGCAGCATAAGAGTCAAACCCGAAATCCAGCACATGAAAACGGGTATTATCAGGTGTAAATATAAGGTTTTCCCAATCCATATGTCCCAACAGATAACCGCTGTGATGCACAGCACCGCCACGTTCTGCCAGACGGATATGCTGAGGGCAGAATATCAGCACATCATAACCGCTGATAGTTTCAATGGAAGGACATTCCCACATATCGCCAAAATTCTCAAAACCAGGAACTTTCAGTTCTCCTGCAAAATGCCAGTTTTCAGTAGGACAATCGGAAGTGTAGATGATAATACACCCCTTTTTCTCCTGTGTCTGAGCCCCTATAATAAGGTAGTATTTTCCGTTGTGCTCATTGAAAATAATTTTCGGGTCACGCTGATGTTCCGTATAGTTTTCATTTGCTCCGAAAAGAGGTTGGTATTTCTCTACAGTTCCATCGTCTTTCATATTGACAAGACAGGTATAAGGTCTGCGTGTCCAGTCCTCGTCACGGTGGTTTCCCGTGTAGTAAAGATAAACCGAATGCTTTAAAGGCAATGCCGAACCGGAATAAGCACCTTTATTGTCATATTCCGTATCGGGACGGATACATATGCCCTTGTTCTGCCAAGTTATCAGATTTTCGGAAACAGTGTGATACCAGTATTTCAGACCGTGGACTGCTCCCCACGGACACCACTGATAGAAAAGATGCCACAGACCGTTATGAAAGACAAATCCGTTAGGGTCATTCAGCAAGCCTGTAACACCCTGTATATGATAGTGCTGACGGTAGTCCGACTGAATAATATGTTCGTGAAGAGGTCGGATTTCACCTTCGTTTTTCAGAACACGGTAGCGTTCTTCTTTTGTCCATATTTTCATTTTCAAGACCGCTAATGAAAACTGATTTTTTCAATAACGGTTTTCACCTTTCTTTCTTTTTAAAAATTATTTTGGTATGTTATAAAAAAGCAGTCGTCTGTCGTTTTTTTCAGACGGCTGCGTTTTCTTATTTACTTAAATCCAGACTGCGGATAATTTTTCTCAATGAAAGAATACTTCCGGGATTGACACTCAGTTCGTCAAGACCCATACGCATAAAAGTTTCTGTCAGAGAGGTATCTGCTCCCAGTTCGCCGCATATTCCTACCCAGCAATTATGTCTGTGTCCTGCCTGTACAGTCTTTTCAATCATACGCAGTACCGCAGGGTGATGCGGGTCATAGAACGGGTCAAGCTTAGGGTTCTGACGGTCAATAGCCAGTGTATACTGTGTCAGGTCATTTGTGCCGATAGAGAAAAACTCCACTTCTTCAGCAAGTTCATCAGCTATCATAACAGATGCAGGTGTTTCAATCATAATACCGATTTCTACCTCACCGACCTGTTTGCCTTCGGCTATCAGTTCCTTACGACATTCTGCCAGAACTTCCTTTGCGTCTTTGACTTCACGCACAGATATAATCATTGGGAACATTATACTGACTTTGCCAAATGCCGCCGCTCTGAGCAACGCTCTGAGCTGTGTTTTGAAAATATCACGCTGTGTCAGACAGATACGGATAGCACGATAGCCCAATGCAGGGTTATCCTCTTTTGGCAGCTGGAAATAATCTGCTTGTTTGTCTGCACCTATGTCCAGTGTACGGATAATGACTTTCTTGCCGCCCATCATTTCTGCAACACGCTTATAAATGGCAAACTGTTCATCTTCGGTAGGGAATGTTTCGGAATGGAGATATATAAACTCTGAACGGAACAGACCTATACCGCCTGCGTCATTCTGCAATACCATACCGACATCAGATACATTTCCGATATTGGCATATAAATTGATTTCTTTACCGTCAAGAGTAATGTTCGGTTTCTTTTTGAGTTCCTGAAGCAAGGTTCTCTGCTGTAAGTCATAGATACGCTTTTTATCCAGTGTCTTTAACAAATCCTCCGTAGGTTCGATATATATACAATTGTTGTAGCCGTCAATTATGGCTAGTTTACCGTCCCAGCTTTCGCTGATTTCCGTACCAATCAATGCAGGAATATTCATATTACGAGCCAGAATGGCGGTATGACTGTTGGTACTGCCCAGACGGGTAACAAAGCCCAGCAACTTACTTTTGTCAAGCTGTACGGTTTCGGACGGAGCAAGGTCTTCGGCAACAATAATAAACGGATTGTCATCTTCAACAAGTCCTGTGTCTGCTCCTGTGAGGATATTGACAACACGGTTGGAAATATCTCTGACATCAGCCGATTTTGATTTTTCAATTTGTTTTGCGAGGTATTCGTATAAAACTTTGACAATATTTTTTGTGAATAATCAACGAACGAACATTTGATAGTTTTTATATGAGATTTTTGTCGCTCTCACTTCTCATAATGACAAGCAGAGATGCTCCTGACGGATATGCTGTTTTAATTGAATGAGAAGCTCCCGCCTCTAAGCGTCAGCTTAGAGGCGGGAGCAGCATGTCACTCGGGAATTAAAGTTTTTTGGGATTGAAATGATAGCAATGTGTCAAAAAACTGAACCTGTCAATCCTGCTGTCAATTAAAATCATTCTTTCGCTTTTCCCGACTTCCGACTGTTCGCAGCGAAAAAATCAGTAATTTTTCCTTACAAGTCTTTTAAGCTCAACGGCTTTGCTTGTATCGCCCTCAATTCTGAGTTTTCCCATAGCACAGGCTGAGGTTGTACTCATTTCTCCCCTTGCTATCCTGAGAAAGTCAAAGGTATCAGCTATGAACAGAACGTTGAATTCAGTATAGTTGAAGGGCTCTACAAATAAATTCTCATTTTCAAACTTAACATAGAAGATTCCCCCTCCCTCTCCTGTCATAGTAATCTGCATAGCAAGAGTTCCGTTATATCCGTTAAAGCCGGAGTGCATAAAAATATCTCTTATTTCATAAAAAGCTTCCCAAAACGTCATTTACTTTTCCTCCGTATATTCTCATTTTGCCGAAAGCTGCGGCTGCGGCAAAAACAGTTATCAAAGCATTGAGACTGCATACATACTCTTCCAGTAATGTATATGTTAGCATTTTATATATGCAGTGTCAAGGGTAAATGCTCAAATTGTACGATTAATTGAAATAATACATTTAAATATTATTTAAAATCAACAATGCAGACGTGCCTGCTGCGATTGCAGATGTAAAAAGCATTCGCTTTTTACAAATTCAAGGCATAGCCTTGAATTTCCACGGCGGCATTCGCCGCCGTGGACTGCAATCGCCAAAGGTATGTGCATCAGTCGTCAATACTTTCGAGTTCCTCTGTGTTTACGATACGCATAGGCTTTTTATTCATCACATCGTACATTACGGGTACGATAAAAAGTGTCATAAGCGTAGCATACAGCAGACCGAATATGCAGACTATAGCTACAGGCTGCATCATTTCGGTACCCTCGCCTATTCCGAGAGCCATAGAAACAAGACCTATAATTGTAGTAATTGCAGTCATAAGTATTGGACGCATTCTTGTTTTGCCTGCTTCAACGAGAGCCTCCTTTTTATCCATACCGCCGATACGCAGCTGATTTACGTAATCCACAAGAACTATACCGTTATTAACGACGATACCGCACAGCATTACGAAGCCTATCATCGAAACAACACTTATATCAAAGCCTGTAAAGAACAGTCCCAGAAAACCACCCGTAAACGCAAGCGGAATTGTAAACATTACTATAAACGGAGATTTAAGGCTTTGAAACTGTGCTACCATTACCAGGTATATGAAGATAACTCCCAGCAAGAGCATTTTTGTAAGCTCTCCGACAGACTCCATTGTTGTTTCGTTTTCACCCGAAAAATCTATGGAAACATCAGAATCGTGCTTATAGGAGCTTACAACGTCCCGTATGCTGTTTGCGACCTCGGTCACCGTATGATATTCGGAAACTGCGGCAGTCACAGTAACGTATCTTCTCTGCTCTTTTCTTGAAATAGTATTCATAGCCTTTTCTCTGGTTATTTTGGAAATTTCTCCGAGAGTT
This sequence comes from uncultured Eubacteriales bacterium, assembly GCA_900316615.1. Taxonomy (GTDB): domain Bacteria; phylum Bacillota; class Clostridia; order Oscillospirales; family Acutalibacteraceae; genus CAG-964. Next base: position 37,397 of record ONDU01000012.1, on the reverse strand, counting down.
ACCGATTTTTCCTTACCCTCCATATCTGTATAAGTAAGCTTTTCGTCCATAAGCTCTTCGATTTCTATTTCCTTTTTATTCTCGTCTATTACCATAACGTCTATGGAGCTTCCGTCCCCTGAGGTAAGAGATGTAGACTTGTTTTCATTTTTTATTATTCCTGAAAGCTGCTGGAACACCTGTGCTACGGTCAGTGAATTTTCCATAGCCTTTTCCTTGTCAACGGTAATTCTTATTTCGCTTGTAGTATCAGGTATGCCGTTATCGGTTTCGGTTACGCCGTCTACTCTTTTGATGAGTGCCTCAATATCGTTTGCAGTTTTCTGAAGCTTGTCGAGGTCATCGCAGAACACCGTTACGCCTATGCCGCTTCCCATAAGTGCAGCCATTGAGCTCATACCGCTGCTTCCTACGCTGAATTTTATATCCTCGCTTAATTCATTCTTGAATTTTTCCGAAAGCTCAGACGATATTTTTCCGCTTTCCTTTGCGTAATTCTCTTTGAGAACTATGTACACTGACGCAGCACCGTTATCCGAACCTCCGCCGATACCCATTATGGCGGAGCTTCCGCCTACCATTGCTCCTATGGTTTCAAATTTTTCCTTTCCCGAGGAATTTATTGTTTCAAGAACCTTGTCTATTGCTTTTACAGTATCATCAAGCTTGCTTCCCTTTGGCATAGTCATACTTACCTGTATCTCGCTGCTGCTTGAATCGGGCATAAAGCTGAAGCCCTTTGTAAATTCAAGAACAGCACTTCCGACAAGCAGGACGAAAGCAAGAAGAAGTGCAACAAGTCTGTGTGAAAGAGTAAATCTTATGCTTTTTTCATATAATCCGAGAAGCTTATCCATTAAGCCATGCTTATGCTCCCTGGTTTTTCGGAACAGCGACTGCCCCATCGCAGGAACAAGTGTAAGGGCAACTATAAGACTTGCCATAAGCGAATACGTTATAGTGAGTGCAAGGTCAACAAATATCTGCTTTGTAATACCCTCTACGAAAACTATAGGAAGAAATACGCAGACAGTCGTAATTGTAGATGCGGTTATAGCTCCTGCAACCTGCCTTGCTCCGTTTACGGAAGCTCTTATGGCAGAATATCCCAGACTTCTCAGTCTGTATATGTTCTCAATTACAACAACCGAGTTATCAACAAGCATACCGACACCGACGGCAAGTCCTGAAAGTGAGATTATATTCATTGTAACTCCGCTGAAATACATAAGAACTATCGCAAATACGACAGAAAGCGGTATCGAAAAGGCTACTATCAAGGTAGGCTTGAAATCCCTCAGAAACAGCAGAAGTACAATTATTGCAAATACCGCTCCTACAATAAGATTTTGAAGAACGTTTCCGACAACAAGCCTTATATACTTACCCTGATCCATAAGGATTGTATAGTTGAAATTGCTGTTGGTTTCTTTTATGTCGTCAAGCTTTTTCTTTATATTGTCACATACAGTTGCAACAGCCGTCTGTGAGGATTTTGTAAAGGAAAGCATCACTCCGTCATTTCCGTTTATTTTTGCATAAATCTCGTCTGAGTTATCCTTTGTGAATATATCCGCAACGTCTTTCAGATATATGGGGTCTACCCCGTCCATTTTCATATCAAACAGAAGAAGCTCCTTCATTTCCTTTTCGTCAGCAAGCTTGTCACCTACTCTTACAAGATATTTTGTTCCGCCCTCTGTTATGTACCCGGCAGGCATTGAAAAGTTCTGTGCCGTAAGTATTCCCGAAACCATTTCTATGGTTATCATTTTGGTTACGTCGGATTTATCCTTTGTCTGCTTCTGCTGTTCGTTTACAGTGTCAAGCGAACCCTCAAGCTCGGATTTCGTTTTTTCAAGCTGTGCCTGAGTAGCTGCAAGTGTACTTTCATTTACTCTCAGCTCCGTATAGGCAGTATTCATTTTATATTCAGCCTCGTCCTTCTGCTTGTTAAGCTCGTTCATAGCACTGTTGAGTGTTATAGAGCCTTCTTCAAGCTGTGCAAGCGTTGCATTGAGCTGAGCTACGGCTTCATCTATCTTATCTATTCCGCTTTTCATTTCGTCTAAGGCTGTCTGCAACGTTTCAACCGAAAAGCCCTTGTCAGTTACGGCTTTTATCATACTGTCAAGCGATACCTGAAGCTTGTTCAGCGTTTCATTGAATTCTCTTATCTTTCGGGGTAATTCAGCCGTTTTAAATCCGAATTCCTTTAATCTGTTTTCAATGTCCTCAAGTCTTTGGAGAGCCTGTTTGTACTCCTCGCTCTCAGGCGAGAGTGTTTCCATTGCAGCATTAAGCCTTTCGACCGTTTTCTGATATGCCTCAAGCTGAGTTATGGTTGCGGTCATATCGTTTATATTCTTTTCAAGCTCAAGTATTATACTTTGAATACCTGCCATCTGCTCATATGTGCTTTGAAGCTGTGTTCTCTGTGTTGAAAGTGAGCTTAATGTATTAAGTATCTGTATTTTCCCGTTAAGAAGCTCAGTCTGTTTTTCGCTGAGCTGTCCCTGTGCCTGAGAAAGCTGTTCGCTTGCAGATTTTCTTTGGGCTTCAAGCTCATCTTTTCCTGCGTTTATCTGCTTCTGTCCTTCCTTGGTCTGCTCAAGACCATCGTTGAGCTTTGAAAGAGCCTCATTTAATTCGGATTTTCCTTCGTCAAATTTGCTGTCTATAGCCTTCTGAATTTTTTTGTTTACCTTTTTTAGCTTTTCTTCGTTTATTACTACGTTTATTCCGTCCTCTACAGAGCCCATAGTTGAAATTGATGCAACACCGTCAACACCTTCAAGCTTGTTGAGAAGCTCGTTCTTTATATATGACGAAAGCTCTACTGTTTTCATTCCTTCAACGTCTACGGCAACTACGGCGGCAGGCATCATATCGGGATTTATCTTCATTATAACAGGAGTGCCTATCATATCGTTCCACGAGCCTTTAAGCGTGTTTATACTGCTGTTAAGATCCACTATGGCACTGTCCATATTTGTGCCGTCCTCGTATTTCAGGGTAACAAGAGAGTAGTTGTCGCTGGAACCGGAATTTATTTTCTGTACTCCGTCCAGAACAGACAGTGATTGCTCCATCGGCTTTGTTACCTCGGTTTCCACAAGCTCGGGACTTGCTCCGGGATAAGTAGTCATAAGAATTACGTAAGGAAAATCCATATTCGGCAGCAAATTCGGAGTCATACTCATAAAGGATACTACACCCAGAACTATTACGAGTACCACAGCTACAAATACCGTCATAGGCTTTTTTACACTGAATTTAGCTAACATTTTTACCTCCTTGAAAAACCGTGCTTGATTATAAGAAACATACAGCTAAGCTCCCTGCATATTTCTTCCCCGTCCTTATCAAGAACAAAAACCTCAAACCATAATCTCATCATAAGCGAGGTGAGTATGGTTATTATATATTCTATGGAAGCTTCACCTGTAATATTGTACATATCACGGTTGATAAGCTCCTTTATTTCGTCAAGCAGACTTTTTCCGCATTCATTGTCACGCTTTCTTTTAAGAAATTCCACAGTATTTACATTTGAATGAAGAAATAATGTTTTCAGTGCAGAACCGTACTTTTCTGAATAGTACTCCACTATTACAAACCTGAATACCTTTTCGGAGGCTCCGAATATATCGCCTCCGCTGCTTTTGAGTGCATCTATACATTCTCTGCTCACCCTTATGTAAAAGTCCTTCAGCATCAGAATAAGCAAATCCCACTTATCGTCAAAATACTGGTAAAAGCTCCCACGGGAAATTCCTGCGTCCTTTACAATCTTATTGATTGATATTTTATCGTATGACTTGCTTTCGGTTTCCTTAACTATAGCTTTCATTATTCTTTCCCTTTTGTCTGAGGGAAGATTATAGTATGTCTGTTTTATCAAGCAGCGTTCACCTCTTAAAAATGACAGGTTGTCATATATAACATAATTATACTTAACTCTTCTTTAGTTGTCAATCAAATTTTCAGCTTAAAGCTTCACATTTAAAAATCCTGACCAAAGGCTCTGCCTTGTGTGTTTACACCCTTAAAAATCCTGACCAAAGGCTCTGCCTTTGGAAACCGCAAGGGCTCTGCCCTTGACCCGCAAGCCTTTGAAAAGGCTTGACCTAAACCTTATGTTTTTATACTTTAGAAATATTGAAAACCTCAAAGGACAGAACAAAAAGCCTGTCTTTTGAGGTTTATCGGATTATTACTCAATTTCATATTCTTCTATTGCCTTTGTCAGAGAGCCTGCACCCTTTTCAGCAAGATTGATAAAGGGAAGTACCTTTTCGCTCCAGCCTGCAATAAGATTGAAGTTCCTGCCGCAGAACTGCTGTGTTCCGTATCCCTGCAAATCCACACCGTGAACCCAGAAATCAGGGTTATACTTTAAGCGGTATTTTTCTATCAGTTCCTGAACAGTTCTGTCGAAGCCGTCATAAGAGTTGTTGCATTCATTGTCGCTTAAATAAATTACTCTGTCAAATGGTCTGATACGTGCGGTTTCATCTTTTTCCAAAGCATATATCATAGGAAGGCTCATATCAGTACCACCGCCGTTAAAACGGCTTTTACTGCATATGTCTAATATGGAATCATATTTTCCGTAACGCTTTATCATATAACCGCTTTTATCGGGAACAGCCGACCAGCTCCCTGCACAGTCGAAGCAGCAAACCACAGCGTCCTCGCACAGGCGGCTTGAAATCGCACCGAGAAGTGCAGCTATGTCATTACATCTTACTGTAGAATTTCTTGCGATAGCCGCACTCATTGAGCCTGAAATATCAATGGCTATCAGAGTGCGTCCCGTAACAGGCTCCATATTCTCTATCGAAGCGGTAATAGCCTGCTCCAATGCATTGTGAATATCAGGTGTCATAAAGCCTGCCTGCTGCAGCATAAGGTATGCACTGTAAAAGCGGAACGGCAGCTGACGGCTTTTTAAAACCTGTTCCCTTGAGGAAATAATCTTCAGTACGGCTTCTATATCTGCACCGCTCTTAATTATATTACGCATATTTCTCAGAAGTGCCATATATCCGACCTTGCCCGATGCAATAAGCTCATTCCATACCTCCTTGGTATTGCCGCGTCTTGAAACCTCAGTTTCCCAAGTATAGGGTGTTTCTAGTGTATCATCAAGAATTTTTCTGAAAAGAGCTTCGGTTTCTTCATTTTTAGGAGTAGGGTGAGTAATGCGTAAAATGTCCTTGAATTTCATTGTCTGATGTCTGCCGTTATACTTTGCAACAGCGTATTCATCAAAGCATTGTATCTGCTTGGCTATTTCACGTTTAAGAGCGTTCGGAAAGGGCTTGCCATACATTTGAAGATAACATTCCATAATCTCAGTTATATCGTCAGGACGGACAATGATATTTCTTACGGTTTTTCTTGTATATCTGTTTGCCTCGTGTGCAATTACACACGCAAGTACATGACTTACCGAACGCATATTGAACTCGTTTCGTGCATAGCAGGCAAGCCTGCTAAGAAATTCGGGATTTTCCCTTACACATACAGTCGCCAGTCTTACAACATCGCTGTCCGTTGAGCCGTAGTACTTAGGCTCTTTGAACATAGTTGTAAGCACAGCGGAAACAAGCTGTTCCTTTCCGTCCATTTTATATGCAGCGTAGCCCTCACGGTTTACGGTTTTGTCAGTATTTTTCTGATTGAATTTAGACATTATTACAAGCACTCCTCTCAGACGGATAAAAAGCTGAAAAACAAAAAAGCCGAACCGACAAGTCCGGCAGGTATAACTGCACACAAAGAATAAATTGACGGCGATATTAGGCGATATTATAAGAAGTAACCGCAATCCGCACTGCTGTGTGCAACAACCAAAATGTATGATTACATACAGAGAAAAATCGACAACGGGAAAAAACGTTTTTCCGTAAACGGAAAAACAACCACCAATAGAAGTAACCGTAATCTGCACTGCTGTATGTAATTTTCAGATAATAAGGGAAAATCATTTCCGCACCCTTATATTAACATAAATTTTCATAAATTTCAAGATTTTTTATAAATATTTTTATATTTATTTTTATGCTGACTGTCATAATTTTGCCAAAGGATTTGAATTTAAAGCACTTTCAATCTGTTCATCTGCAATATGCGTATATATCTGGGTTGTACCTAAATTTGAATGTCCGAGTATTGCCTGAAGAGTTCTTATATCAACACCGCCCTTCTGATACATCAAAGTTGCGGCGGTATGCCTGAGCTTATGCGGTGAATATCCCTGATTTCCAAGTCCGATTTTTGTCAGATAATGATTTACCATATGATAAACGCCTTTGCCCGTCATACGGCAGTTTTTTCTGCTGATAAACAGTGCGTTTTTATCTTTGATACTTTCGTTTGTAGGTCTGACTTTAAGATATTCCCTGAGTGCGTTTACACAGGCAGGATTCAGCGGTATAACTCTTTCCTTGTTTCCCTTACCCCGTACAGTCAGCAGATAGTCGCTGTTAAAATCCGAAAGATTGATACCGACAAGCTCGGAAAGTCTTAAACCGCAGTTAAGAAAGAAAATCAGTATGCAGTAATCTCTTTCCTTGAATTCTCCGTCTACAGCCTCAAGTAATCTAAGACTTTCCTCAAGTGTAAGATATTTAGGAAGCTTTTTGCCTTTTCGGGGAGCTTCAAGCTCTTCGGTAGGATTGCGGGAAATTTTATGTACCTTAACCGTAAGGTACTTGTAAAAATCCTTGAGAGAAGAGGTTTTTCTTGCCCGTGTAGCAGCAGAGTTTCCCCTTTCGTCCTTGCAGTAATTCAGAAAGAGTATAATTTCCGAAAAAGAAACAGAACCTGCCATTTCAACATCAACGCAGGAAATATCAATATCGTCAATGGCGGTATCGTTACTGACAAGTCCCCTGTCTTTTATAATAAAGCGGAAAAATGTACGCAAATCCCTGTAATATTCATCTACGGTAAGGTCAGACCTTCCCTGAATATTGCTTAAATAATTCAGAAATTCCCATATAACCGGCGGTGCTTCCTTAAAGACTGTATAGCTCATTTTTTTGCCTCCTCTCTTTATTACATTATAGCATTTCTTTAAGTTTAAGTCAAAAGACGTTAAGCTCAATAAAGTGCTTAACGTCTTAAAAAATATATAATATTTATTTATTGACAGCTTCTTTAAAGCTTCTGCCGGGTTTAAATGCAGGAACCTTAGCTTCGGGAATAATCATTTTCTCCTTTGTTCTGGGAGAAATTCCTTCTCTTTCTTTACGGATACGCTGCTCAAATGTTCCGAAGCCTACTATCTGAACCTTATTTCCTGCTGCAACCTCGTCGATAACCGTATCGAACAAGGCTACTACAGCTTTTTCGGCATCTTTTTTAGTCAGACCGCTTCTTCCTGCTACTTCTGATATAAGTTCTGTTCTGTTCATTTTTAATTCCTCCAAAAAATTTAATGATTATTTTTAGCCTGTTCCCACAGACCGTCAAGCGTTTCGAGAGAAGCTTCATTAAGTATAATATTATTCTCATATGCAAGCCGTTCCATCTTGGAAAATCTTGAAATGAATTTTTCACACGCATTATACAATACATTTTCTGCATCGGCATTGATGAAGCGTGCTATATTTACCGCTGAGAATAAAACATCGCCAAGCTCCTCCTGCATATGAGAGCTGTCGTTTTCGGCTATAGCCTCCTCAAGCTCGGCAACTTCTTCCTTAAGCTTATCAACTGCACCGTTAACGCTGTCCCAGTCAAAGCCGACCTTTGCGGCTTTTTGCTGGAGCTTCTGGCTTCTCATAAGCGAGGGCAAAGCCTTTGAAACACTGTTAAGAACATCTGTCTGCGTTTTCTGAGCCTTTGTCTTCATCTTGACGGCTTCCCAGTTACTCAGTGCCTCGTCAACGTTTTCTGCACTAAGGTCTGCAAATACATGGGGGTGCCGTATAATGAGCTTTCTGCAAACATCATCTGTCACGTCGTTTATGTCAAAGGAATTGTTTTCACTTTCGATTTCAGCGTGAAAGAAAACCTGAAGCATAACGTCGCCAAGCTCTTCTTTAAGAAGCTCTTTGTCCTCATTGTCGATTGCTTCTATAACCTCATAGGTTTCCTCTATAAAATTTTTACGTATAGAATGATGATCCTGTGCCCTGTCCCAAGGACAGCCGCCGGGAGCTCGCAGAATTTTTAAAATTCTGATTAAGTCACTAAAATCGTATTTTTCTTTGGTTTCAAATTCCATAAGCATATCCACCTGACTCATAACAATTTGCTGTATGGTATATTCTACCTTAAAAGCTTGTATTTTGCAAGTATTTTTGCTATTTTATTTCCTCCGGGCATTTCGTTCAAATCATCCTCTGTAATTCCCCTTATAAGGATAAGCACAGCGAAGTATACCAGCAGGGCAACTATAAGGGAGGGAACAACAAGAAATCTGTTAGCCCATAAAGGCAGAGCGGAAGGCTTCAAAATCATTCTCACCAGTCTGTTTACAAGACTTGCTGAAACTCCGCAGCAGACGGCGGCAAAAAGAGGCTTGACAAGTATTTTCCTGAAATCGGGAATAACTCCCGTATCCTTTGCGATTATATATATTCCCACAACAGAAACAAAGAGATAGGCAACAAGCGAGCCTACTGCCGCACCCTGTATATTTATCTGAGGAATACCTACAAGAATATAATTTATTGCAATCTTTATAATCATACCTACGCTGTAAAGCTTAAGCGGCATATCAACCCTGCCTATAGCCTGCAGCATACTGCATATCGGCGTACTTGTGGCTATAAATATGCTTGAAATTCCCATAACCTGCAATACAGACCTTGCAATACTTACCTCAATTCTTACACCGTAAAGCATTGTAAGAAGTGGCTTTGCGAGTACCGAAAGACCTATTCCGGCAGGAAGTGTAACAAGCAGGGTAACCTTGAGTATGGTATTTATATTGCTTTTAATAAGAGCTTTATCCTTAACAGTCCACGCAGAGGTAAGTGCAGGCATAGCACTCTGACCGAAAACCTGAGTAACAGAAGTAACCAGCATAAGGAACGTAAGCGAATAGCCGTAACAGCCGAAAAGAAAAACCTGAATTGTATACTCTCCTGCCTCAGTCATTGTAAAAATTTCCTCTGGCGGCAAAAACGGATACATTGACTGCAATACATGACCCTGACCGCTCTGCATGATACTTACAATACGGTTATTTACAAGTATAGAATCTATAGTACTTGCAATACTCATAACGAAAGCACCCAAGCCTATCGGAATTGCCGTAAGAGTGAGCTTCTTGAAAAGTGCACTGCTTTCCTCTGCGGCAGGAGAATTTCTGAGATGCCGTCTTGTTATACCTCCTCTTGAGGTATTGTACTTTATCATAAGGTAGACAAAACCGCAGAACGAACCGAAAGCTACGCCTACAAATGCAGCGGCAACCGTCCACGACGAAATAAACGCCTTTACCTCAGTAGCTCCGTAACCCGACAAATCAACACCCATAAAGCTTTGATGCTTCGCATACTCGCTTTTTGCCCATGTATTCACAATATACGAAAGCGAAAGACCGACCAGAAGCTTTCCCGATACCTCTATAATTTCCGATACAGCCGTTGGTACCATATAACGCATACCCTCAAAGTATCCCCTGTAAATCGACATCAGACAACCGAAAAGTACTATCGGTGACAAGGCTATTATCGGAAGCTGTACATCGGAATTTCCTACCATTTTAGCATAAAGACCGCTTACCGCAATCATAAGCACAAAGCATACAATACCTGTTATAAGAAAGAAAGGTATTGATATTCTGTGCAGTCTCCTTACGTCCTTATACCTTTTCTTGGAAACGTATTCCGCAACCATTCTCGACAAGGCGATCGGGAAGCCTGCCGAGGCAACCGTAAATATAACGTTGTAAAGCTCGTATGCACTGTTGAACATTCCGTTTCCCACACCGTCAACGATGTTTGCAAACAGAACCTTGAAAAGCATTCCTATAATTTTTACTATAACTATACTTACGGTAAGCACCATAGCTCCCTGTAAAAAGGACTGCTGTTCTATTTCCTTTCCCCTTGTTCCTCTTGTTCTTGATTTTCCCGAATCCGAGCTTGTTTTTCTCCTGCTCCGTGACGATGCAGTTCTGCTTTCACTGTTGCTGTATGATGCTTTTTTTCTGCTGTCCGAACGTCTGCTGTCTGAGCCTGACGTTACGTGAAAAGCCATACTGTTTATATCAATGTATTCCCCGTCCGTGTACATATCGTCTGAGTATATACTGTTTTTATGACTTGAATTTTCTGACACAACTCCGCCGCCCTTTACATAAATTTTGGCGGGAGAATATATCCCGCCAATTTAATACAACCTAAATCCGATAAAATATATACAGACCTATGTTAAAACATTTTTAACTTTAAACAATATTTTAAAGAGCTTATTCAGCATCCTCAGCTTTCTCTTCCTCAGCAGGCTTTTCTTCTTCCTTAGCTTCGCAGCAGCATTCGCTCTCGGACTTCTCCTCTGCTTTTTCTTCGCATACAGCCTCTTTGACAGCTTCTTCGGCAGCCTCTTCGACAACTGCAACGGTTACGTCCTCTTCGCTTACTGCTTCTTCCGCATTTTCAACAGCTTCTTCTTTCCTGAGTTCTTTTCCGCACTGATTGCAGTATAAGGAATCCTTGTCATTCTCAGCCTTGCAGAACTCACAGGTTATCTTGTTCTTTGCAGCAGTAATCATTTCCTTTGTAATCTGGAGATTTTCCTCAAGCTCGTCTATCTCTGCAACAAACTTATGAACTGTATCCTTGTCCAATGCATCATTCTTTGAGCAGTTATAGATGTAATCTCCGAGCTGCTGCTTCTTTTTAGCTATTTCACCCTTTATACCGTTCTCAGCGTATTTAAGCTTTGAGTATTCCTTAATCTGGTTAGCTTTCTGACCTACGGTAGTAGCAGCTGTTTTTGCGTTTATAACAATATCATCAAAAAAACCCATATAAATCTCTCCTTTGGATTATTTAAATAAAAATTTTTAATTATTATATCACCTTTTTTAAAAATAATCAATTACTATTTTATTAATAATTAAATTCACCACAAACTTAAATGAGCTATGTGGAATTTTCAGTAGCAAAAGCCACTAAACTGCCTTACTGAAGCTTTGCGGCTGAGCATTTCATCAAATCTGCTTATATACTCATAGGGATATTTATAGTTGAAAATACGATGTATCGAGCTGTCCCTGTTATCTTTAAGCTTGGTTACAGCACCTGCACCGCAAGCTATAACAGAATGTGTTTCGTCCATTATAAACACGTTGTAAAGCCCGTCAAAGCCTTTTTTTGCATAGCCTGTGTTTTCCAGATTTCCCACCATTCTGCTCTGTCTGTAGAGGTAATAGGGACGGTAGCCCTTTTCGTGCATAACCTCTCTGCAAAATGAGTGCATTTTTGAAGCTGTTTCGGCGGCCTCCCTGAAAATCTGCATTCCCTGAGATGTAAGCCCCGACGAACGCTTCATCGAAAGCGTATGAACCGTTATGCTTTCGGGATTGAGTTCGGTTATAATTCCTAGCGTATTTTGAAAGCTTTCAAGGCTTTCATCAGGCAGACCTGCTATAAGGTCTGTATTTATATGCATGAAGCCTGTCTTTCTCGCAAGGAAGAAAGCATCGATTGTCTGCTGTGCCGTATGCTTTCTGCCTATACTTTCCAGTATTCTGTCACTCATAGTCTGAGGGTTTATGCTTATTCTGTCCGCACCGCCCTCAATTATGGCAATGAGCTTTTCCTCGGTTATTGTATCGGGTCTGCCTGCCTCAACAGTAAATTCCCTGCAATTCTTCATCGGGAAATTATTGTTTATAACTGACATAATTCTTTTAAGCTGTTCTGCACTGAGGGTTGTCGGAGTACCCCCTCCTATATATACGGTTTCAAGCTTCATATTAAGGTCTGACACTATCTGTGCGGTATATTCAAGCTCCCTGCACAGAAGTTCTGTATAAGGCTCTATAAGAGCCCTGCTTTTTTCGGTAGACTGAGAAACAAATGAGCAATAGCTGCATCTTGTGGGACAAAACGGTATCGAAACATAAAGACTGTACGAATTATCGGAAGATGTATTTATTATAGCTCTTTCGTTAGCTTCGGTTTCTTCGGAAAGAAGTATTTTTTCTTCAGTTACCATAAGCTTATTCCTGAAATAACCTTTGGTATGCTCTGTTCCGTACTCGTCCGACATACGTCTGAAAAGCTTTATGGGACGTACACCCGTAAGAATACCCCAAGGCGGAGTTATTCCTGTATACTCCCTGAGCAGCTCGTAAAGGCATACCGCCATTACACGCTCCTGCTCTGAGATGTACTCCTCACTGTCTGCAATAAAATCAACATTCCTGCAAAGCTCTTTATCATACTGCGGAAAGCACACTCTTACAGAGATATTTTTTCCTGTATCGGCACTGCATATTCGTGTGACTATGTATGTACCGTCTTTATCTGACGGTACGCTTATATTTTCCTTTACCATTTCGAGCTTTTCATTCGGGAAAAAAACTCTTGTCAGATTTTCAAGCTCATAGTGAAATGTATGGTTAATAATATATATTTTCATAAATCACCTTATATTACCTGTTTAAGATAAGGATTGAAATTTTTTTCATAAGAAAGCATTGAAGCTTCACCATGACCGGGATAAATATAATACTCTCCCTCAAGTTCCGAAAGTCTTTTAAGTGATTTAACCATTTCCCTGTAGCTTCCCGTAGGCAAATCGGTTCTTCCTATGGAAAGACGGAAAAGAGTGTCGCCTGTAAATATTTTTTCGTCAACTATATAACAGCCGCTTCCTGAGCTGTGACCGGGGGTCAGAATAAATTTTATTTCCGAGCTGCCCAAGTTCAGTGTATCGCCGTCCTCAAGAAGAATATCAGGAATTACGGATTCGAGCTTTTTTCCGAAAAACATATGCGAAAGACTTTTTTCAGGTTCTGAAAGACAGCTTGCTTCCTGCCTGCTTATTACGATTTTTGCGTTTGTTTCTCTTTTAATAGTACCTACATAGCCTATATGATCGAAGTGACCGTGTGTAAGAAGAATATACTTTACTTTATCCGGTGAGTTCTTTATAATTCCCCTTACAGACGGTGAGGTTGCACCAGGGTCTATTATTGCTTTATATCCTGTGGCTGTATCTGTTATTATATAGCAGTTGGTAGCAAGCTCTCCAACCATTGTTATTTTTACATCAATCATTTCTGTGAAAGCTCCTTTGAATTTATTATAATTGTTACGGGACCGTCATTTAGAAGTTCTACTTTCATATCGGCTCCGAACTCACCTTTTTCTGTCTTTTTAACTCCGCATTTTTCAAGCTCCTTGCAGAAGCTTTCATATAAAGGCTGAGCGTATTCGGGTCTTGCCGCTTCTCCGAAATACGGCCGCCTGCCTTTTTTACAGTCACCGCAAAGGGTAAAATTTGAAATTACAAGAGCCCCTCCCCCGACATCTGAAAGGGAGAGATTCATCTTGTCGTTTTCGTCACTGAATATTCTTAAATTTGCGATTTTTTTCGCAAGAAGCTCTGCCTGAAAATTGTCGTCACCTTCCTCTACACCGACAAAAATCAGCAGTCCGCCGTCTGTTTTTCCCTTTACCTCATTGTTTACGCTTACCCTCGCATACGAAACTCTTTGTATTACAGCTTTCACTGAAAACCTCCTTCTTTTTGCAGCTGTCCCGCCGCTGCGACTGCATTATCCAAGCAGTTTATTCTTCGTGGATTCGATGCAGCCACACATTTTTACTGCGGGAAATTTGTAAATCCTATATTCTTTCTACGGACTGTACTCCGTATACATTAAGTATCCTTGAAAAAATTACTTTCAGATGATCCATACTGCCTACAGTTATAGTAAAGCGTATGCTTGCTATGCCGTTTCTGCATTCTGATGAGCTGAATGAATTTATATATATATGCATAGAGCTTAACGAGTTGCTCAAATCGGCTATAAGACCTGTACGGTCTGTAGCTGTTATTTCTATGGTAGTCTGATAGCTTTCGGCTTTAAGAATCTCGCTGCTCCAGTATGCCTTGACCCATCTTTCTGCATTTTCGGGGTTGTCTATATTACATACTACGTTCTTGCAGGAACGTTTATGTATGGAAACTCCGCTTCCCCTCGTTATATATCCGATAATTTCATCTCCTCTTATCGGATTACAGCATCTTGCAAGGTTTATGAGCATATCGTCAACACCCTCGACTATAACGCCGCTGCTGGATTTCGATGAGGGCTTTCTTATCTCTACGCTGAGAAGCTCGTCGGCTTTTTCCTGAATTTTATACTTTTTGTTGTAAAGCTCCTTCATTCTGGGAATGAGCTTCCACATAAGTATGCCGCCATAGCCTATCGAAGCATAGAAATCATCTACTGTAGTAAAGCTTTTCTTCATAAGCTCGGAAAGGAAATCCTCTCTTTCTGCATCGGAAAGAATAATTCCGTTATGCTTGAAAACCTTGTCGGTTTCAGCCTTTCCACGCTCAATATTTTCCTCACGGCATTCTTTTTTGAACCAAGATTTTATTTTGCTTCTTGCTTCGCTTGATTTTACCTTATTGAGCCAGTCACGCTTAGGACCTGCTGTTTCCTTCGAGGTGAGTATCTCTATAATCTCGCCTGTACGAACCTGATGGTCTATAGGCATTATTTTGTTGTCAACCTTTGCACCTATCATTCTGTTTCCTACCTCGGAATGTATTGCATAAGCAACGTCTATTACGGTAGAGCCCATAGGTAGATTAAGAACATCGCCTCTCGGTGTGAAAACAAAGACTTCCTCAGAGGCAAGGTCTGTTTTTATATTGCTTATTATATCGGTTTCGTCATCAGACTGGTTTTCCAGCATTTTTCTTATCCACTGGGTTTTCTCGTCCATTGAATCCTTTTTGCTGATTCCGAGCTTATATTTCCAGTGAGCCGCTATACCGTATTCAGCCGTATAGTGCATTTCCCATGTTCTTATCTGAATTTCAAACGGAATGCCCTCCTTGCCTATAACAGTAGTGTGAAGCGACTGGTACATATTCGGCTTAGGTGTGGATATATAGTCCTTAAACCTGTTCGGAAGCGGTGTGTATATATCGTGAACTATTCCGAGTACGTTGTAGCAGTCCGAAAGATTTTCGACTATAACCCTGACGGCAAATATATCGTAAATCTGTTCAAGACTTTTGCCTTTCATAAATGTTTTGCGGTATATTCCGTTTATACTTTTTACCCTGCCCTCTATGTAAAGGGATTTTACAAATTTTTCAGCCTTTGCCGTTATTTCGGCTTTTATTTTTTCAATGAACTTTTCCCTGTCGTTTCTGGTAAGTGCAAGGGCATCTTCTATTTCCTTGTAGCCTACGGGGTCGAGGTATCTTAACGATAAATCCTCCATTTCCTCCTTGACGGTGCGTATTCCCA
Source organism: uncultured Eubacteriales bacterium (assembly GCA_900316615.1). Classification (GTDB taxonomy): domain Bacteria; phylum Bacillota; class Clostridia; order Oscillospirales; family Acutalibacteraceae; genus CAG-964. The sequence continues at coordinate 21,922 of ONDU01000012.1, read as the reverse complement.
GACGGTGGGCTATGGGAGCATATACCTCCATATTTTCCAGAGCCTTGTCACGTCTTTTCTGTTCTTTCATACATTCTATTGTACGCATATTGTGCAGTCTGTCCGCAAGCTTTATTATGATAACCCTTATGTCGTCTGACATTGCTATGAGCATTTTCCTGATGTTTTCAGCCTGCTGAACCTCTCTGCTGGAATACGGTATTTTTTTCAGCTTTGTAACGCCGTCAACAAGGTGGGCGATTTCACTGCCGAATTTTTTTGTAACCATATCAAGAGTTACGTCCGTATCCTCTACTACATCGTGAAGAAGTGCGGCTACGACTGACTCCGTATCCATTCCCAGCTTTACCAAAATACAGGCAACTGACGTGGGGTGAAGAATGTACGGTACACCTGATACTCTACGCTGATCTCCGTGAGCTTCCTCAGCAAGCTGATAGGCTGTTTCGATAAGCTGAGTATCATAATCTCTGCCACTCTCCTTAATCAATCTCTTCAATTCTGAATAATCCTGATAATGAACTGTTGTTTCCGGCATATAAAATCCCCCTTTTAAATATAACTATCAAATGTCCGACCTTAACGGTCTTTAATCTATACTTTCAGGTCTGAAACTGATTTTCAGACATTCTGAACATAACTGTTGAGCTGACGCATAATTTTGGCACGTCCGAGGTCAGCCTTACCCTTTGAGGGAAGAACGGATATGGTCTGCAAGCCGTTATCTGATTTTTTTATCTCTATAATGGAGAGCTGCTGCATCGCTGTCAGGATAACCTGAAGCCTTCCGTAATTAATTTTCTCATTTTTTATACGGCTGCACATCATATCAACTGGATATTTCCACACTCCATGCTTTCTCAAAAATTTGAACACTACCGCAAAATCATCTCTTAAAGGAAGAAGCTGTAAGGCTTCCTCTTTTGTAAGCACTGCCGAATCCATAAGTTTTTCAAAAAGCCCGTTATACTCCAGCATAGCTGCATTATCCTGACCTGCCGGCTTTATATCCTTTATTATTATACTTACGGACTCCTTGTTGTTGTAATCGTTTATATCCGCAGTTACCGCCAAGTCCACAGTATCGTTTACTATATACGGAAACTGCTCTGCCGTTGTGAAGAACATCATTGTATTAATAATAACACTTTCACGCTGAAATGCAAGCCTTAAATGTTTTCCTCCGCCTACCGGAACTATGGATTTAAGGCACATATTGTAGAGTCCGAAAACAGGCGTAGGATTTCCTGCACCGAACGGCTCCAGCATTGATATGCTTTTTACGTTTTCAACGGTAAGAAATTTAGGATTAAGCTTGAAGTCAATATTCAGAGACGGCATTATAATTCCCTTTCTTCCTGCAAAAGCGTTAAGCCTTATTGAAAGCTCTTCAATGTCAGAGCTTTTCATACTAAGCCCCACAGCCATAGGGTGACCGCCGAAAACCGACAGCAAATCCTGACATTCCGTTATAGCTTCTATCAGTGAGAAGCCCTCTATGCTTCTTCCGCTTCCCTTTGCGTTTTCTCCGTCTGTTGTTATTATTATATTCGGCTTTCCGTAAATGTCCTTTATTCTTGAGGAGACTATGCCTATTACTCCCTGATGCCAGCCCTTTCCGCTTATTACCATAACAGGCTTGTATTTTATATGCGGATTTTTTTCAACACAGCTGACAACCTCATTAAGAATTTGTTTTTCTATATCCTGTCTTGTTTTGTTGTCCTCCGAAAGCTCACAGGCTATTGAATGTGCAAGCTCCCTGTCCTTTGTCAAAAGAAGCGTTACAGATTTTTTCGACAGCGAAAGCCGTCCGCAGGCATTTATTCGCGGAACTACAGTAAATGATATTTTACCTGCCGTAAGCTTGTTTCCCTTTATTCCTGCCGTTTCGAGAAGTGCCGTTATTCCCGTATTGTGCAGCGACATAATTTTTTGCAGTCCGTTTTTTACAAGTATTCTGTTTTCGCCCGTAAGGGAAACTATATCCCCTATAGTACCTATTGCAGCTATATCTGAATATCTTTCCAGAAGCTGTGCAGTATCGGAGCTGTCGTCCTCCATAGCCATAATCAGCTTGAATACAACTCCCACTCCCGACAAAAACTTAAATTCCGACATACAGTCCTTTCTGTGCGGATTTACAACTGCAACGGCTTTCGGAAGCTCCTGCGGCGGTGTGTGATGGTCTGTGACAATTGTATCTATACCAAGACTTTTTGCATATTCTATCTCATTTATTGCCGATATTCCGTTATCTACCGTTATTATAAGACTTGCTCCGCTTTGGGCTATTTTGTCTACAGCACCTTTGTTCATTCCGTAGCCTTCTGCTTCTCTCGAAGGTATGTAATAGTCTGCATTTGCACCTCTGCCCTTGAGATAGTCATAGAGCATAGCTGTAGAGGTTACTCCGTCTGCGTCATAATCTCCGTAAATACATATGCTTTCATTTTTATCTATGGCTTTTTCTATACGCTCAACCGCCTTTTCCATATCCGTCATAAGAAACGGGTCGTCAAGCTCTTCATTCTCGTAAAGAAACCTTTCGGCTTCCTCGGGAGCGGTTATTCCCCTTATGCTCATAAGCATAGCCGTGATTGAGGGTATTCCTGTATCGGAAACTATATTTTTCACAAGCTCTTTATCAACTTTTTCAACTTTCCAGTTTTTCATATAACGTACCTGCTTAGTATATTTTTTTAATCCCTGCATGCGTCAGCACTATGCGATTGCAGTCCCCCGTAAACAAGGTTTACGGGGAAATTACAAGGTTATAACCTTGTAATTTGTCAAAAGCTACGCTTTTGACGGCTGCAATCGCAGCCCGAGCGTAGCTGATATTTTTTATTATTATTTTAGCGTCAGTTATTTGTAAGCATTTCCTCGGCGTGTCTGAGAGTAAGCTCCGTTATGGAAACTCCGCCTATAATTCTTGCAAGCTCATGCTTACGCTGCTCCATATCCAAAGGAGATACTGTTGTAAAGGTTCTGTCATTGCTTACATTCTTTTCTATAAGAAAATGCTCGTCCGCAAGAGAAGCTATCTGAGCCTGATGTGTAATACATATTACCTGCCTTGTTTTTGAAAGTTCTTTAAGCTTATAGCCTACCTTCTGCGATGCACTTCCGCTTATACCCGTATCCACTTCATCAAAAATCATAGTTTCTACTATATTGTCTGAAGCTATTACGTTTGTGATTGCAAGCATCATTCTCGAAAGCTCTCCTCCTGATGCTATTTTTGATACAGGCTTCGGAGCTTCCCCGGGGTTTGCTGAGATTAAAAACTCAAGCTTGTCACAGCCGTTTTCGTTCAGAGGACATCTTTCAATACTGACTTTAAGGTTAACATTAGGCATATCAAGATATGTCATTTCGTTCTTTACCCTTGACATAAAGCCTGATGATATTTCCCTTCTTTTTTCCGAAAGCTCCAATGCAAGCTTTTTGGTTATATCAAAATATTTATCGTATTCTTTTTGAAGAATATCCATATTATACTCATATTCTTCAAGATATTCCAGTCTTTCCCTTGATTTTTCAGAAAATTCAAGAATTTCTTTTGTAGTTTCTCCATACTTTTTTGAAAGCCTGTACAAAACGTTAAGACGTTCTTCAATTTCCTCAATCCTGTATGGGTCTGTATCGGCATTTTCACTGATTGAGCTTATTTCAAACGAACAGTCCTGCAATTCATAGAAAGCATTCATAATTCTTTCTCCGAGAGCTTCAGCTTCCGGAACATACTCTGTTATACCGTTCAAAAATCCTGCACATTCCCTAATGTCAGATATGCCGGAGGAATATTCGCCGTCACCCAGAAGAAGCTTCTCTGCCTGATTGAGTGCGTCTGCTATGGTTTTTGCATGCTTTGCCCTTTTCAGCTCATCATTAAGAGCTTCGTACTCACCCTCCTGTATGGCAGCGTCCTCAATTTCCTTTACCTGATACCTGAGTAAATCTATTTCCCTTTCTCTTTGAGCGGTATCTGATTTTGCAGAGGAAAGCTTACGCCTGCATTCACGCAGTATTGCAAGATTTCTCCTGTACTCTTCCTTTATCTGAGCAAGATTTCCCATGCTGTCTATATATGAAATGTGTCTTTCCGGCGACATAAGATTATAGCTTTCGTGCTGACCGTGAATATTTACAAGATGACCTGCTATTTCTCTCAGAACCGAAAGCGTTACCGGTCGTCCGTTAATTCTGCATGAGCTTTTTCCGTTAAGACTGAGCTTTCTCTGAAGTATAAGCTCTTCTCCTTCCTGCACATCATATCCGTATTCCGTAAGCATTTTGTTTATGCTACTGTCCTTGCAGGAAAAGCTTCCGCTTACAAAAGCAAACTCTTCTCCCGAGCGTATCATATCCTTTGAGATTTTTCCTCCCAGAAGTGCGTTTATTGAACCTATTATTATTGATTTTCCTGCTCCCGTTGCACCTGTGAGAACATTGAAGCCTTTGCCGAACTCTATATCAGTCTTTTCAATTACCGCAACATTTTCTATATATAACGAATTAAGCATAACAACTCACCGTTTCTAAATAATTTTTTTAAGCTCTGATGTAAGCGATGCCGCCCTGCTGCTTGAGGACGCTACCACAAATATGGTATCGTCTCCTGCTATTGTTCCCAGAATACCGTCAAGCTCTATCGAATCAAGAGCAACGCATACTCCCTGTGCCATACCGCTTGTTGTCTTTAACACTATCATATTCTGAGAAAAATCAATGTCTACTACTGCTGTCTTGAACAGGCTGTTGAAGCCTGACTGTTCGTCAATCTCGGTCTTTGTCCCTACGGTATACTTGTAAAGTCCGTTTCCCGCAGGTGCTTTTATAAACTTAAGCTCCTTTATATCTCTGGATACGGTAGCCTGCGTTACATTGAACCCTTTCAGCTTAAGCTTTTCAATCAGCTCCTCCTGAGTGTCTATATCATAGCTTTGTATGATTTCCAAAAGTGCTGCCTGTCTTCTCGATTTCATAAAATACACTTCCCTAAAAAACAAAATTTACGGCTTCATTCATACCGGCGATTTCAGATGTAAAAAGCATCCGCTTTTTACAAAATTCAAGCATTCGCTTGAATTTTTGCGGTGGCATAGCCGCCGCAGTCTGCAATCGCCTGTATGGGATTTTTAAGGGAAAATTTTCCCTTAAAAATCCCTCAATGCCGCAGGACGTTAACGTCCTGCGGCTTTCTCATTCAAGGCTTGAGTTAACCTCTTTCATTGAGCTTATTATTTAGTACCGTATAAAAATTCTGCGGTTTTATAGATATGAGCTTAAGGGATTTTTTGCACTTTTCTATCGTAACCTCAGTATTATCGTCCAAATGAATGTGCTTCTGACCGTCTATTGTAAGGAAAGCTTCTGTATCGAAGCCGTTAGTGCCGCGAGCCCTTACGTTTATTACATCGCTGTCCCTAAACAATACCGAACGTGAAAAAAGGCTGTGCGGACATATGGGAGTAAGAAGTATGCAGGACATATCAGGACTTATAACAGGACCTCCCGCAGAAAGTGAATATGCAGTAGAGCCTGTAGGAGTAGAAAATATAAGACCGTCTGCTCTGTAATCGCAGATATGCTGACTGTTGGCATAAACCGAAAGATCCATCATTCTTGAAAGAGAACCTCTCGAAATTACCGCATCGTTTATGGCATAGAACTCCTCATAAAAAGAATTTCCGATAACGGAAATTCTAAGCATCATTCTTTCCTCACAGAAATAGTTTCCGTCTTTCAGCTTTGAAAGCTCTGATATTTCATCAGGCTCCATAGTTGCTACAAAACCTACTCTTCCGAAGTTTATGCCGAGCAGCGGTTTATCCGCCTCTGCACAGTGACTTGCCATATGTATTATAGTTCCGTCTCCGCCTACTGTTATAACAACATCGCAGCTTTCCGTGATAAGACATTCGCTATTGCTTATATATCTGACTTTTTCGGAATAATAAAAATTTCTGACGCTTTCAAACATAACAGGTACTATTTCAAGCTCATCAAGCTTGCAAATGAGTTTTGGAAGAAATTTCAAAGCTTCTTTTTTTGACGTATTAACAATCACTGCTGCCCACATACACTATCGCTCCTTTTTTGAGAGTAAACAAAAAGATTAATTTCTGTTAAGCTCAGAGTGAGAGCTCCTTACAAGCTCTTCAATCTGAACATCACACAAAAGCTCAGGATTTTCGGATTTGTGAAGAAATATAAGATATTCGATATTTCCCTCAGGACCTTTTATAGGTGAATATGTAAGTCCGCAGACATCGAAACCGTTATCAAGACAAAATTCCGTAATGCCTTTTACAACCTCGCAGTGAATTTTGGGGTCACGTACAACTCCCTTTTTCCCTACATTTTCTCTGCCTGCCTCAAACTGAGGCTTTATAAGACAGACGGCATATGCATTATCAGACATAAGCTTTCTTGCCGCAGGAAGTACAAGCCGAAGCGATATAAAGGAAACATCTACTGAAAAAAAGTCTATTTTGTCGGTAACCTGTTCCTCAGTAATGTATCTTATATTGGTTCTTTCAAGATTTACAACTCTTTCATCATTTCTGAGCTTCCAGTCAAGCTGACCGTACCCTACATCTACAGAATATACCTTTTCAGCACCGTTTTGTAACATACAATCGGTAAAGCCTCCTGTAGACGCTCCTATATCCATAGTAATTTTATCTTTCAAATCTATACTGAAAGTGTTAACAGCTTTCTCCAGCTTGAAGCCGCCTCGGCTTACGTATTTAGGAGAACCTCCCCTCACTTCAAGTCTTGAATTTACGGGATATACCGAGCCGGGCTTGTCTGCCTTCTGGTTATCAACATAAACAAGTCCTGCCATTATTACGGCTCTTGCTTTTTCACGGCTTTGTGTATATCCAAGCTCATATACAAGAACGTCAAGTCTTTTTTTCTCAATTTTTTCGGACAAATTATTTATCCTCCCTGTTTTTCAGTACGACTTCAGCCATTCCGTCAGCACTAAGTCCCAGCTTTTCAAAAAGTGAATCCACCTTGGCATGGCGTACATAAATATCGTCTATTGCATTTATAATAAATTTTCCGTTATAACCTCTTTTAACTTCCTCCGCAAGGAAATGTTCTCCTATACCGCCCGTGAGCATACCTTCTTCAAAAAAGAATATATTTTTAAAGCTCACAGCATCATTCAAAGCCTGTTCCGGTATAGGCTTTATTCTGTTGAGCTTCATTATACAGACATCTGTATTTTTACGGCTGAGTATCTCTTTTGCCATACAGGCATTTGCGAAAATCTTTCCGTAAGTGATTATAAGCGTATCGCACTTGCTGCTGCCGTAAATTGTGTAATGCTTTTTACCGCATACAAAATCCTCGGGCTTATACGGCTCTGTTCCTCTGGGATACCTTATAGCTATCGCACCGCTGCCTGACGCAACAGATAATTCCATAATGCTTTCCAGCTCCTCAAAGTAGGTGGGGCTGTATATAGTCAGATTTGGTATCGGATTTAACAGTGCAACGTCAAAAACGCCCTGATGTGTTTCTCCGTCCTCACCTACAAGACCTGCCCTGTCTATTGCAAATACAACGTGCAGATTCTGCATAGCAACATCGTGAATTATCTGGTCAACACCTCTTTGCAGAAAGGTTGAGTAAACCGCAAAAAACGGCAGCACACCTTCGGACGCAAGACCTCCTGCAAAGGTTACGGCATGCTCCTCGGCTATGCCTGTATCGAAAAATCTTGTCTTAAATTCCGTTGCAAAGCGTGACAGTCCTGTACCCGATTCCATAGCAGCCGTTATAGCACATATTTTTTTATTTTTTTCCGCAAGCTCACAAAGCTTGTTTCCGAAAATGAACGAAAAATCCGTTTTTCCCGAAAGCGGTTCGCCTGTTTCAATGTCAAAAGCGGAAATTCCGTGATAAACATTAGGTTTGTTTTCGGCAAGAGTATATCCCTTGCCCTTTTTGGTTATTACATGAACCAGAACCGGTCCTTTTATATTCTTTATGCTTTCAAATACCTCTGCAAGCTCGTTAATATTATGACCGTCTATGGGGCCATAGTAGTGAAATCCCATATCTTCAAAAAGAACTGTCTGATAAAGTGAATATCTCAGCTTGGATTTAAGCTTTCTTATTCCCCTTACAACAGCACCTCCGATAAACGGAATTTTACTGAAAATACGCTCAAACCTCGCCTTTGTTTTCAGATAGCCTGACTTGAACCTTACACGCTTGAGGTATTTTGCTATAGAACCTACATTCCTTGAAATTGACATTTTGTTGTCATTCAGTACAACTATGAAATTCTTTTTAAATCTTCCTGCATTGTTCAGACCCTCGTAAGCCATACCGCCTGTCAAAGCTCCGTCACCTATAACGGCAACCGTATAGCCTTCCTTATCCAGCATAGCCTTTGCTCTTGCTATGCCGTAAGCTGCGGAAATTGAAGTACTGCTGTGTCCTGCATTGAATGCGTCATATTCGCTCTCTTCCCTTTTGGGAAAGCCCGATATTCCGCCCTCGGTTCTTATCGTATCAAATACATCGGCTCTTCCTGTAAGAAGCTTGTGCGTATAACACTGATGTCCCACGTCCCAAACTATGGAGTCGTTTTTTGAGCTGAACACCTTTTCAAGAGCCACCGTAAGCTCGACTGTGCCAAGATTTGAGGCAAGATGTCCGCCGTTGCGTGATACTACATTTATCAGTTTTTCTCTTATTTCTTCGCATAACTCCGAAAGTTCTTTCTGTGTGAAGTCAGAAATATCTGAAGGAGATTTTATATGCTCAAGATACGGCTTTTCCATAAACAATAACCTCGTGGAAATAATTTACAACAAATAAATACTTCAAATAATCATATTACTTCGTCAGCACAGGCGATTGCAGCCGTAATCGGCAAAGACGATTACGGAATTCAAGCCAAGGCTTGAATTTGTCATTTTCGGGCGTAGCACCGAAAATGACACTGCAATCGCCGCACCTGCACAGACTAAAGTATATCAGTATTCCCTTTCAGCCAGAGAAAGAGCAAATTTTCTGAGTGTTTCCGAATCCCCGTCAAAGGCTTCCAGATTTTTAAGAGCCTCATGCGTAAGATTTTGCACAAGCTCGCTGCACTTTTCTATGCCCAGAAGCGAAACATAGGTTGATTTTTCGTTTTCCAAATCACTTCCGACAGGCTTTCCCAGCTTTTCCTGTTCAGCCGTAACATCAAGAATATCGTCCTTTATCTGAAAGGCAAGTCCTATATTTTCTCCGAAGCACCTTGCATTCTCAATTTTATTTTCGTCTGCACCTGCAATTATGCAGCCCATTTCGCAGGCACTTTTTATTATAGCACCTGTTTTCTTTCTGTCCATTTCCCTCAGACGTTCTATACCTACATTTTTACCTTCGCTTTCGAGGTCGATTACCTGTCCGCCTACCATACCCTCAGCACCGCAGTAGTATGCAAGATTGTTTACCGCCCTCGCAACTCTTGTCGCATTCTGTTCTGTTATATGTGAGGTTGCCGTCTTGAATGCCAGCGACTGAAGTGCATCTCCTGCCAGCAGTGCAATATCTTCTCCGAAAACCTTATGGTTTGAGAGCTTTCCTCTTCTGTAATCGTCATTATCCATACAAGGCAGATCATCATGTATAAGAGAATATGTGTGTATCATTTCGAGTGCACAGGCAAACGGCATTGCTTCCTCAACATCGCCTCCGCACAGCCTGCAAAATTCGAGTACAAGAAGCGGTCTTATACGTTTTCCCCCTGCCATAAGGCTGTATTCCATAGCATCATACAGCTTCTGCACATAAATATTTTCCGGCGGAAGATATGATTTCAAAGCTTTTTCTATTTTATCATTTAAAGTCATAATATTATTCCTCATCTTCACAAAGAGTTTCTTTTTTTATTGCAGTAACTTTAAGCTTTGCACTGTTAAGCATATCATAGCAGTATGCCGACAGTCTTGTACCTTCTTCAAACAGCTTTACAGCTTCATCAAGTGGTACGTTATCGCTCTCGAGCCTTTTTACGATTTCTTCAAGGTTTCCCATAGCTTCCTCATATGACAATTTTTTCTTAGCCATTTCTAATCCACCTCTTTGCCGTCAACAGTACATATTAAAACTCCGTCTTTAATTTTAACGGATATTTTATCATTTTCATTTACATCATAAACCGAGCATACAGCTTTTCCGTTTTTTGAAGCTATACTGTAACCCCTTTCCAGCACCATCAGCGGACTTAGTGCATTAAGTTCGGATATGAGCCTTTTAAATTCCTTGTCGTGTATGCTGAAAAAATTCTTTTGGGCATTTTCAAGCCTTGTTACAAATCCGTCAAGCCTTTGTTCTGAGTTTTCAAGTCTTTTTTCTACAGTCAAGCCCGAAAGCTTGTCTGATAAAATATCCGTTTTCTGTTGTCTGTCATCAATTTTACGCTCTGCATATGTCCGCATACTGCTGTAAAGCAATTTTACATAAGCTATAAGCTCGCTTTTGTCCGGAGCTGCAAGCTCTGCCGCTTCCGTTGGTGTCTGGGCTCTTTTGTCGGCAACAAAATCACATATAGTATAGTCTGTTGCATGACCTACAGCTGATATTACCGGAATTTTACTTTCAAATATTTCATAAGCAAGTGCTTCGCTGTTGAATGCCTGCAAATCCTCCGCAGAGCCTCCGCCCCTGCCTATTATTATAACGTCAGCATTTTTATTTTCATTAAAATACCTGAGTCCTGCTATCAGCTCGGCTTCCGCATTTTCTCCCTGTACCGAAGCAGGGTACAAAAGCATATTAACAAGCGGAAATCTTCTTGAAAGCACTCTTTCTATATCTTTCCTCACAGCACCCGAAGCCGATGTTACAACACCGATATTTTCAGGAAGCTTTGGTATTTCCTTTTTGAATTTATCATCAAAAAGACCCTTCTTTTCAAGCTTTTCCTTAAGCTGCCTGAATGCCTCCGCAAGCTCTCCTATACCGTCAGGCTGCATTTGCTGTACATAAAGCTTAAACTGTCCCCTTTCCTCATAGACAGATACTCTTCCTATAACAATGACCTGCATACCATCTTCCGGTACAAATTTAAGCCTTGAAGCATCTCCCCTGAACATAACCGCACTGACGCTTGCCATATCGTCCTTAAGCAAAAAATATATATGTCCCGAACGGTACTGGTTTTTCAGATTAGAAATTTCCCCTCTTACAAAAACCTCACTCAGTACAGGGTCATTCTCCATAACCGACCTTGCGTAAAAATTAAGCTGTGATACGGAAAGTACAGAGCCTATTCCCGTTTTCATACACATTCCCCGCTTTTTATTGCCGTTAAAACTGCTATTCCTGCCGCATTGTCAGATGAAAACTCAGGCTTTGCAAAATAAGCATTCCCGAGCTTTTCGGTTATATTTTTTCTTATTATGCGGTTCGACATAACTCCGCCTGAAAACAGCACAGGCATTTTTCCGTATTTTCCAAATATATTTTCGGTCATAAGCAAAAGAGTTTTTTCCACATATTCAAATACATATGCCGCAATCTCCTCATTAGGAGTACCCTGCTTGTACATATTTTCACATATGTTCTGTACTCCGGATATACAGCAGTCGCACTCTTTTACAGTCGGTTTCGTCTTTATCTTTCCCGAAAATCCAAGTGCAAGCTTTTCAAGCTCAGCTCCGCACGGAAATTCAAGACCGAGCATAACCCCTACACGGTCAATAAGCTGTCCTGCGTTAAGGTCAAGAGTTCTGCCGACAAGCTCCGTATTTATTATATCGCTTTCGCTGTGAGTTACAATAATTGCCTCTGTTGTTCCTCCCGAAACGTGAAAAGCAAGATGTTTTTTCTCCAAAAGACTTCTTTCTCCGCATGAATAGACAGCTGCCGCTATATGTCCCTGCTGGTGCGAAAAAGCATAGACAGGAATATTCATAACCTCCGCAAGACAACGTGCAAATCCGCTTCCCACAGTAAAGCAAGGCATATATGAGCCTTTAACAGAGCGTGGAGTAAATGATGCACCTACAGCAGATATTCCGTTCATATCCGCAAGCTCAGAAAGCTTTTCGATTATCTGCGGGAGCTGTGCTGTATGGTGAAATACAGCGTCACTCTGTCTCAGACCGCACTTTCCCTTTTCAACAGGAAGCAGCTTTTTTTCCTGAACTATGTTCCCATCGCTGAAAACTGCCGCAGAGGTCGTATAATTGCTTGTATCTATGCCCAGATATACACGCTCACTCATTATTTTTCTCCGAACGTGCCACGGCTCCCAGCACTCCGTTTACAAAGGCTGCATCCTTATCTGACGAATATTTCTTGGCAAGCAGAACCGCTTCGTTTATAACCACACTGACAGGATTTTCTGCCTTTATGCTTGACATATCACTGTACCTAAGCTCACATACGGAAAGCTGCAGTATGCTCAGTGCAGTTTTTGAAATTCTCCTTATTTTCCAGCCGTTGGCATTCTTTTCGATAATTTCATCTATCTGTTCTTCGTTTTCCTCTATTTTTTTGAGAAGTCCGAGGGCAAAATCGTCAATTTCAAAATCTCGGCTTTCTGTTGCAATCTCGCACAGCTCGTCAACTGTTTCATTATTAAAGTTTCTCTCAAAGGCAAGCAAAAATGCCTGTTCTCGTGATTGTCTGCGGGAAAGTTTTGACTTCATTTTTTACCATTCCTTTTATTTCGATGTTAAGGTGCATAGTTCCTGAAATTATTATACCATAAATCTTCATTTAATCAAGTAATTATGAATATTTATACATACTGCATGCTGACGTACAAAACGCATGCATATTCACTTGACAAAAACTTAACAAAAGTATACAATCTAACTTATATCGGCTTATTCCGTATGTATTTTGAATATTTTGGGGATATATCTCAAGTAAGAAGATAACAGTGATATATGAAAGGATTGTTAAAAATGGAATTAAAGGGTTCTGAGATTATAGCGGAATGTCTGCTCGAACAGGGAGTAGATACGGTCTTCGGTTATCCCGGCGGAGCTGTTCTGGAAATTTACGATGCACTGTATAAATACAGCGACAGAATAAAGCATATCATGACAGCTCATGAACAGGGAGCATCCCATGCGGCAGACGGATATGCAAGAGTCACAGGAAAAACAGGAGTGGTAATAACAACCTCCGGTCCGGGTGCCACAAACATTGTAACAGGAATAGCAACCGCATTTATGGACAGTATACCCGTTGTTGCAATAACAGGTAACGTAGGCAGAGCATTACTCGGAAAGTCAAGCTTTCAGGAAGTTGACATAGCAAACATAGTAAAGCCGGTCACAAAGGCAAGCTTTCAGGTATCATCAATGGAGGAGCTTGCTCCCACCATAAGAAAAGCTTTTAAAATAGCTCAGAGCGGAAGAAAAGGCCCTGTTCTGGTAGATATTCCAAAGGACATAACCGCCTTGAAAACAGAATACACAAGGGAAGAACCCTGCAAGTGTGAAGAGGTATTTTCCGCAGACGAAAAAAATATAGACGAAATAGTAAGTCTTCTTAAAAACTGCAAAAAACCTGCAATCTACGCAGGCGGCGGAATAATCTCCAGCAACGCCTCAGATGAGCTTACAAAATTTGCAGAGCTTCTTGACGCTCCCGTATGCTGTTCACTTATGGGAATGGGTGCAATTTCGGCAGACCACCCCCTCTTTGCAGGAAATATGGGTATGCACGGCATAATGGAAACAGGTATGGCTATAAAAGAAGCTGATCTCATAGTTGCGGCAGGCACAAGATTTTCCGACAGAGTTGCAGGCGATACCGATAAATTCGGACAAAAAGCAGTAATCATTCAGCTTGACATAGATGAAAACGAAATAAACAAAAACGTAAAGGTTGACAAATGGCTTATCGGAAATGTAAAGACTTCGCTTTCCGAGCTTAACAAGAAACTTGAACAGCAAAATCACGAGCATTGGAAACTCAGCCTTACAAAATATTCAACAGTTACAGAAGTTAAAATAGGTGAATACATAACACCTCAGGAAATTCTCAGAGCGATGGAAAGCCTGAGGGACGGCGGCGACATTGTTGTAACAGATGTAGGACAGCATCAGATGTGGGCAGCTCAGGAGTGCAGTTTCAAAGAACCACGCACCTTCCTCACCTCGGGAGGACTTGGCACAATGGGCTATGGTATGGGAGCTGCTATAGGTGCATACTTTGCAAAGCCGGACAAAAAAGTTTTCCTTGTTACGGGTGACGGAAGCTTCCATATGAATATGAACGAAATGGTAACCCTTAAAAGCTATAACGTTCCCGTTGTTGTAATGATATTCAACAATGAAGTTCTCGGTATGGTAAGACAATGGCAGAAGCTTTTCTATGGCAGAAGATTTTCGTCTACCGATCCTCACAGGGCAACAGACTTTGCGGCAGCTGCAAAAGCTTTCGGAATAGAAAGCTTTACCGTTTCAAAGTCTGAGGACATACTCCCCACACTGAAAAAAGCCGTTGAGCTTCATGCTCCTGTTGTAATTGATTTCCACATCTCTCCCGATGCGAACGTACTTCCTATGATACCTCCCGGAAAAGATGTTGACGATATAATTCTTGAGCTTAAATAATAAATTCCGGTCAGACTTTTTCAAGGGCTTGCGTTCTTAAAGGGCATAGCCCTTTGGGTAAGTATTCCTGTGCTTTTTCCCTTGTTCTCAACAAAATGCTGCATATGTCAAGATACTAAACAGGCTTTTAAGCTTTCAACAGAAAAGGAAGTGGTAATATATGAACAGCTATTTTACATTGCAAAGCGGCAATCGTGAATTCAGCGAAATAACCCCCGAAATATACAGGCTAAGTAAAAAATGTATAAAAAACAACATAATAGACCCCTCACTTTATAATAAGTACGATGTAAAAAGAGGCTTGCGTGATTTGAACGGCAAGGGTGTTCTTACGGGTCTTACGGAAATTTCCGAGGTTTACTCTTTTGAGGAAGCACCTGACGGTACCCGTATTCCACAGGACGGAAGGCTTTTCTACAGAGGCTATGACGTTGAAGATATAGTAAAAGGCTTTACGAGTGAAAACAGGTTCGGTTTTGAAGAGGTCGCATACCTTTTGCTTTTCGGAGAGCTTCCGGGAGTACACAGCCTTCGTAAATTCTGCGAGCTGCTGGACTACTACCGCACACTTCCCACAGGCTTTGTAAGAGATATAATCATGAAGGCCCCCAGCAGAGATATTATGAACGCTATATCAAGAAGCGTTCTTACAATGTATTCATACGACAGCAATGCAGACGATACCTCAGTACCAAATGTTTTAAGACAGTGTATTCAGCTTATATCGCTCTTTCCTATTTTCTCCGTTTACGGCTTTCAGGCTTACCAGTACTACCACGATAACCAAAGCCTTATCATACATACACCTCAGCCCCAGCTTTCCACCGCCGAAAATATCCTGTATATGCTGCGTGCAGATTCAAAATATACACCCCTCGAAGCAAAGCTTCTGGATATGGCTCTTGTTATCCACGCAGAACACGGCGGCGGTAACAACTCCACGTTCACAACCCACGTTGTAACATCATCAGGCACGGATACCTACTCCACCATAGCAGCTGCCCTCGGTTCCCTTAAAGGTCCCAAGCACGGCGGTGCAAACATAAAGGTTGTAAAGATGTTTGAGGATATAAAGGCTCATATAAGCAACTTTGAGGACGAGGACGAAATAGCCGCTTACCTCGAAAAAATACTTGATAAAAAAGCCTTTGACGGAAGCGGTCTTATATACGGTATGGGTCACGCCATTTATTCCATAAGCGACCCCCGTGCAAGAGTTTTCAAGGGCTTTGTTGAAAGTCTTTCCAAGGAAAAGGGCAGGGAGCAGGAATTTAAGCTGTACAGCAACGTTGAAAAAATTGCGGCAAGTTGTTCACCCCTCTTTTTGCAGTTGCGAGAATTGCGGGCTGGAGTGCTCACCGTATAGAGGAGCTTTCAAACGCAAGCAAAATCATACGTCCTGCTTATGAGAACGTTCACCCCAGACGACCTTATGTAAAGATAGATGAAAGAAATCAGGATTTTCTTGACGGTGAGGAAATTGCCGACTGAAGGCTTCAAGGACTTCACCCTTAAAAATTCTGACAAGAACACCGCTCCCGACCGCCTGCAAGCCCTTAAAAAGACTTGCCCCGGATTTTACGTTTTTTTCTTTCAAAATTGCTTAAATACAAAAAATCCAACATAAAAATATTAAAATGTCCGCAAATTGCTTGAAATTGTTTTTTTGTTATGATATAATATTTAGGCATTTGAGTTCCGTTATTTTTAAATAATGGGGATTGATGCCTGCTGAATGCCATTTCAGGCATTCCAAGACATTAAAGCGGACAGTCCTCTGCGGCTTATGAACTGCGATTTTTCATACAGGCTGCAAGAATGTCTGAAAACTTAGGAGGATTTTAAAATGGATGCATTAAAAACAATCGCTGCTGATTCTTTAAAGAACGAGCTGCCCAAGTTCGGTATAGGTGATACCGTAAGGGTAAGCGTAAACATTCGTGAGGGCGAAAAGGAAAGAATCCAGATGTTTGAGGGTACAGTTATTGCCAAGAAAGGCAGTGGCGTATCAGCTACCTTTACAGTAAGACGTGTTTCTTACGGTGTAGGTGTAGAGAGGGTATTCCCTATTCATTCACCCAACGTTAAGGACGTAAAGGTTATCAGATACGGTAAGGTTCGCAGAAGCAAGCTCTACTATCTCCGTGACAGAGTTGGTAAGGCTGCTAAGGTTAAGGAGCAAATCCGCTAATAGCCAATATCCGATGTTTAAGGGACGTTTTCCGTCCCTTTTTTGCTATTGAGTGTCATTTTCCGTTAAAAGGAGATTTTTTCTATGGATAGTATTGATTTGAAAAAAGAAGACTGCGATAACGAAGAAATATCGCTCACACAAAGCTGTTACGAATGGCTTCATACACTTATTATATCTGTAACATTGGTAGTGCTTGTACTTACGTTTTTTTTCAGGCTTGTAGATGTTGACGGAAAGTCAATGATGGACACTCTGCACGATAAGGACAGGGTTATCGTAACAAACTTCTGTTATACACCCGATAACGGTGATATTGTAGTTATCAGTCAGGGGCAGCACCTACAAAAGCCTATTATAAAACGTGTAATTGCCACCGAAGGACAATCTCTTAATATTGACTTCAGCACGGGAGAGGTTTCGGTAAACGGAGTTGTTATAGATGAACCATACATAAAAGACCCTACAAAAAAACAGGGCGATGCTGAAATACCTAAGGTTATTCCCAAGGGTATGGTTTTCGTTATGGGCGATAACCGTGACCATTCTACCGACAGCCGTTTCTCGGAAGTAGGACTGATACCTGTTTATAATATAATAGGTCAGGCAAGACTTATAATAAGTCCGTTTGACAGAATACGTATTCTGTAATTTTTTAAAATCAGATTTTTTGTATACATAAAAGTTGCAGGGGAACTGTAAAAAGTTGAGAAGGCTTTTTTGCCTGACCCTTTGAACCTGTTAGTCAATACTATCGTAGGGAGCAAGCAGATTTGTTTTTGTAAACGAAAGGCACTCCCCTGTGTTCAGCGGTGAGTGCCTTTTATTCGTCTGAGATAATTTAATTCGTTCATTCGGCAAAAAACATAAGGTTTAGGTCAAGCCTTTTTAAAGGCTTGCGGGTCAAGGGCAGAGCCCTTGCGGTTTCCAAAGGCAGGGCCTTTGGTGGGATTTTCAAGGGCAAAGCCCTTGAACTATAAAAAAGGAGGATAAAAGCTATGAAGCATTGTCTGACAATAGCAGGCTCGGACTGCAGCGGCGGAGCAGGAGTTCAGGCAGATATAAAAGCCTTTTGTGCCAACGGAGTTTATGCCATGAGTGTTATAACCTCAGTTGTGGCGGAAAATACTAAAAGGGTAATAAGCGTTTACGATATGCCGATTGAAGCCATAGAGGAACAGCTAGACGCAGTTTTTGAAGACATTCCCGTTGATGGCGTTAAAATAGGAATGACAAAAAGCAGCGATATAATGGAATGTATAGCCGAAAAACTGAAATTTTATCAGCCGCCCAAGATCGTTCTCGACCCTGTAATGCTCGCAAAAAACAATCACCCGCTTATGGAATACAAGGCTCTCAATTCACTAAGGGAAAACCTTATTCCGCTGGCAACAGTTATAACACCCAACATTCCAGAAGCTGAAATGATTTCAGGACAGAAAATAAAAAATATAGATGATATGATAAGCTGTGCTAAAAGAATACAGCGTCTTGGAGCAGAAAGCGTACTTATAAAGGGTGGTCATTCAAAGGGTCAGCCTGATGATATTCTCTATGACGGAAAAAAAGTATATAAATTTTCATCAGTACGCATAAATACAAAAAATACGCACGGCACAGGCTGTACAATTTCGTCAGCAATAACGGCGTTCCTTGCAAGAGGCTACAGTGCGGACGAAGCTGTTCTGAATGCAAAACGCTATATATTCAACACTATAAAATATTCGCTTGACATTGGCAGCGGCAGCGGTCCGCTGAACCATTTTTATGACTATTACAATATGAAAGGCTTTGATGAAAAATGAGAAATTACGCTACACAAATGGAAGCTGCCAAAAAAGGCATAGTAACCCCTGAAATGGAAACAGTCGCTAAAAAGGAAAATATGGACGTACAGGAGCTTATGGCTCTTGTAGCCTGCGGACAGGTTGCCATACCCTGCAATATAAACCATAAGTCAATATCACCCGAGGGTATCGGAAAGGGTCTTAAAACAAAAATCAACGTAAATCTTGGAATTTCAGGCGACTGCAATAACTATGACGTTGAAATGCAGAAAGTAGATATGGCTATCAAATTCGGTGCAGAGGCTATTATGGATTTGAGCAACTACGGAAAAACAAACACTTTCCGTACTCAGCTTATAGAAAAATCACCTGCTATGATAGGTACCGTTCCTATGTATGATGCGATAGGCTATCTTGAAAAGGATTTGCTCGAAATAACCGCTCAGGATTTTCTCAGGGTTGTAAAGGCACACGCTGAGGAAGGCGTGGACTTTATGACTATTCACGCAGGAATAAACAGACGTGCTGTCGAAGCTTTCCGCCGTGAGGGCAGAAAAATGAATATCGTTTCAAGAGGCGGTTCACTTCTTTTTGCGTGGATGGCTATGACAGGAAATGAAAATCCTTTCTTTGAATATTATGACGAGGTTCTCGATATTCTCAGGGAATTTGATGTTACAATAAGCCTTGGCGATGCACTCCGTCCCGGTTGTATAGATGACAGCACAGACGCAGGTCAGATTTCCGAACTTATAGAGCTTGGCAATCTTACAAAACGTGCGTGGGAAAAAGACGTACAGGTTATGGTAGAAGGTCCGGGTCATATGGCTATGGACGAAATAGCCGCCAATATGAAATTCCAGAAAAGAATTTGTCACGAAGCACCTTTCTATGTTTTAGGCCCTCTCGTAACCGATATTGCTCCCGGCTATGACCACATAACAAGTGCTATAGGCGGTGCGATAGCTGCTGCAAGCGGTGCGGATTTTCTCTGCTATGTAACTCCTGCCGAGCATCTGCGTCTGCCAGACCTCAATGATGTAAAAGAGGGTATAGTTGCAAGCAAGATAGCTGCACACGCTGCCGATATTGCAAAGGGCATAAAGGGTGCAAGGGATATTGACAACAAAATGGCTGAGGCAAGACACGCTGTTGACTGGGAAAAAATGTTTGAGCTTGCCATAGACGGTGACAAAGCAAGAGAATATTTTGAAAGTACTCCCCCTGCTGACAGACATACCTGCTCAATGTGCGGAAAAATGTGTGCTGTAAGAACTACCAATATGATACTTGAAGGCAAAGAAGTAAAATTCGTTACAGAAAAGTGATTTTGCTATGAATAAACATAATATTGACTATACATTGTATCTCTGTACGGACAGAAATATTATGAGTACGGAAACTCTGGAACAGGCTGTTGAAGCTGCCGTAAAAGGCGGCTGTACGGTAGTTCAGCTAAGGGAAAAAAACTGTACATCATATGAATTTTATGAGCTTGCACTTTCCGTAAAGAATATAACGGATTACTATGGCGTTCCGCTTATTATCAACGACAGGCTCGATATTGCGGCAGCTGTGAATGCTGATGGTGTACATCTCGGACAAAAGGATTTGCCTGCAAATATTGCAAGGGCTGTTCTTGGCGAAAGTAAAATAATAGGTGTATCGGCTAACAATCTTGAAGCGGCTCTCAAAGCTGAAAATGACGGTGCGGACTATCTTGGAGTTGGTGCTGTGTTTGCTACGGGTACAAAAAAGGATACAAAACCTGTGGCAATAGAAAGCTTAAAAGAAATATGCTCAAGGGTAAGCATACCTGTTGTAGCTATAGGAGGCATAAAAAGGGATAATATAAGCCTGCTCAACGGTACGGGAATAAGCGGAGTTGCGGTTATTTCCTCTGTTATCGGAAAGCCTGATATATCCTCGGCAGCAAGAGAACTTAAAGCTTTGTTCAATCCGTTTGCAAGATGATAATTTCAGATTTTTAAGGAATGATTTTTTATGCCGTTTTTCATAACTGAGGGCGATATAACAGAAGCCGATACGGAGTGCATAGTTATATCGGCAGATGTAAGCCTGAAAAATACCGGAGGTATGAGCGGACAGCTTTACAGAAGAGTGAAAAATCCTAAAGCATTAGAGCATGAATGCGAAAAAATAGGATTTTGCGGAAGCTGCGAATGTGTAACCACAGGCTCATACGGTCTTGACTGCAAATATGTGATACATTGTGCCGCACCGATATTTTCACAGTCAGGCAGACGTGCAGAGGAATATATAAGGCTTTGCTATAGAAATTCGATTTCTATGGCAGGAAAAAAGCTTATGAAGAGCGTATCACTCCCTTTAATCGGAACAGGTAAGAAGGGCTTTCCGAAGGATATGGTTTTACGCTCTGCCATATGTGAAATAAAAGATTATCTTTCAAAATATGATATGGATATATTTCTTGTGATTAAGCACAGAAGCTCGCTTATACCTGACAAAACGCTGATTGAGGAAGCCGAGCATTATATATCGGAGCATTACATATCAGATGTTAAAGAAGAAAAATCGGATAAGGGTCTTCCCTGCCCTGAGTTTTCAAGGGTTTTGTCTGATGCACTAAAGAAGTACCGATTAAAAGAAAGAAAGCTTTACAAAAAAGCCAACATAAGCAGAATGACATTAAGGCAGCTTATAAACGGCTCTGAAAATAAAGCTGTTACAAAAGAAGAGGTACTCGGAATAGCTGCAGCGTTTGAAAGAAATACCGAAGATATGAGAAGCTTTATAGAAAAAAGCGGATTTGAATTTTCTTTTTCCGATAAGCGTGACGTTATAATAAGTATGCTTACCGAAAAAGGAATTTACGATGTATTTCAGATAAATACACTGCTTTTTTACTTTGGTGAAAAGCAGATAGGTTCAATTTAATAGAACCTACAAAAAAATAGAAGTAAAAAAAGTAGAGCATATTTGCACCAAATCCGTTAAAACGGAGGAACAAGTATGCTCTATATTCATTCCATAAAAAAATTAATTGACAATTTACCGTTTGTGTGGTATGATTTGTTATACAAATCATACTTCAGGAGTGAGCATAATGGCAGCACCAAATAAAAAATACGCTTGGACAGCTACTGTAGGAGAAAAAGGTCAGATTGTTATACCAAAACAGGCAAGAGATGTATTCGGAATAAAACCCGGAGATACGCTGCTTCTTTTGGGCGATGAAGAGCATGGAATAGCAATTCCATGCAAAGAAGCGTTCAACGAACTTTTTAAATCAACATTTGATAAAAATAATACAGAGGAGAAAAATTAACTGTCATGAAAAAAATTGCATTATTTTCTATTCC
>ONDU01000092.1 GCA_900316615.1 uncultured Eubacteriales bacterium | reverse complement strand
CTGCATATTTATAATCGGTTTCAAAAACAGCTCTGCCTGTGTAACGCAGCCAGTGACCGTCTTTCCTGCAGGCAACAATCTCAACAAGAGGATTTGCAGTCATCTGCCTGTAGACATTCTTGAAATCACCTACTCCGAAAATCAGCTTTCCATCTTCTTCAAGAAATGCTCCCAGAGGACGGAGCTTAGGCTGATTGCCGTCAACCGTTGCCATAAAAAATATGCCTGCATCAGTAAAAAAATCTTTTATTCTGCTCAATTTAATCTCTCCTTATCCGATATATTATTTTTAGTTTATTTTTTTAATTTTTTCTTTTCAAGCATCATATTATACAGCTTTATTATCAATCCGACTCAGAGATTGACTATTTTTACGCTTTAGTGTATCATATTAGTGTATCATATAGGATATGTTTAAAATATTTTGAATATTTAAAGGTGAAGCCCTTGGATAATATTAACGAAATAAATCAGAAAACAACCGAACCTGATTTATCCGATGAATTTCTGGTATTGAAGGCTCAGAACGGAAGCGAACAAAGCTTTAATATATTGGTCAACCGCTATTACCCTCTTATACGCAAAAAAGCATACGGCTTTTTGTCAGCCGATAATGACGATTTAATACAGGAGGGACTTCTGGGACTTTGGAGTGCCGTTCAGTCATACAGACAGGATAAAAGTACGAGCTTTAAAACCTATGCCTCAAAATGTATGGATAACCGTATGATTTCAAAAAGCAAAAAGGGAAAAAGCAAAAAAACGGTTCCTGCCGAACAGCTTATATATCTTGACAGTGATGATTCAAAGCAAATCGAAAATAATAAAAATCCCGAGCAAAGCTTCATCGAACAGGAAAGCTATATAAATGCCGTTAAGCGTATAAGAGCGGTTCTGTCTGACAGAGAGCTGAAAATTTTATCTTATTATCTGTCAGGATATACCTACGCACAGATAGGCAAAATTCTTTCCTGCGATACAAAGTCAATAGACAATGCTATTCAGAGAGTAAGACGAAAGCTGAGGAAAAACAACATTCCAAAGTAAAGATAAGCAAGCGATAGTATAAGGCTGTCGCTTGCTTTTTTCAAGCCTCAGCAGTCTTAACAGTAGTCTGTTTCCGTGGTATTTGTAGGAGCCTGAAGCCTGTGTACCTCATCTTTCGTAAGCTCACGCCACGAGCCTGACTTCAGCCCTCCCAGTCTGACCTGACCTATGGCTGTTCTTTTAAGTCTGGGAACCTCAAGTCCGAGCTGCTCGCACATCTTTCTTATCTGGCGGTTTCTTCCCTCACGCAGTATAATTTCCAGAACACATCTCCCCTCCTCCCTCTGTAAAACGTGAATTTCGGCAGGAGCTGTTTTTCTTCCGTCTATTACCATACCGCTGCTCATTTTTATAAGTTGCTCCTCATTTATTCCGGGTCTTACTGTTACCCTGTACACCTTGTATACGTGCTTTGAGGGGTGCGTTACCTTATTGGCAAAATCTCCGTCATTGGTCATAAGCAGCAGCCCCTCGGAATCCCTGTCCAGTCTGCCGACGGGATATACCCTCGCTGGAACGTCCTTTACAAGCTCCGCAACACACTTTCTTCCCATTTCATCATTCATAGTGGTAACATAGCCTCTCGGCTTATTTATCATTATATACCAACGCTTCTGCTTTGAGGCAGAGCCAAGCCTTCTTCCTTTCACAACCACCTTATCAGAAGCAGGATTTATCTTATCCCCTATTACGGCAATTCTTCCGTTCACCTTTACCATACCGTCTGCTATCATCTCTTCGGATTTGCGTCTTGAAGCTATTCCGCAGTCTGCCATATACTTTTGCAGTCTTACAAGCTGATTTTTTTTCATAACAAAATCTCTCTTTCCGGCTGTGCATAAAGCTATGCCCTGCCATTTTTATAAGGCTTATATCTCAATTTATCGTACAATTTCGACCTGTTCATACTCTGTCCCCGCATTTTTCCGGACAGCCGTAAAAAACAGTGTTTTATAAACAATTTCATCGGGATTTTCAGAGCTGTAACTTATTACACCGCTAAATCTTGGTACCTGATTGAACCGTGTTACTGCGATATAATCTGAAACAGTAAAAACTCCGGCTAACAAAATCACACACCCGACTACGCTCAATATACGAAAGCTCCTTTTAATCAGTACAGATTTAATAATAAGATAAAATCCCGTTATGAAAACTGCACTTCCCAAAATTGAATAAACACTTCCCCAACTGCTTTCATTCGGAAATATAGCCAATGCTGAGATAATCGTAAATATGCCAAATGCTGACATTAAATAACCAACTGCTTTTTGTTTTCCGTTCTTTACCTCATTTCGGCTGTACTCTGCCATTTTGACAGCAGTATTTTTTGACTCTTGATTCATATCCTCGCTTTTCCTTTCTCCGTCAATAATTTCAGGTATGCTCACATCATAAAAATCTGCTATTTCAATCAGCATACCAATATCAGGCATATTGCTCCCTGTTTCCCAGCGTGATATTGTTCTTGCGGAAACATTGAGCTGTTCAGCCAGATTTTCCTGTGTCAGCTTCTTCTCTTTTCTAAGCTCCTTAAGAAAAGAACCTATCCTGACCTGATCCATACGGATAACCTCCTTTCTATACCATAATACAGTATTTCAATATTTTTGAACACGACAAAAAGCGAGAACTGCCGCTTTTAATACCGGACATCCTTGTCTGTATTGCTTTTTTTATCTCAGTATCTTAAAATCAAAAGTACTTATCTATTATATTACAAAAAATTTAAAAAATCTACCTGAATATTCCTGCAAAAAAATCAAATATATTTTGCATAATGCCTTTTTTCTTTTCAAGTGCTTCAACTGCCGAAGCAGTAACAAGCGGAATTTCACAAATTTTTTCTCCGTCCAGAAAATACTGAGCCGTTCCTACAGCCTGCCCCTTTTCAAGAGGTGCATATAAAAATTTATCAATTATAACCCTGCGTGTAAGTCTTCCCTTGCTGTCCGGGCTTTTTACGTAATCCACTCCCCTTACGGGTATAAGC
>ONDU01000051.1 GCA_900316615.1 uncultured Eubacteriales bacterium | reverse complement strand
CCTTGTGAACTAAAAACAGGATATCTTTATCACACTCGGATTATTTGTCGGGTGTTTTTCTTTTGAATCCGATATTTTTTCGATATATGCGGTGTTGCCCTAAGTTTTTCACAACCATTTTCGCAAAACCGGCTTATCACTTAATTGTTTGTTGAATTATGCGGTGTTGCCTTAATATAATCTCATTCTGTTTTACTCGGGTTTACCCCAACTATTGACACAGAGCGATAAAAGAAAACAGAAACCATCAGGCTGAAAAGATATACAGTCTGATGGTTTTGATATTATTACATTAAAAGAAATTATACCTACTATGACTATTTGAAATATCGCTAATTCCGGCATACAGAACTAACACATAATCAGGTTTTATTTGTTGTATATAATCTTTCATATTGAGTTTATCACCAACGTAATAATCATAATCACGCATATCACATAGATGCAATTCTCTTGTTTGAAGAGATAAAAACGGTGCGACAGCACAGGCAAACGAATCCCGAATTAATAAAACTTTTTTACCTTGAGGATTAAGATTATTTTTCATAATCTGTAGCCTGAAATCTCCGCCGCTATATGTTGCATATGTATTCATATTGTAATAATCTTTTTTCATATTTTCCATATATAAAACAGTTTCCTCAAAGTTACCTTTGCGTGTCTGATTTTTTAACGGTTGTTCTTCAGTAAAGCTTGTTTTGAATTTCGGCGTAATCAAATCAAAGTCATCTGCACCTTTCCAAGTAAAGTATGTCCCTACTTTTTTTCCGTATGAGCCAAGAAACCAATCCGGATAATTTTCAATATTGTAATTTGATATATCGGTTATCTTTTTATCATACTCAAAGCCGAAACGTATGCTCAGTTCTTCGAGAAGAGCGTTATTTGCAGCGAAAGCTGCTCTTATTGTCCAGTGATGGTCAGTATAATAGAAGCTATTAAAATTTAATTGATTTTCACCTAATACCTCTGCAAAATCGAGAGTAGGTATATTAGATTTCGTTAATTCAGATAAAAACAATTCATAATTATCTTTGAAAGGATTAACAATATTTGTCGGAACACTTTGATACAATTCTTTGGTAGGGGCGGCACAATACAGAAAATTTGCTCCGTTATCCTCTGAAACTGTTTTTAAATCTCCTATTACTTTTACAACGTTTTGTATTTCACTTTTATCTAATTTATTAATCTGTTCTACTAAACTTCCCGAATTGGACTTAACAACAATTGTATCATCTTTTTCTACAACTTGTGTACCTAAAAGATTCTCTTTTACAGAATTAATATCCATCATAGTGTCATGATAGCTTAATTCTTTATTGGATAAATCATCAACATTAGCTTTGAAATCAAAAATACTATATATGTTTCCGTGCTTTAAACCGACAAGCATATCAATAGTTTTCCGCTTTAATTGTTCAAAGCAGTTTCCACATATTCCTTCAATTATAAAAATCATAACAAAGATGAACAGCAAACTATTCTTATTAAACTTTTTCATTGCTATTCTCCTTAGAAATTGAAGTAAATAAACGGATTATAGGAGCTACTTACAAGACTTGCGACTGATAATACAAATAAGCAAATTAATCCACCAGCTTTAACAAAACCGATTACATTATTATCCTTTGTCTTCTGTGACAAAAACCTGAATATAGGTGTAGACAACACTATGCCTATTACAAGCAGAATGAGATTCTGCGTAAACCAACCTGTAAATATTCCGTCTGCAAATACATTGCCTGTTAAGCCGAACATTGATTTGATATACACAAATGCGTGACCAATAGAATCCGCCCTGAAAATTACCCAACCAAGCACAACAAACAGAACTGTGTATATCCATTTTAATACATTAAGAAGCTTATGGCTTTTCTTATGTAGTCCCGTGAGCTTTTCAATAACGAGCAATACAAAATACATCAAGCCCCATACGATAAATGTAAAATTTGCACCGTGCCATAATCCTGTGAGTGACCACACAACAAAAAGATTGAAAATGTTTCGTAATTTTCCGCAACGGCTTCCCCCAAGAGGAAAGTATACATAATCGCGAAACCAAGTACCCAGCGACATATGCCAACGTCTCCAAAATTCGGTGATAGATGTGGATATGTACGGATAATCGAAGTTTTCAAGAAAATGAAACCCAAACATTCTGCCGAGTCCGATTGCCATATCGCTGTAGCCGCTGAAATCGAAGAAAATTTGAAGCGTATAAGCGATTGCACCAAGCCAACTAAACATAACAGAAATACTGTCGTTCTTAATCGTATTAAAAGATTGATCGGAAAGAATTGCGAAGCTGTTTGCAAGCAAAACCTTCTTGGATAACCCTACTACAAAACGTGCAAAGCCGTCAAAGAAATCGTCAAGAGTCTCCCTGCGGTTTTTAATCTCATCTGCGATAGTTTCGTAGCGAACAATAGGTCCTGCAATTAACTGTGGAAAGAACGATATATACAGACCGACATAAAGAATGTTGGTCTGCACTTCACCCTTTTGGCGGTAAACATCAATAACATAAGACATAGCTTGAAATGTGAAAAATGAGATACCGATTGGCAGAGCGATATTTGGAATCGGCAAACGGACACCGAAAATACTGTCAATAATGCTGCACGTAAATGTCAGATACTTGAATAAAAACAGTATTCCCAGATTTAACGAAACATCCAGGGCTATAATCAATTTACTGATTTTTTTGTTTTCTCGCTTTTTGCTGATTATCAAACCGAAGAACCAATTGATAATAATAGAAGCGATCATTACCAAAACAAACTTAGGCTCCCCCCAAGCGTAGAAAAACAGACTGGAAAAAAGCAGAAAGATATTTTGCAGCAAACGACTTTTCTTGAAAACAACAAAGTTAAAGAAAAGCACGATGGGCAAAAACAAATATATAAATGTTGTGCTTGAAAAAAGCATACTACCACTCCAGAAGATTAATAACACAGACAATATAATGACCGATTATATTGAAACATGTTCCGATATTATACATTAAAAACTAAATTTAATCAACATATTTTCCCCCAAAAATGCGGATAATCATAGTGTATATGAAAAGTAAAAATAGGTTAAATCCCGAATTCCGTATAAGCTTTGAGGTGTGAAGAAAAATAAGGAAGAATGCGTGGTAAACGTAAAAATTCAGACCCTGTGATTTTTCCGTCTGCTCAGATAATCCTCAAGTATAATTACGGCGGCTACGCTGTCGACAACTTTTTTGCGTTTTTTGCCTCTGGTATTTGTAGCGTTAAGAAAATTATGAGCCGTTACGGTTGTTCCCCGCTCGTCCTGCATAACACATTCCATACCCGAAAGCTGAGACAGATATTCGGCAAAGGTGCGTGCATTTTTCGCACTTTCTCCCTCTGTCCCGTCCATATTTTTCGGAAGTCCGACAACAAAAAGCTCTGCACCCTGTGCTTTTGCAGCTTCAAAAACCTTTTCCGCAGTTTTCTCGGAATTTCTTTCTTCTATTATTCCCAAGGGAGAAGCAAGAAGCTCGTTTTTATCGCATACAGCTATTCCTGTTCTTGCTTTGCCCAAATCCACTGACATTATAACCATCGTAAAATCACCATACTTTTATGGTATTTGTAAGCTCCGTTACCGAGGCTATGCCGTTTTCATCAAGAAATTTGTTCATACCCTCTGTTATTTTTATCGGTGCATAAGGGTCTTTGAACAGAACCGTACCTATCTGCAAGGCACTTGCACCTGCAATCATCATTTCCACAGCGTCTTTCCAGCTTGAAATGCCGCCCATTCCGATAACAGGAATTTTTACTGCCTGTGCCGTCTGATACACCATTCTTACGGCAACAGGAAATACAGCAGGACCTGAAAGTCCGCCCGTATTGTTTTTTATTATGGGTCTGCGTGTGTTTATGTCTATACGCATGCCTGTAAGAGTATTTATCAGTGAAAGAGCGTCTGCACCCTCAGCCTCAGCCGCCTTTGCTATGGAAACAATATCCGTAACGTTAGGGGAAAGCTTTATGATAAGAGGCTTTTTACAGTATTTACGCACAGCCTTTGTTATAGCTCCTACGCTTTCGCACGATGTTCCGAACTGTACGCCGCCGCTTTTGACGTTCGGACATGATATGTTAAGCTCTATCATATCAACGTCAGTATCGGAAAGTTTTTCAGCCATACTGCAATATTCCTCATATGTATTTCCTGCTATATTTGCTATTACAACTGTTCCCTGCTGTTTCAGCCAGCCTAAATCTTCATTTATAAAATGCTCGACACCGGGGTTTTGCAGTCCTACCGCATTGAGAATACCCGAAGGTGTTTCGGCAATTCTCGGAGCAGGATTTCCGAGCCTTTCTTTAAGCGTAATTCCCTTGCAGGATATTCCTCCCATAACCGAAAGCGGATAAAATTCGCTGTACTCTCTGCCAAAGCCGAACGTTCCTGATGCGGCTATTATGGGATTGTTAAATTCCACACCTGCTATATTTACCTTTAAATCTGCCATTACCAAACAACCTCCTCTGCATTGTAAACAGGGCCTTTCTTACATACATGACTATGTTCAATATTGCCGTCTTTGTCGAGCGTTTTGCAGGCACACACCAGACAGGCTCCTATACCGCAGCCCATTCTTTCCTCAAGCGATACCTGACAAGGCTTATTGTTTTCCTTACAGATTTCAGCTATAACCCTGAGCATAGGTGTAGGGCCGCAGGCACATACCATATCTGTATCGTCTATTATGTTTCTGAGAATATCGCTTGTGAAGCCGTGCATTCCGAAGCTTCCGTCATCGGTTGCGACTAAAACCTCACTGCATACTTTTTTAAAATCCTCGGTCAGAATTACAGCGTTTTTGTTTCGGAAACCTAATACCGCTACGGCATCATCAGCCTGTTTTGCACTGAAAAGCATAGGCGGAACTCCTATTCCTCCCCCTACAAAGGCAATCCTTTTTTCTTTGGGAATATTGAAGCCGTGTCCCAAGGGTGCGAGAATATCAATAAAATCTCCGACCTTACTTTGTGAGAGTATTTCCGTACCCTCACCTTTTATCTGGAAAACTATTCTTATATTCTTATCGTCTGCATCACATATTGATATAGGTCTGCGTAAGGTTTTTCCCGGTACGGCAATATGTGCAAACTGCCCCGCCCTTGACTTTTCTGCAAGCGGCGGACATTCAAGAACAAAGTCAAAAATATTTTCTGCTATCTCGTCTTTTTTTATCAGTTTAGCGTAAGCTGTGTTATATCTCATACCTGATAGCCCTCCCTGAGCTTTTATTTTTCTTATTATAACATATAATTAATTCTTCGTACAGAACATAATTTAAAAAATACAGTAACTTTTATGCTTGTTTTATGGTATAATCAAAATATATTTTAGCTGAAGCAGAGGCTCGGGGGAGGCGATTGCAGATACCTTGCGGATTAATCCGCAAGGCGGTTAAAGGGGAAGCCCCTTTAACCATATCAAAAGCTCGCTTTTGATATATGCAATCGCCCTGTCTGCGAAGCCGCAAATTTTCGTATGAAAAGAGGAAAAAGCTATGCGTATTCTTATAGTGGAAGATGAGTACAGTCTTGCTGATGCACTCAGAGAAATTTTAAAAAAGGAAAAGTACACGGTTGATGTTTCAGACAACGGGCAGGACGGTTTATATCAGGGTCTGACGGGGATATATGATGCGATACTGCTTGATGTTATGCTGCCGGAGATGAACGGCTTTGAGGTTCTGAAAAATATGAGAGCCGAGGGAATAAAAACGCCTGTTTTAATGCTTACTGCAAAAAGCGAGCTTGACGACAAGGTACAGGGGCTTGACTGCGGTGCTGATGACTATATGACAAAGCCATTCCAGAGCAAGGAGCTGCTTGCAAGGCTGAGAGCGATAACACGCAGAAAGGGCGAAATTGAAAGCAGTGTAATAACGTTCGGGGACTTGGAGCTTAATACAAATATGGGTGAAATATCATGCAGCAGGACAGGCAAAAATATGAAGCTGGGAGTAAAGGAATTTCAGCTTCTGGAGCTTATGCTGAAAAACAAAAATCAGATTGTCACCAAGGAACAGATAGTAGAAAAGCTTTGGGGACTTGAAAGCGACAGCGAATACAACAATGCAGAGGTTTATGTGTCATTTACAAGAAAGAAAATAAAGTTTATCGGTTCAAAGGTATCAATAAAAGCTGTTCGTGGACTTGGCTACATACTGGAGGAAGGTAAATGATTAAAAAGCTGCGGATTAAGCTGATTTTACTTCTTACTTTGATTTTATCGCTTGTACTTGCAGGTGTTCTGTTTGCCGTAAATATATTCAACTATAATTCCGTAACGGATGTATCGTACAGCAGGCTTAACCGTATAATGTCCTCACTTTCGGCTCCGACAGGTTATTTCGGAGATTATTTCGGAAGCACGGACAAATATTATTACTATGACGAACGAGGCTATGAGGACAATGACATATATATAGTTTTTGTAGGAACTCAGGGAAGCATAACAAATATTGCTGCACAGAATGACAGCGGCTACTCATATGACGATATAGCAAGGCTGACCCGGCAGGTATTGTCAGAATCATTTAAAAGAGGAAGAATAAACGACCTTATTTATATTGTAAAGGAGTTTGACTACGGCAGCTTCGGAACAAGCTACACTGTCGCTTTTATGGATAACCGCTCTATTGTGCAGAGCACAAGTACAATGCTTTTTAATTCGTTAATAATATTTGTTTTCGGTATAGCGGTTATAGCGGTAGTTTCTTTTCTTATTTCCGCAAGTATTGTAAAGCCGGTTGAGGAAGCCTTTAACAAGCAGAAGCAGTTTATATCAGACGCAAGCCACGAGCTTAAAACTCCGATAGCGGTTATAAGTGCCAATTCCGACATACTTCAGGAGGATATAGGCGATAACAAATGGCTGGGATATATACGCTCCGAAACAGACAGAATGAGCCGTCTGATAAACAGTCTGCTTACACTGACAAGGCTCGAAATGAGCTCCGACAAAAGCAATATGCATAAGCTTGACATATGCAACGCAATTATGGAGGTAACGATGCCATTTGAAAGCGTTGCATTTGAAAAGGGAGTAACTCTTTTCTGCGACCTTCTTGACGAGGAAATAATGGTAAACGGAAATGAGGAGCAGCTGAAGCAGGTTGTTGCCATACTTACCGACAATGCAATAAAGCACTGTTACGAGGGCGGAACAGTGAACGTAGACGCAAGGCGTGTAAAGAACAAATGTATAATAAGTGTATCAAATCAGGGAGAGCCTATACCGTTTGAGATACGCGACAAAATTTTTGAAAGATTTTTTCGTGCCGATGAATCACGCTCAAGAGAAGAAAACCGTTACGGTCTGGGACTTGCAATAGCAAAGCAGATTGTAGAAAATCATCACGGAAGCATTTCCGTAAAATGCGATGACGGCACGACAACCTTTGAAGTAATAATCTGATATTTATGGTTCTTGAAATAAAAAAATATTGTGATATAATGGTTAAAGTAACTATAAATGAGCAAATTTCCAAAACT
Organism: uncultured Eubacteriales bacterium; assembly: GCA_900316615.1. GTDB lineage: Bacteria > Bacillota > Clostridia > Oscillospirales > Acutalibacteraceae > CAG-964. Next base: position 1,616 of record ONDU01000051.1, on the reverse strand, counting down.
TCGTTATAGTGCATAAATTATTTACTAATTTCTTTGATTTCGAAGCTTAGATACAAGGTTAAAAATTCGTTCTTAGAAAAAATATTTGTGCAATTTTCAAATTTGCTCATTTATAGTAAAGTAATTTAAAGAAGCAGGGTGTATATTTATGAGCAGTATAGGTTTTATAGGAGCAGGAAATATGGCAGGAGCAATAATAAACGGTATGTTATGCAATAAGGTTGCTGCAGCTGAGGATATTTTTGTTTTTGACGTTGACAGCTCAAAGCTTGAAGCTTTATGGGAAAAGGGAGTAAATGTATGTAATGATGCCTGTGAGGTTGTCAAAAAAAGCCGTTTTGTATTTCTGGCAGTAAAGCCGCAGAACTACAGCGAGGTGCTGGAAACAATCAGTACCTCTGTCAGGGGTGATAATATAATTATTTCAATAGCAGCGGGAATTTCAATAAATTATGTTTTATCGTCATTAAAGACAAAATGCGGCTGTGTACGTGTTATGCCGAATACTCCGCTTCTTCTGGGCTGCGGAGCAACCGCTCTTTGTCCGTCTGACAATATATCAGATGAAGATTTTGATTTTGTTAAAAGGATATTTTCCGCATCAGGTGTCTGTCGGGTACTTCCCGAAAATCAGATGAATACGGTAATTTCCGTAAACGGAAGCAGCCCTGCCTATATCTATCTTTTCGCAAAGGCTATGCGTGATTATGCAATTGAACAGGGTATATCTGAAAGCTCTGCTATGGAGCTTATATGCTCCACGCTCAAGGGCAGTGCAGAAATGCTGACAAAATCGGGTGATGACGTTGATACACTTATCAGAAAGGTATCATCTCCCGGAGGAACAACGCTTGCTGCTCTGGACGTGCTTGACAGGGGCGGCTTCTATGAAAATATAAAGGAAGCTATGGCGGCTTGTACAAAACGTGCCGGGGAGCTTGGACGATAAAATATCGAATTAGGTATATAACCTGTTTACACATCATATAATTCTGTAAAGTAAGTTTTTCGGGAGATTTATATGAAAGGTGTTTTGTTGTCCAAGGGCAGAGGCAGACCTCTTTTTAAAAGGCAGGACGTTACATATTTTTTACACAGATACGGTATAAGCACAATACTGGGCTTCAGTTTTCTTTTTGGTCTTATTTTTGGTGCTTTATGTGCAGGCGGTGCCGATAAAAGCCTTATAGAAAATCTTAAGCTCATCTTCGCTTCCGACTTTACCTCAAGATGCAGCCGAAATATTGCTTCGGGCTTTGCTGCGGCTATGACATCAAATTTCATATTCTTTACGGCTAATCTTCTTCTCGGTTTTTCCGTATGGGGAAGTATAGGAGTTCCGTTTGTCATCGGCTTCAAGGGCTTCGGCATAGGTATAACGGGAGGCTATTTATACAAATGTCACGGGCTTGCGGGAATCGGATTTTTTCTTCTGATAATGCTTTTGGGAAATACGGTTTCTTCACTGGCTCTTATACAGCAGGGCAAGGGCTCTGTTGCTTTCTCGGGTGAGCTGTTCGCAAGGGTAAGAGGCTTGCCGTCAAATTCGGGGGAAACCGTATATAAATATGCCGTCAGGAACAGCTTCATACTTATTGCACTGGCTATAAGCTCTA
>ONDU01000022.1 GCA_900316615.1 uncultured Eubacteriales bacterium | reverse complement strand
AGTACGCCCCCAACTCTGAAACGGAAAATGCTTTGTACAGCAGCATTAAGACATACTGCAATGCCGAAAACGATTTTAATAGTTATAATAATGATACATCATATGAAGGAAAAGCTAATCCCCCTTATTTGAGTTATTTTTCAGATTTATATTTCTTTGAAGAAATGAACAAAGTAATTCAGGAAAAATATATATCTGAGTTTACTGAAAAAAGATAGTCTCTGATAGATTATTTGAATTGTTGGTGTGTTAATAAAAAGCAAGTGACAATTTTGACCTGTCACTTGCTTTTTTTCAGATCTATAAATGAGCAGATTTTTAAATCTTCGTAAACACACAAATAATCTATCAAAATTTTTGATTTAGGTAAGGTTATTTTTGCTTTTCTTTGATTCCTATATGACTTATATGTTTGGTTTATATAGCTTTCATTAGGTCTTGTTTGAAAAATATATAGAGTTGTTCAAAGTAACCAAATCATGATAGCAGCCATATAGACAAAAGCTAAGAATGACTTATCAAGTTTATCTTATCTTGTTGCAACGTGACGAAACCATTTGATTTTCTGAAAGAAACATTCAACAAGATGCCGTTCCTTATACAAATGGTAATCCACTTCCCAGGGTTCTTTTGTATTGCTTTTTGGAGGAATAACAACAGTTGCTCCCTGCTTTTTGATATAAGAAAGGATTTCTTTTGTTCCGTAGGCTTTGTCACCAAGCAAATTGCTTCCGTTTATATTTACTTTACTCATAAGGTCAATGGCATACATGGAATCATTTTCGCTTCTCGCAGAGAGAATAAAGGCAATCGGATTACCTAATCCGTCTACAATGGCATGAATTTTTGTGTTAATTCCACCTCTTGTGTGTCCTACCGCCTTATTTTTTCCCCACCGTTAGAGCTTTGATGAACTTTAACGCATGTGGCATCAATACTAAAATTTTCAGTATCGGCATCCTTATTCAGTTCTAAGAAAATTTCTTCCCATATTCCTTCATCCCTCCATTTGGCAAAACGAGCATACACACTTTGCCACGGATCATAGCACTCCGGAAGCTGTCTCCATTGTGCACCTGTATGATTTATCCAAAGCATACCGTTTAACATCAGCCGGTTATCTTTTCTCGGGCGTCCTTTCTTCCCTGTATATTCCGGTGGCAGCAATGGCTTAATTCGTTTCCACTGTTCATCTGTCAATTCATAGTTTTTATAATTATCCATTCTTCTATATTATCTTATATTTGATTTTTGTGCAAGATTTATTTTTCAAACAAAGCCTAGAAAAAAGGTTCAGAAAAATCTTGGAAAACAATACCGTATTTACTTCAAACACTCACGAAAACTTCTGTTTAAACGATTTAGCGAGCTTACCGATGAGCAAAAGCTGCAGGTCAATATTTTGCTCTATGCTTCTTCCTCACTGTCTACCGCTCATTTCTACAAAGAGGAGTTCTTGAAAATCCTTGATTGCAAAGACAGAGCTTCTGCAAAGGCTGCTCTCTCTGATTGGATTAATTATGCTTATGATTGTGGCATTGAATGATTCCGTAAGTGTGCTCAAACTATGATTAACCGGGTGACCAGTACTCTTAAATCTTTCTCTACTCCTGTTACCAACGGCTTTACCGAGTGTTGTAACAAAAAGATCAAAGTCCTCAAAAGAATTGCCTTTGGCTACCAAAATTTCAATAGATTCAGAAATCGTATCCTTCATATATTTTCCAATCAGTCGCTTGTTAACCTAAAACAAGCGACAGCTTCTTAGTAGCCATCGCTTGTTAATATAATCTCATTCTGTTTTACTCGGGTTTACCCCAACTATTGACACAGAGCCTCTTTTTGTTCAAAAATCAAATATAATACTATTTAAAATGATACTATTCAATTAAAAACCTTGCGATTCAAAAGAAAAAACGATTGACATTCAGCAAGTAAGGGTGTATACTATTCAGTGAATGGAAAACAAAGCATCCACAGCCTGCTGAATGTCGGCAAACAATCAACAGGCATACGCTATTAGAGTTACACACAAACTCGAATAACTTGTGAACGCTATGTATACTCTGTACTGATGTATCTACATTCTGCAGGGTCTTATATAGACGAGCGAAGTTCGTATTTACTCTTTTAGCGTTTGGGTTTATACGGACTTTGCTTTTGTTTTTATTCTTACAATCAAATCCTCAGAACATAATAATTATTACAAAGGTTATAAGCAACAGTACCGCCACGACCTCTGACACATTGTATTGTAGTCAGACCGCTCTGCCAAGAACTTCCTAACCTCTGTCGGTAAGACACGGGGAACGAATAGCGTACCAACCTTTTACACATCTGTATCTCACCCCTACAAATGTTAAAGTTGCTACCGTCTTAATAACTGGGCAAGGGAAATAAAAACTCTCTGAATAATACGCTCATCAAAGTAGTGGTACGGTTAAACGAAAGATATTGTTTAATATGCTTTTGTGCAAAACTCATAAGTCGCTGTATTGTGCGAGCTGACCTTAGCACGAACCTTTGAGCAGGTTAAACTTATTATGTTACTGAATAATTTAAACTAAATTACAGCAATTAGGCAAGAAATTTTGTATTTCTCGCCTAAGCTATAATTTAAATGGTTGCGGGAGCTGGACTTGAACCAACGACCTTCGGGTTATGAGCCCGACGAGCTACCATCTGCTCCATCCCGCGAAATATTAAAAATATTATCTGCTGTCTTGACAGCTACATTATTATACTCCTATATATTATGAATGTCAATACTTTTTTTAAAATATTTTTAATCGTATCTGTATTTCGGACAGATACGATTAAAAATAAGTCGTATATTGCGTAAGCTTTTGTCCTATATTATTTTCTTACTTGAAAATTCCTTTATTATCATAATAATTGTAATCTGCGGAATCCAAATGTTCATCTTTTTGCAGGTTGTCATCGCTCATCTTGAACATACCGCTTCCGATAGTATAATTATGGTTCATATTTCTTCTTGCAATCACAACAAAAACAATAATCAGAAAAATAAAAGCAACCCCTAAGGCAATATTTCCTAAAAACTCCCAATCCATACTAAGCCACCCTGACCTTTCATATTTTTTCTCTCAAAATCATATCTATTGATTGCTGCAATTTTTATTGTCATTCTGATTTTCGGCATTGTCACGCTTATGAGAGGTATGCTTCACCTGCATTCCCTCATATTTAAGCTTGAACTGCACTCTGCCGTCAAACTTTATTTTGCAGGCATCACAGCAAAAAGCTGCCCGAAAGCTTTTGTTTTTCATCTGCCAGCGGTTTAATCTTCTTCCCTTTCTGCCGCATATCGGACAAAGTGCATAAAGCTGCTTCTTGTCTATAAGCGGATTGTCAAAGTCGCAGACAAATATATTTTTAAAGCAAATTCTGTTGTAAAAATCTCCGTCAGCCTTTTGAATGAAGCGTTTTATTTTTTTTTCGTCATAAAGCTCTTTAAGACATTTGTATGCAAGCAGACTGTCATCAAGTGCATTATGCAGACTGTTTCCGTCAAATTCGACATTTAAAAGCTCTGCGGCAGTTGCCAGCCCCATCTGCTTTGACGCATCTTCACGCTTCAGGCACATTTCGCAGTAGCTTTGCAGATTTATGTATTCATTAAGGAAGCTGAGCGTTTTATTTTTATTGTAATACTCATTATTTGCAATCAAAGTCTGAATATCCGTTACTCCCCACGTTATAATTACTGCATTCCTCGAAAACGCAGTAAACAATTTTACAACGTGATTGTAGGTATTTCGGGACTCGGAAAGCTCGTCGGTGTTGATATGGGTAAGCCGCTTTACCCTGTCGCAGATTTTTTTGCCTATCTGTGGCTTTATCAGCATCGAAAAAGTATCAACTATTTCCATTTTGTCGTTCACTCTCACAGCACCGAACTCAAATATTTCATTTATATATTTCTTCATTTTTTTGCTGTAAGAACCGTTCCACTCTAAGTCTAAAATAACAAAATCCACTTAAAAATACCAAACCCTCAAATTATATGTTTTATGCAAAATTATTTCTTCTTACTTGCCTGCTTCATTCTTTGTTCCTTGCTTAATATTTTCTTTCTAAGGCGTATGCTTTTGGGAGTAACCTCCACAAGCTCATCATCAGCTATAAATTCAAGCGACTGCTCCAGACTGAGCGGTGAACAGGGCGTAAGCTTCAAAGCTTCGTCCGAGCCTGCTGCACGCGTATTGGTTATATGCTTCTTTTTGCATACGTTTACTGCTCGTTTTTAGGGCTTGCTCCTACTATCATACCCTCATATATCGGAACTCCTGCACCAAGAAACAGTCTGCCTCTTTCCTGTGCGGCAAAAAGTCCGTAGTTTGTAGTATCGCCTGTTTCGTGTGCAACAAGCGAACCCTGATGTCTGCTTATTATTTCTCCCTTATAAGGCTCATAACCGTCAAATACGTGGTTCATTATTCCGTTTCCGTTTGTATCAGTCATAAACTCGCTGCGGTAGCCCATAAGACCTCTTGCGGGAATCCTGAATTCAATATGCGTTATTCCCGTATCTCTCGTACCCATATTGACAAGCTCCGCCTTGCGTGTACCCAGCTTTTCCATAACAGCTCCCACATACGTATCGGGAACTTCTATGATAAGCATTTCGATAGGCTCGCACTTTTTGCCGTCAATCTCTTTCATAATTACCGTGGGTCTTGAAACCTGAAATTCATAATTCTGCCTTCTCATAGTTTCTATAAGTACGGAAAGATGAAGCTCTCCCCTGCCCGATACCTTGAACGTATCAGCGGAATCCGTTTCTTCAACACGCATAGCTACATTTGTTTCAATCTCTTTGAAAAGCCTGTCCCTGAGATTCCTTGAGGTTACATATTTGCCCTCCTTGCCTGCAAACGGAGAGTTGTTTACCATGAAAAGCATTGAAACAGTAGGCTCATCTATCTGTACAAACGGAAGCGGCTCTACACATTCAACCGCACAAGCGGTTTCGCCTATGTTCAAGTCGGAAATACCCGATACGCATACTATATCACCCAAAGCAGCCGTTTCGGTTTCTACTCTTCTAAGTCCCTCAAACTGATAAAGCTTTGCTATCTTTATATTTTTCTGTGAGCCGTCCCTCGTGCAAAGCACTGCCGACTGACCGCTCTTTACTGTTCCTCTTTCTACCCTGCCTATACCAATTCTTCCTATATAGTCATCATAGTCTATATTTGAGAATAAAATCTGCATAGGTGCGTCAATATCGCCCTTGGGCGGTTCAACCTCTTTTATTATAGTTTCAAAAAGAGGCTTCATATCTTTTCCCATATTGTCAGGGTCGAGTGAAGAATATCCCTCTCTTGCCGACGCATATACAACAGGAAATTCAAGCTGCTCCTCGTCTGCACCGAGGTCTATGAACAAATCCAGTACCTCGTCCACAACCTCCTGCGGTCTTGCTCCGGGACGGTCTACCTTGTTTACGACAACAACAGGCTTTTTGCCCAGCCCCAAAGCCTTTTTAAGAACAAATCTCGTCTGTGGACGCTCTACCTCACCGCCGAAGTCAGCGTGTCCGGGCGTATCTACTATATTTATCTTAATATCATTATACATTACTGCCGTATTTTTTGAAAGTATTGTAATTCCACGCTCTCTTTCAAGGTCGTTTGAATCCATTACCCTTTCAGCAACTGCCTCATTCGCTCTAAATATTCCGCTCTGACGCAAAAGCTGGTCTACCAAAGTTGTTTTTCCGTGGTCAACGTGTGCTATAATAGCTATGTTTCTTAAATTATCTCTCTGACCCATAAAAACTTCCCTCAATTTCTTTAATTTAAATGTATGAACATTATAGCATATAAAAATTGTTTTATCAAACCGTTAAACACTTCTGTGCAAAACTTTTGTAAACTGTATTAACAAAAATAGTTTGTCATACAATTTATGTTTATTTTGCCGTACCCGCACTGAATATTATTGTTTCAAAATCCTTTGCCGTAATATGCAGGGTTGTGGTATACTGCTTTTTCATACCTACAGGCGAACACCCTCCGTGAATATATCCCGACACCCTGAGCAAGTCCTTTTGCGGTATCATCTGTACCGATTTCTCCCCTACTGCCTGTGCCGCCTTTTTAAGATTAAGCTCCTTATTGACGGGAATCATAAAAACATAATAATCCTTTGTTTTTGCTCCCGAGGTTACAAGCGTTTTAAAAACCCTGTCAGGATTTTGACCGAGCATATCCGCTATTTCGCTTCCTGTCATCTGAGGCTTCTGATTATATTCATAATGATTATATACAATATTTGCTTTATCCAGTATTCTCATAACATTTGTTTTTATTTGTTTTGACAACGCAATCAACTCCCCTCCTAAACAGTTTAATACACATATCACTTTAAAGCAAGGCTTTTCAAAAAGGCGATATAACTCTCAATTAAAAACTTGACACAGGTTTATATAAATATTAAAATATACGGTAGTATTTTACATATATAAAAGGAGTTATCAAAAATGAAAAACACTGAAAAGACAATGGAAAAGATTGTTGCCTTGTGTAAAAACAGAGGATTTGTATATCCCGGTTCGGAAATTTACGGCGGACTTGCCAACACATGGGATTACGGCCCTTTAGGTATGCAGCTTAAAAACAACATAAAGCAGGCATGGCTCAAGAAATTTGTTCAGGAAAACAAATATAATGTCGGCTTGGATTCTGCAATTCTTATGAACCCTCAGACATGGGTAGCATCGGGACACCTCGGCGGATTTTCCGATCCTCTTATGGATTGCCGTGACTGCAAAACCCGTCACAGAGCCGACAATCTCATTGAGGACTTTGACGGCACAAACGTTGCAGGCTGGTCTAACGAACAGATGACCGAATATATAAAGGAGCACAACATTCCCTGTCCTAACTGCGGCAATCACAACTTTACTGATATAAGGCAGTTCAACCTTATGTTCAAGACGTTTCAGGGCGTAACCGAGGACAGCAAAAACGAAATTTATCTCCGTCCCGAAACTGCTCAGGGAATATTCGTAAACTTTGCAAATATTCAGAGAACAAGCCGTAAAAAAGTTCCTTTCGGCGTAGCTCAGATAGGAAAATCCTTCAGGAATGAAATTACCCCGGGCAACTTTATTTTCAGAGTAAGGGAGTTTGAGCAGATGGAGCTTGAGTTCTTCTGCAAGCCCGGTACAGACCTTGAATGGTTTTCATACTGGAGAGGCTTCTGCCGTGACTGGCTGTATGCACTCAATATAAAGGAGGAAAATCTCCGCCTGCGTGACCATGACAAGGAAGAGCTGTGCTTCTACTCAAAGGCTACCACCGATTTCGAGTATCTTTTCCCGTTCGGCTGGGGAGAGCTTTGGGGCGTTGCCGACAGGACAGACTACGACCTTACACAGCATATCAATACAAGCGGCAAAAGTCTGGAATACTTTGACCAGGAAACAAACGAAAAATATATTCCGTATGTAATTGAACCGTCGCTCGGTGTTGAAAGACTTTTCCTTGCAATAATTACGGAAGCCTATGACGAGGAAAAAGTTTCCGAAAAGGATACAAGAGTTGTTTTAAGACTTCACCCGTTCCTTGCACCGTTCAAGGCTGCTGTTCTTCCTCTGTCAAAGAAGCTCGGTGCCGAGGCTGACGAGGTTTACACAATGCTTTCAAAGAGCTTTATGACCGATTATGACGAATCGGGTTCTATAGGAAAGAGATACCGCAGACAGGACGAAATAGGAACACCTTTCTGTATAACATACGACTTCCAGTCAAAGGAGGACGGCTGTGTAACTGTTCGTGACAGAGACACTATGGAGCAGGAAAGAGTTAAGATAGATGAACTGACTGACTATATAAACAAAAAGCTTGCTTTCTGATTTACATTAGCTTCTGATTTTTTATAAAAGAAGGATAAGCTTTTCTGACATTTTCAAAACCTCCGATACGGTGCTTACATTCCGCACCGTATCGGAGGTTTTTAGGATTTTGTGGTTAGTTTAATATTTTCAGTTTCCGGTAGCTATATAAGGACGCAGACTGCCTGCAAGAGTAGATACGGGGTGTGACTGGAGGAAAACTCTTCCGGGGCCTGTAACAACCGTATTAAAAAGACCTTCGCCGCCGAGGAATATATTCTTAACTCCCTGTACTCTCTGTATATCCATAGTACAGGTTGCGTCCATAGCAGCCAGGTTTCCTGTATCAACGATAATCTGCTGACCGGGTGCAAGATTATACTGCTTGCAGTATCCGTCTATTTCAACAAATGCAACGCCGTTTCCTGAGAGCTTCTGCATAATGAAGCCTTCGCCGCCGAAAACGCCTGCACCAAGCTTCTTGTTAAAGAAAATAGAAAGCTCTATACCTGATGAGCTTGCAAGAAAGCCTGTTTTCTGAACAATCATAGGCATTTTGGGGTTTATATCAAATGCCAGAATTGAACCCATAAAGCTTGAAGCTATTGTGATAAAGCCCGGACCGCCCTGTGCCGTGTAAATATTCTGGAATATATTCTCACCGCTGAACATCTTGGTAAAAGCTTTTCCGATACCGCCTGCTTTAGTTTCCATTTTAAGGTTGGGTGACATCCATACCATACCGCCGTTCTGAGTTATGATAGACTCACCGCTTGACAAATTAACCTCGAGTATAGGCAGAACGCCGCCTTCGATATTATAATCCATAAGTACCTCCTGTTTTTATTATAATATATTTTACGTGAGAAATAAGTCACGTAATAAAGTACAAGTTAATTTTAACATATATATATTTATTTTTCAACTATAAATGAAAAATTTTGAAAAATGCACAAATAATTATCGTACAAAGCGAAGCTCAGGGTGACGTACAGCGTATATTGTTTTGCACAATCACGAAAAAGGATATATTTGCTCAAGCTGCACTGCTTCTTCCTCTGCATCAGTCTTAAAGCTATGGATTGTACGCTTCTTTGCTGACATTATGCTGATATTAAACTTCACTAAAATTTTACAATTAAATTTGTTAATTATTTCACAGATTAAAATGTGCAAAATACTCAAAAAATTTTTAAAAATCGTTTGACTTATAGGGATTTTCCTGTTAAAATATCCTTATAACAGTGCGGGCAATATTATGCTTGCTTTTATATTTTTAAGAAAGGCGAATTTATGGGTAAAATTATTTCTGTTGCCTCCGGCAAGGGCGGCACGGGTAAATCTACGGTCTGTGTTACCCTGGGTATGGCTCTGGTTAAGAGAGGTCATAAGGTACTTCTTATAGACTGCGATTCAGGTATGCGTGGGCTTGATATTATGATGGGTATAAGCAAAAGTCTTGTTTTTGACATTGCTGATGCTGTTTGCGGCAACTGCTCCCCTGAACAAATTATTTATCCCTGTAACCATATTTCGGGTCTGAGTCTTATCCCTGCACCGCAGAATGCAGAAGATGAGCTTAGTCCTGCCATATTAAAGCAATTTACTGACAATGTCCGCAGCAGCTTTGATTATATCATTATCGACTCTCCTGCCGGTGTAGGCAAAGGCTTTGACACTGCCGTTATGCCGGCTGATTTATGTCTTGTTATTGCAAATACGGAGCCTACCAGCCTGCGCGGCTGTGTGAACGTCCGCAGAAAACTTACTGATATGGGAAAGGATAATATCCGACTTATAATAAACAGATTTTCCAGAGCATCTTTCAGAGAGCTTGCATTTTATACCGATTTAGACTGCATTATTGATGAATCGGGAATTCAGCTTATAGGAATAATTACCGAGGACAGACAGGTTGTCGCTTCGGTACAGAAGGGCTTGGCATACCGTAAAAAATGTCCGGCTCTGGAGAGTATAGACAGAATTGCAGCACGATTAGACGGCGAAAATGTACCGCTGCTGATATATTAAAGCGATAATTTAATTTAGTAAATTTTTTATTTTATAAGGAAGAGGGATTATTATGAAAATAGCCTTAATAGCACATGATGAGAAAAAAGAGTTAATGGTACAGTTTTGTATTGCTTATTGCGGAATTTTAAGTAAATATTCTATTTGTGCAACAGGAACGACAGGCAGACTTGTTTCCGAAGCGACAGGCTTGCAGATAGAACGTTTTCTCAGCGGCCCTCAGGGCGGCGACCAGCAGATTGCGGCAAGAATTTCCTGTGAAGAGGTTGATATGCTTCTCTTTTTCAGAGATCCGCTCAATCCGAAGCCGCAGGAACCTAATGATATAAAATTGCTCAGACTTTGTGATATGCACAATATTCCTGTTGCTACAAATATAGCTACGGCTGAAATGCTCGTAAGAGGTCTTGAACGGGGCGACCTCGACTGGAGAAATATTCTTAAATAACGGTAAAAATAACCTTGTAACTTTTGTAATATTATAGTAGAATATTAAGTTGATAGGGAGGATAGATTTGCTCTATCCTCCCTGTTTTGCTTTTACAAGCATAATTCAGACAAAAAAACAGGTAAACGGAGGATTTTTTAAAATGGCACTTATAACCCAAAAAGTGTACGGGGCAGAAGATGTACTGCCTAAGGAAAGCTACAAATGGCAGTTTATAGAAAATATTATGAGAAGTCAGGCAAAAGCATACGGCTTCAAGGAAATTCGTACCCCCGTTTTTGAACATACAGAGCTTTTTCAGCGTGGAGTGGGAGATACAACTGATGTGGTACAGAAAGAAATGTATACCTTTGATACAAAGGGCGGTACGTCCATAACCTTACGCCCCGAGGGAACAGCGGGTGCGGCAAGAGCCTTGCTCGAACACGCTGTATATAATGACGGACTTCCTGTAAAGACATTTTATTTTGATTCCTGCTACAGATATGAGAAAAAACAGGCTAACCGCTACAGGGAATTTCACCAGTTTGGAATTGAAGTGTTCGGTACAGGCAGTCCTGTGGCAGATGCGGAAATAATATGTCTTGCTTCGGATATATTCGATATTCTTGGAATAAGCAGTTTACAGCTTGAAATAAATTCTATCGGCTGTCCCAAATGCCGTGCAGAATATCACGCAGCTCTGAAAGACTACTTTGAGGCTTACAAGGAACATCTTTGCGATACCTGCCTTTCACGTCTTGAAAAAAACCCTATGAGAATTTTAGACTGTAAAAGTCCCGTATGCTCAAATATTGCAAAAGACGCACCCGTTGTGCTTGATTATCTTTGTGATGAGTGCAGGGAACATTTTGAGCAGGTAAAAGCTTATCTTGACAGCGTAAATATTCCGTATGTGGTAAATCCCAAAATTGTACGTGGGCTTGATTACTATACCAAAACCGTTTTTGAGTTCGTAACGACAAGCTTAGGCTCTCAGGGTACTGTATGCGGCGGCGGACGTTATGACGGTCTTATCGAACAGTTAGGCGGTCAGAGTATGCCTTCTCTCGGCTTTGGTCTTGGTATGGAGCGTCTGCTCGCCCTTATGGCTGAACAGAATATCGTAATTCCCGAACCCGATACCTGCGATTTGTACATCGCCTCACTGGGAAGTGAAGCTCTGAAAAAAGCCTTCGACCTCGTAAAGCAGGTACGCAACTCCTCTCTCAGTGCAGAGTGCGACATAGCAGGCAGAAGTCTGCGGGCTCAGATGAAATATGCCGATAAAATCAGGGCAAAGTTCAGCGTAGTAATCGGTGACGATGAACTTAAAAATTCATGTGCCGTACTTAAAAATATGTTCACAGGCGAAAAGTTCGGTATTCCCCTTGACAATAGGTTTACAGAAAGCTTTTTTGATAAGTTTTTAGACTATCAGAACAGTGCTCTCGGCAGCAGTCTTGAACAGGAGCTTTAATTTTGATTTTTAAAAGAGGTAATAAAAATGACTGAATTTATGACAGGACTAAAAAGAAGCAGTTACTGCGGAGATTTGAGAATAGCTGACTGCGGAAAAAAAGTTACCGTGTTCGGCTGGGTACAGCGTCAGCGTGACTTGGGTCAGCTTATTTTCATAGACCTGCGTGACCGTACAGGAATAGTACAGCTCGCACTTGACGAAAGCACTTCCGACAAGGAAGTATTTAAAAAAGCCGCTTCGGTAAAAAGTGAGTACGTTCTCGGAGTTGTGGGAACAGTACGTGAAAGAAGTGCAAAAACCAAAAAAATAGCAACTGGCGATATTGAAATAGCCGTTGAGGAGCTCAGAATTTTAGGCGAAAGCGAAACCCCTCCCTTTGAAATAGTACCCAACTCAAATACAGGTGAGCTTACACGTCTGAAATACCGTTATCTCGACCTCAGACGCTCCGACCTTCAGCAGAATATCATTCTCAGACACAAGATAGCAAAAGTAACCCGTGACTACTTTGACGAACAGGGCTTTATCGAAATTGAAACCCCTATGCTTATAAAATCAACTCCCGAGGGTGCAAGGGATTTTCTTGTTCCGTCAAGAATACACAAGGGCAGCTTCTATGCCCTCCCCCAGTCACCGCAGATTTACAAGCAGCTCTGTATGGTTGCAGGCTTCGACAGATATATGCAGCTGGCACGCTGCTTCCGAGATGAAGACCTCCGTGCAGACCGTCAGCCCGAATTTACTCAGATTGACCTTGAGATGTCATTTGTAGATATGGAGGACGTTCTCGAAATAGGCGAGGGATATATAAAAAGAGTTTTCAAGGATACCCTCAATATAGACATTCCTACACCCTTCCCCCGATATACATACAACGAGGTTATGGAACGCTACGGCTCTGACAAGCCCGATACACGCTTTGATATGCAGCTTTTCGACCTCACAGACATTGTAAAAGACTGCGATTTTGCCGTATTCAAAAATGCCGTATCAGGCGGCGGAAGCGTAAGAGGTATAACAGCCAAAAATGCTCTTAAAACTTACTCACGAAAAGAAATTGACAAGCTGACAGAGTTCGCAAAAGGAATAGGTGCAAAGGGTCTTGCATGGATAAGAATGACTGAAAACGGCATAACTTCAAGCTTTGCAAAATTTATGACACAGGAACAAATGCAGGACATAATCGAAAAAGCCGATGCCAAGCAGGGGGACGTTGTTTTCATAGTTGCCGACACCGAAAACAATACCGTTCTTTCCACTCTCGGTGCTTTGAGATGTGAAGCTGCAAATAAGCTCGGCATTATAAAAGACGGCTATAACTTCCTCTGGGTTGTGGAATTTCCTTTCTTTGAGTTTGATAAGGAAGCTCAGTCATGGGTTGCTATGCACCACCCCTTTACCTCTCCCACAGACGAATGTATGGATACCCTCGAAAATGACAAAGGAAAGGTTTACGCAAAAGCTTATGATATGGTTCTCAACGGCATTGAGCTTTCGTCAGGCTCTATACGTATAACCAACCCCGATTTACAGAAAAGAATGTTCAGCCTTTTAGGTCTCAGCGATGAAGAAGCCTACAAAAAATTCGGTTTTCTTACGGACGCTTTCAAATACGGTGCTCCACCTCACGGCGGTATGGGTATAGGTCTTGACAGGCTGGTAATGCAGATGATTAAGGCTCCTACCCTCAGAGATGTAGTTGCTTTCCCCAAGGTTCAGAACGCCTCAGAGCCTATGACAAATGCTCCGAGTACCATAGAACAGGTACAGCTTGATGACCTCGGCATAGCCTTGGTTAAAGAAAAAAACGAATAATATATCATAATTACAAAAGGGAAAACTTAAAGTTTAGGTCAAGCCTTTTCAAAGGCTTGCGGGTCGAGGGCAGAGCCCTCGTCAGGATTTTAAAGGGTGAAACCCTTTAACTCATAGTTCTTAAAAGCAAAAATGCCGTGAAAACGGCATTTTTGCAAATTAATCATACTTTTACAGTCAGAATTTTTTCAGCGAGGTGTAATTTATGATATTCGGACGTAATAAAGAAAAAAATCAGAACAGCGGCAATAATAATTATTCCAATAATTCCAATAATTACTACAATTCCGACAGATACAGCAGAGGCTCGGACTACAGCCGGAACAATAACGGAAATTATTATGACTGGAATTTAAATGACAGCTCCGATAACTCAGACAGCAATTCTCAGGGCAATTATTATGACTGGAATCTGAACAACAGCCGGAACGTTCACGGCAGCTCAGAAAACTACCCCTCCCGGACTTCCGGCAATTCTGAAACTAATAATAATCAAAGCAATCAGTATAACCCTGACTCCCAGCAAGCCCAACCCGTCAGCCTCAATAAAAATAGTCCTGTAAGCCTCGATAAGGATAATCCCGATATTGACAAGGCTTTGCCCCATCTCAATGCTGACGGAACTCCACGCAGATTTCATTATACCAACTACAGCGAGTACGACATACCTGAGAATTTCAACGCTAAGGAAAGCAATTCAAAAATAACAGGCTGCTTCTTTCTCCTGTGGTTTTTTGGCTCAATGCTTCTTATGCTGCTTGTCGCCGAGCGTTACCCCGCCCTTACCATTTCAATTTTCGGACAGATTTTTATGTTTCTGGGAATATACCTTGTAAAACGAAGCAAGGAATTAATCTCAAAAATAATAATGTACGGAATGACAGCAATAGGTGCTGCCTGTGTGCTTCTGGGTCTTATTCAGACCTTCGGAACAAGTGCTATGAAAAGCAAAGCCACAGAAGTCTTTCTCTTTCTCGGGCTTCTTCTGTTCCTCGCCATAGGTATAGGTATGCTCGTTCTGCCTGCTTACAACGCAAAGCTTCAGAAACAAAAATGCTCATACAGTGTAACCGCCTATGTCGTGAAAGTACGCAGCAGAATACAAAACAGAAAGCATTTAAAAGCTCCCGTTTATCAGTACGTATACAACGGCGTTACATACAGACAATCTTCAAACCTTTATACATCAGGCAGGGAATTTCCTCATAATGAGAGTGAATCCGTAACGCTTCTCATAGACCCCGAAAATCCCGATGACTTCTACGAAATAGGCAGAGAAAAATATACCATTACTTTCTTTACCATATTCGGTATATTTTGGACTCTTATGTCACTTTTCGCTACAGTCGTTTTTATTCAGAATACTTTTTTTCATTAAGCCCTGATGTAAAAAAGCTTTTATGTACAAAATTTTTTGAAAATACCCTTTATATTTTTAAAAATATGATGTATAATAGCTCTGTAAGTTACTGTGTCAATAATATACATGGTAAAATTTTTATAATAACTGGAGTGATTGTAATATGGCATTGGTAAATGCAAAAGAAATGCTCACAAAAGCAAAGGAAGGACACTACGCAGTAGGTCAGTTCAACATCAATAATCTTGAGTGGACTAAAGCTATACTGCTCACAGCTCAGGAGCTTAACTCACCCGTAATTCTCGGTGTATCTGAGGGTGCAGGAAAGTATATGTGCGGATATAAAACAATCGTTGGTATGGTTAACGGTATGATTGAAGAGCTTAAAATTACTGTTCCCGTTGCACTTCACCTCGACCACGGCTCATACGAAGGTGCTAAGGCTTGTATCGCAGCAGGCTTCAGCTCAATTATGTTCGACGGCTCACACTACCCCATAGATGAGAACGTTGCTAAAACAACCGAGCTGGTTGCTATCTGCAACGAAAAGAACCTTTCAATCGAAGCTGAAGTAGGTTCTATCGGCGGTGAGGAAGACGGCGTTGTCGGTGCAGGCGAATGTGCTGACCCTAACGAATGTAAAATGATTGCTGACCTCGGCGTTACTATGCTTGCAGCAGGTATCGGAAATATTCACGGAAAATATCCCGACAACTGGCAGGGTCTTAACTTCGACGTTCTCGCTGATATTCAGAAGCTTACAGGAAAAATGCCCCTCGTTCTCCACGGCGGTTCAGGTATACCTGAAGAAATGGTAAGAAAGGCTATCGACCTCGGCGTTTCAAAGGTTAACGTAAATACAGAGTGCCAGCTCGCATTCGCCGCTGCTACAAGAAAATACATAGAGGCAGGCAAGGATACTCAAGGCAAGGGCTTCGACCCCAGAAAGCTCCTTGCTCCCGGCTTTGAGGCTATCAAGGCTACAGTAAAGGAAAAAATGGAACTTTTCGGTTCTGTAGGCAAGGCTTGATTTTCAACAGCTAACAAGAAACTTTTGTCATAAAAATTCTGAAAAGCATCATACAGCGATAATAAAACGCCGTTATGATGCTTTTCCCCTTTTCTTTTTTAAATTTCTGTTAAAATTTCTTATTAAAAATTGACAGCAACAGATTTATAGGATAAATTATACTGTAAAATAGTACTAAATGCACAAAAACAAAGCTGTAAATATGTTTGTTGTATTCATTGTAGCTGTTTGCCGAATGTGATAAAATTAAGTTGCAGTCTTATACGGCGTTTTAGTTTATTCGGACTTACAAAAGGATATGATGTTTTTATGAAAGAGTATATATACGAATTCAACAAATCCGCAGACGACGTTATAACAGATATAAACAAGAGTATTGAACAGGAATATTTTGACGGATATACAGACGGAAGTCATATAGAACTCAGAACAATCTGTGACGGCTACGATTCCCCGACACACTATACGCTTACTGCCGATGTAACAGATTCCGATTCAGGAAAGTGCATACTTAAAGGTGCTTTCGGATACGGCAAACGGTGGCTTATATCAACCTTGATTGTTGTGGTGGTGATGGTAAGCTTTTCTTCCTTTATGGCAACCGTTTACAGTAACTCAATAGGAAAATATCTTATAGTATTTTCCGTTATAGTATTCTTTTCATATATGCTTATGGCATTCTTCAAAAGGAAAAGCGTAATAGCTCAGACAGAGGAAATTTTTAATAAAATCAATAAAAATCAGCTTTAAATCAAACCAGAATTAAACCGGCAAAATACTATCCAACTAAAAAGCCGTTAAAATAAATTATTCAAGAGGAGATTTTTAAAATGAAAAAATATGCTTTTGGCGTGGACATCGGCGGAACTACCATAAAAATGGGCTTCTTTGAAACAACGGGAGAGCTTCTCGAAAAATGGGAAATTCCCACAAGAACAGAAGACAACGGAGTTAATATTCTTCCCGACATCGCTTCCGAAATCGATAAAAAGCTTGGAGAAAAATCTATAGATAAATCTGATGTTGAGGGTGTAGGCGTAGGCGTTCCGGGTCCTGTTGACGAGGACGGCACCGTTTTCAGATGCGTAAACCTCGGCTGGGGAGTTTTCAACGTACAGATTGAGCTTAACCGCCTTACTGAGCTTAAAGTCAAGGTAGGTAATGATGCCAATGTTGCCGCACTCGGCGAAATGTGGCAGGGCGGCGGAAAAGGCTATAAAAACATAGTTATGGTAACACTCGGAACAGGCGTAGGCGGCGGCGTAATAATAAACGAGAAAATCGTAGCAGGCAGCGACGGTGCAGGCGGAGAAATCGGTCATATCAATATGAAGGAAAACGAAAAGGAAGCATGCGGCTGCGGAAATCACGGCTGTCTTGAGCAGTACGCCTCCGCAACGGGTATAGTAAGAACAACTAAAAAATTTCTTGAGGAACACCCCGATGCTGAAACTGAACTCAACGCTAAAACCGTAACAGCAAAGGATATATTTGACTGTGCTAAAAACGGCGATGAGGTAGCCGAAAAAATGGTTGACAGAACAGCTAAAATTCTCGGCAGAGGTCTTTCACAGATTGCCTGTGTAGTCAATCCCCAGGTATTCGTAATAGGCGGAGGTATGTCAAAGGCAGGCTCGCTTCTGATAGAAAAGGTTCAGAATTATTATCAGCAGTACGCTTTTCACGCAGCAAGGAATACTTACTTCAAGCTTGCAGATTTGGGAAATGATGCAGGTATTTACGGCGGAGTTCGTATGATACTTGATTAAAAGCACATACTCAGACGGAGCAACGTCATAAAGTTTAGGTCAAGCCTTTTCAAAGGCTTGCGGGTCGAGGGCAGAGCCCTCGTCAGGATTTTAAAGGGTGAAGCCCTTTAACGGAAAATTTTAAAATGCCCTGATACCGCGGTATCAGGGCAAAGTATTTGCAAAAATGCCTTGAAAAAGGCATTTTTGATTTTTGCATTGAGAGTTAAAGGGCTCTGCCCTTTAAAATCCCGCCAAAGGCTCTGCCTTTGGAAACCGTGAACTTTTGAAAAAGTTCAATCAAAACTTTTCAGTTTATCTCCGTCATAGTTTATATTGAAGCACTCAGATTATTGCTGCTGTCAGCTCTCTTGGGAATTATACGCTCTCTCCACATCTTGTAGTAGAACAGCAGCAGTATCGGATAAAGCTCCAGTCTGCCTGCTATCATATCGAACATCAGAACATATTTCGACAAAGGCGATAAAAACGCATAGTTCTGTGAAGGTCCTACCTTTGAAAGTCCCGGCCCTATGTTACTGAGTGATGCAAGAACGGCTGTAAAGTTTGTTTCAAAATCATAATTATCAAACGATATTACAAATACAGAAGCCGCCAAAGTAATAGCATAAACTATAAAGAATACATTTACACTTTTCAGTACATTGTCATCTACCGTTTTGTTGTCCACCTTTATTTTACGCACCGTACCGGGGTGCAAAAATGAAATAAGCTGATTTTTCGCAGACTTGAACATTATGATAACTCTTGATATTTTTATACCTCCGCTGGTACTTCCGGCACACGCACCGCTGAACATAAGTATAATCAGTATTCCCTTCGATGCAGACGGCCATTTATCAAAATCCACTGTAGAAAATCCCGTTGTACTTATCATTGAAGCTACCTGAAAGCATACCTGCCTTATATTCTGTTCAAATGACAAAAGCTTATCATACGAATTTATCGTTATTATGGCAACTGCTGTAAAGAACATTATAAAGTAGCATCTTACCTCGCCTATTTTGAATATATCCTTAAACTTTCCTACAAGTATAAGGAAAAAGATGCTGAAATTTATTCCGAAGATAAACATAAATAATGTAGTAATCCACTGTATTGCAGGTGAATAGCTTGCCATACTGTCATTCTTGATACCAAGACCACCTGTTCCGGCATTTCCCATAGCTGTCAGCAAAGCTTCATATACAGGCATACGGCAAATAATGAGCAGTATAAATTCAAGCAAGGTAAGAACAAGATATATTATGTAAAGTATTACCGCTGTTGAACGAACCTTAGGAACAAGCTTTCCCACAACAGGGCCGGGGCTTTCGGCTCTCATAAGGTGCATATGTCCTCCCTGACTCTGACCCTTTGCAACAAGCGGTATCACGGCAAGAAGAAAAACAAGTACACCCATACCGCCTATCCAGTGTGTAAAGCTTCTCCAGAACAGGCAGCTTCGTGATACTGCTTCAACATCGGATAATATACTTGCTCCCGTGGTTGAAAACCCTGAAACCGTTTCAAAAAAGGCGTTTGTAAAATCCGGAATATCTCCGCTGAGAAAAAACGGAAAGCAGCCGAAAAGACTTAATAAAATCCAGCCCAGTGCAACCGTTGCAAATCCCTCTTTTACGTTGAAAACAAGCTTTTTAGGTTTAAGCAGTATAAGAATGCAGCCGACTGCAAGACAAATAAATATTGAAACCAGAAAAGCAAATACCTGTTCCTCTCCGTATATCAGTGCAGTTACCATAGGCAGTATCAGGAATACACCCTCTATTGTTAAAATACAGCCCAATATAAAGAAAATACTTCTGTAATTCATAACTTTCAAACTCCGTAATATGTAATCATGCCAAAATATCCGTTATATTCTGGAAACCCGTGTGAGTGGTAACTATCATAACGCTGTCGCCCTTTGTTATGTAGTCCTGTCCTTTAGGAATTATGATTTTTCCGTCACGGCTTATACAGCCCACCAGAACACCCTTTTTCAGCTTCAGCTTACAGAGAGGAATATCTATAACCGCCGAATCTCCCTTTATTTTAAACTCTATTGCCTCTACCCTGTCCTCAAACCAATGGTAAAGAGCTTCTATATTGTCGCTGTTAATAGAATTTCTCATACCACGCACATATGTAAGTATCATTTCGGATATAAGAAGTCTGGGGTGAATTACGCTGCCAAGCTCAAGGCTGTTTATAACACTCTTGAAGTTAATTCTGTTTACTTTTGTTACGACCTTTGCATTTGTCATACGCTTTGCATAAAGAGTAAGCAGTATATTTTCCTCATCTATTCCCGTAAGCGGTACAAATGCGTCTGCATTTTCAAGCCCTTCCCTTATGAGAAGATTTTCGTCTGTGCCGTCACCGTGGATTACCAGCGTGTTGTCAAGAAGCTCTGAAAGCTCCTCACACCTTTCAGGATTGTTCTCTATTACCTTTACACTTATTCCCATATCGGAAAGCTGTTTTGAAAGATAGTAGCAGGTTCTTCCTCCTCCTATTATTATCGCATTGGAAACTCTCTTTTTTACAAGTCCCACTTTTCTGAACAAAAAGTACGCATTACGTGCAGTAGCTACTATTGTTATTATATCTCCCGACTGAAGACGGTAATCTCCGTTAGGAATTACCATATCTCCCCCACGCTCGACCGTGCATATCAGAAACTTGAAGTCAAACTCCTTCTGAAGCTCAAACAGTACCTTTTTGTCAAGCGGACTTCGCTCAGGTATCTGAAAGCGTATCATTTCAGCCTGTCCTTTTGCAAATGAGCTTGTACTGAGTGCCGCAGGAAGCCTTAAAATTCTTGAAATTTCCCTTGCCGCCTCAAGCTCGGGATTGATTATCATAGACAGTCCCAGTTTTTCCCTGAGATAAGGCTGCTCGTCACTGTATACGGGATTTCTTACCCTTGCTATAGATGCACAGTCGCCGACCTTTTTCGCTACCGTACAGCAAAGAAGATTAAGCTCGTCCGACTCCGTTACTGCGATAAAGAGGTCTGCGTGTTCTATTCCTGCTTCCATCTGTACCTTATAGCTCGAACCGTTTCCCACAACTCCCATAACATCGTACATATCGGAAATTTTATCTACCACAATACGGTTCATGTCTATGAAAGTAACATTGTGTCCTTCCTCGGAGAGCCTCCGTATGAGCGTTGTTCCTACCTTTCCGCAGCCGACTATTATTATATTCAGTTCTTTTCTGTTATTCTTTGTAAATCTGTCAAGAAATGACATAAAACTACGCCTCCAGTTCAAACATACACTGTAATTATATCATAACATAGTGACATACTCCCGCCGCCTACGCTAACGCTTAGAGGCGGGGGCTTCCCGTTCAAGTACGGCAACCCGTACAGTATCTGCGAGCTAACCCCGTGTGTCCCACGGTTCTGTTTTATTTGGTGGTTTATGCCAACGCTGTGCGATTGCAGACCACGGCGGCTGCCGTGAATTAAAAGCCGGTGGCTTTTAATTGGTCAAAAGCAAGGCTTTTGACCGTCTGCAATCGCAGCCTGAGCGTAGCCGCAGACTTTTCCCTGTTTATTTTTTCTCTACCTTCTGTGCGTGGGGATATATATATTCAAGATATTCATCGCTGAAATTATTGTCAAGATATACCGCAAACGCATTCTGAGCCTCAATATGCTCTGAACGTTCATTTGCTCTGATTAAAGCAGAGGCAGACATAAATGCGTTGAAAGCCATAAATACGGTAAGTACCATAGTTATTATATAGCCTATTTTCGGAGGTATCTTCTCTATACCTCTTGACAAAACGGGATACAGTTCACGAACCCACAATACCCCCAACGCTCCCCATACACAGGCATATGCAAGACTTGTTCTTCCGTCTATGTTGAAGGGCATATCGCTGTAGTCCCACGAAATCGTACCGAATACCATTTCCTGTATCCAGCTGCAAAAATATTCAAAGGTTGCACCTACAGCACCGCTTATTGCAAAAAGTCCGATAAAAGACGATTTATAAAAATGTGACAGTGCAAGCGTAAGCAGAACAGCTCCGAAGCCGTATACGGGAATAAAAGGTCCGTATACCAGACCTACACGCATTTCAAAATGTCCCTCATATACAATTGCAAAGCAGGTTTCCATAATACAGCCGATTATGCTTCCTATAAAAAACAGCAGAAACAGCTTGCAATAGTTAAGTCCGTAGGCAAAGGCTTTCTTTTTATTGTTTTTTTTGCCGTATATGTGTTCATACTGCTTCATATTGATTTTTCTGTGTTCTTCCATATTCTGCTGAAGCTTTTCGGCATTTTCGGAATTTATAAAATTATCGTAGGATTTCTTAATTCTTCTCGTGAAAATATTATCCCTGCTCAAGAATGTAAAAATTCTGAGTTTAAATTCGGAAAACACTTTTTTAAGTCTTGCAGCAAAGCTTCCCAGTATTATTTTCGCTTTCAGAAGCCGCAGACTTAATTTTGAACGCTTTGTAGTATCCAGTATTGCCTTTTCAGCTTTGTTTTCTATACGCTTAATTCTGTCCATTATGCTTTTAAAGCTTTCCGCTTTCTGCTTCATTCCCATAACAATAAGAAACGAGAAAACCGTATCGCAGAGCAGCAGTGAAAAAAACAGTATACATACCAGAAAATTTATCCCGTCAGGAAGCTCATTTACTATTACCTTTGTAATAAATTCGTCTGCCGTTTCGGTAATAACCGCAAGAATAAGTCCCCACAAAACAGAAGCCGACAAGCTCATATAGCTTTTATATCCTATACCCGTTCCCGAAAAGTCCCAGAATAAAATATTGAAATATCTTTTGAAGAAAATATTTACAAGAAAAAACGATAACGCCGCAAAAGACGAGAAAATTCCGAGCTGTACAAAAAATATTCCCTTGCAGACAAAAATATCAAGAAGATACGCTCCCGAAAAAAGAAAGCCGTACATCGGACATACAGGCCCGACAAGAAATCCCCTGTCTATAATTCCCTTTTTTTGTATAGATGCAGATACGGTATCAACTGCCCAGCCCAGCACTGAAAATAGTATAAATATCCACAATGCCGAATATAAAATACCAAAGCTCAAAGAAACCACCTTAAATAAATGATATATTAATTATATATATGTAAGCTTTATTTGTAAATGCTTAGGTATGATTTTATGCACTTTAACGAAGAATAACATACAGTGTATGATTAAACACAAAGCATATTCTGTCACTATGCAAACAGTTACAGTATGCAGAGGATATTTCACTGCGAATTTTATGTAAAGGGCAGTTAAAATTCCCTTGACAAAACAATTTTCAGCATATATAATGTTATACAGTGTTTTGAGAAGCTGCCTGTATTGTTTTTTACTGATAGGGAGGCGTTTGACGTGATTCTTGATCTTAAAAGTATTTTTCTCTGTGAAGGCTCCGTGCTTGAAAGAGAGCTTGTTCAGGATATGTCTGAAACAGCTGTTGACGGCGTTAAACCTTTTGTCTCTCCTGTCCGTGTTGACGTTACGGCAGAGAATCGAGCAGGGTTAGTTAAGCTCTCTCTGGCAACCAGCTTTAACTTCCAAAAGCCTTGCGATCGTTGCGGCACTGACGTAATCAGAGAAATTCATTACAGCTTTGAACATTATCTGGTTACATCCCTAAGCGGTGACCAAAATGACGATTATATCGAAACTCCTGATTATACTATAGATATTGACGGGCTTGTCAGAGATGATATTCTTCTTGAGCTTCCGTCAAAATATCTCTGTAGTGATGAATGCAAGGGGCTTTGCCCCAAATGCGGTGCTAACCTCAATGAGAAAGCTTGCGGCTGTACCGCAAAGGAAACAGACCCCCGTCTGGAGGCTCTGAGAAAACTTACAGATTAAGAACGTACCCTATATAACGTTCAAAAAATAACAGTTTGGATAAGGAGAGGCTTAGAAATGGCAGTACCCAAGAGAAAAACATCTCACGCTAGAAAAAATAAAAGAAGATCTACAGTATGGAAGCTTCAGGCTCCTGCTCTCGTAAAATGCCCCAACTGTGGCGAGTACAAGACTCCTCACAGAGTTTGCGGTGCTTGCGGTTTTTACAACGGCAGGGAAGTTATAAAGAGCGAAGCTTGATTTCATTTGCTTGGTGGGGAGGATATTTATCCTCCCTTTTTTATGCTTTGAGATAAAAAGATTTTTGTATGGCTTTTTTATCTTTTAGTGTGGAAAATAAAGATAAATTGTGATAAAATTAATTTGTTGGCGTTTTTTATGTCGTTTTTAGGTTGGTGAATAATGTCAGTACTGATTACCGATGTGAGCAAGGGCAGCCGTGCCGATAAGGCAGGCATTCTTTCGGGAGAAAAGCTTCTGGAAATTAACGGAAATGAAATTGTAGATGTTCTCGACTACCGGTTTTATCAGACCTCACATGAGGTTGAGCTTCTTATTGAGGATATGTCGGGAAATCAAAGAAAAATATCTGTAAGAAAGGGCGAATATGAAGAAATCGGTCTTGAATTTGAAACCTATCTTATGGATAAACAGCATTCGTGCCGAAACAAATGCATTTTCTGCTTTATAGACCAGCTCCCGAAAGGAATGAGAGAAAGTCTTTACTTTAAAGACGATGATTCCAGACTTTCGTTTCTGTTCGGCAACTATATTACCCTTACCAACCTCACTCAGCACGAAATCAGCCGAATAATAAAAATGCATATCAGCCCTATAAATATTTCCGTTCATACCACTAATCCCGAGCTGAGGTGCAAAATGATGAACAACAGGTTTGCGGGAAAGGCTCTTGAAGTATTGCCGGAGTTTGCCAAGGCAGGTATAAAAATAAACTGTCAGATAGTTTCCTGTCCCGGTATAAATGACGGAAAGGAGCTTGAAAGAACCCTGAACGATTTGGGAAAACTGTACCCTTCGGTTGAATGTATCGCCGTAGTACCAGTAGGCCTTACAAGATACAGGGAAGGACTTTTCCCATTGGTCGAGTACAATAAGGAAACAGCTACTCAGACTCTTGAGCTTATAGAAAAATACGGCGACAGCTTCAAGCAAAAATACGGAAGCCGTATAGTTTTTGCTTCCGATGAATTTTTCCTGAAAGCTGAAAGAGATATTCCCGAGGCTGATTATTATGAGGACTTTGACCAGCTTGACAACGGTGTCGGACTTATGTCCCTGCTCAGAGATGAGCTTATGTATGCTCTTGAGGAAGCGGAAAACCTTTCAAAGGAAATTTCTCTTACTCTTGCCTGCGGAACAGGCGTTGCCGGTTTTATGCAGGAGCTTATGGATAAAATTACCGAACGCTTTGAAAATATTAAAATAAACGTTATCGGAATAAAAAATGATTTTTTCGGCGGAGGTATCAACGTTTCAGGACTTGTCACGGGCAGAGATTTGATAAATCAGCTTAAAGGCTGTGATTTGGGCGAAAAACTTCTGATTCCTTCCGTAATGCTAAGACGTGAGGGCGATATTTTTCTTGATGACATATCTCTTGAAGAAGTCGAAAATGCCCTGAATATTCCTGTTGTACCTGTTTCAAACAGCGGAGATATGCTTCTGAATGAAATTTTAAAATAAATAATAAATATATGTTAGTGTGTAAATAAGGAGGTTAATTTATGGCAAGACCCGTTATAGCTATTGTAGGCCGTCCTAATGTCGGAAAGTCCACGCTTTTCAATAAGCTTGTCGGGGAAAGAATTTCCATTGTTGATGATTCCCCCGGCGTAACCCGTGACAGAATTTACGGAAAAGTAGAATGGCTTGACAAAACAGCCGATATTATAGATACAGGCGGCATAGAACCGTATTCAAACGACATTATCCTGAAACAGATGAGACGGCAGGCTGAACTCGCCATTGATGCAGCCGATGTGATAATACTTGTAACGGATTTGAAAAGCGGTCTGGTCGCTACGGATATAGAAGTGGCAAATATGCTGCAAAAAAGCGGACGGCCTATAGTTCTCTGCGTAAACAAGTGCGACAAAATCGGAGAGCCTGAACCTGAATTTTACGAATTTTACAATTTAGGACTGGGCGACCCGATACAGGTTTCCTCTGTTCACGGTCACGGAACAGGAGATTTGCTGGAGGCTGTTTTTGAACACATACCCGAAAGTGCATGGGAGGACAATGACGGTGAAATTATAAACGTTGCCGTTATCGGAAAACCAAATGTAGGCAAAAGCTCGCTTATAAACCGCATAACGGGCGAGGAAAGATGTATTGTATCAAATATAGCAGGCACTACAAGGGACTCCATTGATACCACCGTTGAAAACGATTACGGAGTATTCAACTTTACCGATACGGCAGGAATGAGAAGGAAGAACAAGGTAGACAA
The DNA here is from genome assembly GCA_900316615.1 of uncultured Eubacteriales bacterium. Classification (GTDB taxonomy): domain Bacteria; phylum Bacillota; class Clostridia; order Oscillospirales; family Acutalibacteraceae; genus CAG-964. The sequence goes on along the minus strand of ONDU01000022.1, from coordinate 16,178 downwards.
CGCCATCGAAAAATACAGCATAATCCGTGCAAAAATGGCTATAGAACGCAGCGATGTGTGCGTTATTATGATAGACGCTACGGAGGGCTTTACCGAACAGGATTCAAAGGTTGCAGGTCTTGCTCACGAGGCAGGAAAAGCCTGCATAATAGCTGTAAACAAGTGGGACGCTCTCGAAAAAGACGGCAATACAATGAACGTCTTTAAGAAGAAGCTCGAAACAGATTTTTCGTTTATGTCCTACGCACCGTTCGTATTTATATCCGCAAAAACAGGACAGAGAATTGACAAGCTCTTTGAAACGATAAAGGCTGTTGCCAACTCAAACGCAATGCGAATAAAAACAGGTACTCTCAATGATGTTCTGGCACAGGCTACAGCAAGAGTTCAGCCGCCTACCGATAAAGGAAGACGACTGAAAATATTCTATATGACGCAGGCAGGCACGAAGCCGCCTACATTTGTATGCTTTGTAAACTCGGCAGAGCTTTTCCACTTTTCTTACCAAAGGTATCTTGAAAACAGAATACGTGATACTTTCGGACTTGAGGGAACTCCTATACGCTTTGTCATAAGAGAACGCGGAGAAAAATAACCGCTGCTCTTTAAATTTTAAATAAAGATTTCAGGTGAATTTTTATGGATAACTTTTTTAATTTTATAAGTCATGGCTGGCTTCAGATTATTGCTGCTGCCGTTATCGGATATTTGCTGGGAAGCATAAACTTTGCAATAATAATCACCAACATAGTAAATAAGAAAAAAGATATACGTGAAATGGGCAGCGGAAATGCAGGCTTTACAAATGTACTGCGTTCTGTGGGAAAAGGTCCTGCAATATTTACAATTGTATTCGATTTTCTGAAAGCCGTTATCGCTGTAATAATCGGCGGATTTCTCTTTTCTGCAATTATGGGTGACAGCGTACATTCGCCTGAATTAGTATGCTGCGGAAAATATCTGGCAGGTTTGTGCTGTATTTTAGGTCATATGTTCCCTGTATATTTCGGTTTCAGGGGCGGAAAAGGCGTTGTTACGGCTTCGGCACTTATGGCTGCTTCGGAATGGCGTGTTTTTCTTGCTGTTCTTATAACCTTTCTTGCAGTATTCATAATAACAAAAATAATTTCATTAAGCTCGCTTGCAGGAGCGGTTTGCTATCCCATAGCTACATTTATATTTACGTTTTTTGTTGATTACCGTCAGACTTTGGGCAGCGAGACGGCATATTCCCTTAATTATGTGATAATTTCTACATTATTCACACTTTTAATCTCTTTATGTGTTATAGTTAAGCATAAGGAAAATATAAAGCGTCTTATGAACGGTACGGAGAAAAAAATTACTGCTAAGAAATAATAAATAATTAAACTAAAATTAATATAACAATATTTCAGGAGGTACAGTAAGTATGAAATGCACAAAATGCGGAAATGATTATGAAAACGAAAATTTTTGTCCCGTATGCGGTTATCCCTCTGAGGATACCGTTAAAAAACGCAGTCAGGCAGAAAGGTATGCTTCTCAGTTCGGAGATAACTTTGACATGAACACGGAAGAAGAAACTGACAGAATTATCGACAGAGCTACTCAGGCTCAGCAGTACGATGCTCAGTTCAGCTCGGATTACAGCCAGCTTTTCAAGGAATATGCAAAGGATGCCGACAAAGAATCTGAAAATTCGGGTAAAGATGAATATACCGAAGATGTCAGCAACGAAATTTCTTCTCACAGCAGGGAAAGCCTTAATAAATATGACGATGACTATGACGAGGACACAGAAGATAATAACGAATATGAGAACGTATCGTCAAAATCAAACAAGCCTGTTATTATATTTCTTGTAGTGATTTTAGTGCTTCTGCTCTGCGGTATTGCATGGTTTATCGGACAGGCTGTCGGCAGCAAATCCGGTGACAATAATACAAAACCTACTAATGCGGTAATACAGCCTACGGAAGCTCCTACGGCAGTTGTTCCCACACAGGCTCAGCAGCCCTCAGAGGCTTCAACCTTTGTTATTCCTACACAGCCCGAAACACAGACCGCTACAGAGGAAGCCACTGTTGAAGCTGTTACCGAAGCTCCCGAGCAGGAAGCAACGGAAGAACAGACTTCCGCTGAAGAAACTCCTGCCGAGGAAGCTACGGAAGTTCAGGAAACACCTGACGAGAACGAAAACACCTCCACAGATAACGAAAATGAGATAGTTGATTCTGATGGTGACGGTTATCCCGATGATTTTGTTGACGAAGACCATGACGGCTACGATGATAATACAGACGTTTATTACGGATAAAATTACATAACTCTGACAAAGCAAAGCTTATAAAGTTAAGGTAAAAGCCTTAAATTTACAATACTTCAATATAAAAGATGCGGCAGTCCGGTTTTTCGGACTGCCGCATCTTTAACAGCAGTTATTATTAATTATTTATCTATCGAAAGAATTGCTCCTGTGTTTCCTGACGTTACCAAAGAAGCATATCTTGCCAGATATCCTGTCTTTACTCTGGGTTCTCTGGGCTGCCATTCTTTTCTTCTGGCTGCAAGCTCCTCATCAGATACCTTTACATTTATCTGATTAGCCATAATATCTATAGCTATTATATCGCCCTCTTTTACCAGGGCTATAGGGCCGCCTACAGCTGCTTCAGGTGAAACGTGACCTATTGCAGCACCTCTTGTAGCTCCCGAAAAACGTCCGTCCGTGATAAGAGCTACCGTACTTCCCAAGCCTCTGCCTACGATTGCAGAAGTAGGATTGAGCATTTCTCTCATACCGGGACCACCCTTAGGACCTTCATATCTTATTACAACCACATCGCCGGGATTGATTTTATCCTCCATAATAGCATTCATAGCGTCCTCTTCGCAGTCGAACACTCTTGCAGGTCCTTCGTGTACAAGCATTTCGGGTGCAACTGCACTTCTCTTTACTACGCATGAGTCGGGTGCAAGATTTCCTCTCAGAACTGCTATACCGCCTGTCTTGCTGTAGGGATTTTCAACGGGACGGATAACCTCAGTGTTCTTATTAACGGCAAAGGCAATATTTTCGCCTACTGTTTTTCCCGTAACAGTCATACATTCGGTATGTATAAGACCAAGCTTGCTTATCTCCTTCATAACGGCATAAACTCCGCCAGCCTCGTTCAAGTCCTCCATATGGTGCTGACCTGCGGGTGCAAGGTGACATACGTTAGGCACCTTGTCGCTGATTTCGTTTGCTATGTCAAGGTTGATGTCAACGCCTGCTTCATGTGCGATTGCAGGAAGATGAAGCATACTGTTTGTACTGCAGCCGAGTGCCATATCTATGGTAAGAGCATTCTCGAAAGCTTCCTGAGTCATAATATCTCTGGGACGTATATTCTTTCTGAGCAGCTCCATAATCTGCATGCCTGCCTTTTTGGCAAGTCTTATTCTTTCGGAATACACAGCCGGTATTGTACCGTTTCCACGCAGACCCATTCCGAGAACCTCTGTAAGACAGTTCATTGAGTTTGCCGTATACATACCCGAACATGAACCGCATGTAGGACAGGTTTTCTCTTCGTATTCCTCAAGCTGTTCATCGTTTATCTTTCCTGCGGCATAAGCTCCTACAGCCTCGTATGCTGCCGAAAGACTTACCTTGCAGCCGTTTACGTTTCCTGCAAGCATAGGGCCTCCGCTTACAAAAATCGAGGGAATATTCAGTCTTGCAGCCGCCATAAGCAGACCGGGTACGTTCTTGTCACAGTTAGGTATCATTACCAGAGCGTCAAATCCGTGAGCCATAGCCATACATTCTGTTGAATCGGCTATAAGGTCACGCGTTACCAGCGAATACTTCATTCCCTGATGTCCCATAGCGATACCGTCACATACTGCTATTGCAGGAAATACTATAGGTGTTCCTCCTGCCATAGCTACGCCTAATTTTACTGCCTCGGTTATCTTATCTATGTTCATATGTCCGGGGACAATCTCATTGTATGAGCTTACAATTCCTATAAGAGGTCTTCTCTGTTCTTCAGCCGTAAGTCCCAGTGAGTTAAACAATACTCTGTGAGGTGCGTTCTGAACGCCTTCCTTTATTGCATCACTTTTCATTTTTTTCAATCCTTTCAAGTATTCTGACTTATACTGTCAATTATATTTAAAATAACAGACTGTACTGTATTTTATTATAAAATCAACTTGATACTATGTCAAGAAATTTTGAAAGACGGCGGTTTTCATTCAGGGCTGTGCAAGCGGTACTCCGAAAAATTCCGTTACGGAAAGTGCCAGATTTTCCGCTATATTTCCTATATTGTCCCTTATCCACTGTGCTTCTTCGGGATTGTCGTGGTATGCAAGCTCTATGAGTACAGCAGGAGCTTTTGTACGGCTAAGCTCCGCAAGTGATATTGCAGGCACTGTTTTTACCTTGTTCGGATACGGATATATCGCCTTGTAGTTATCCGCTATGATTTCAGCCGCACGCTTTCCCTTCACGCCGGTTGTATAGTAATAAACATCTGCTCCCGTAAGCGTTCCCGATATATAGGGAGGTGCGGCGTTGGAATGCAGTGCAAGGTGCAAATCATAACTTGCCGAATTGGAATTCTCAATTGTCTGAGAAAGTGTCTGTGACGGATCGTTTCTGCCCACCGCAAGACCGCTTGCGAGCAGGTACGGAATAAGCTCATCGGCAATCAGGTTCATATAGTATTCCTCGTTTCCCCCGTCAACATAGGGGTTGAAATCCTGAAATGACGGACTGATAAAAACTGACGGCATAAAACTGACAACTCCTCTTAAAAATTATTTCCGAGCCTGCGGCGTGTGCAGCGATTGCGAACCGTTTCGGACGCTGCGTCCGAAACGAAATTTCAAGCAAATGCTTGAAATTTGACAAAAGCAAATGCTTTTGTCGTTCGCAATCGCAGTCTGAGCTTCACCGCGGGCTTGTGATTTTCGTATACATTTCCTCCGCAGTAAGCCTGTTGCTTCTCAGGAACCTGCCAAGCTTATAGAGGGAATCCGGATTTTTTGTTATTACGTTTATTCTTTCCTCGCAAATCATAGTACACTTAAAAGAAAGCTCCTTTAAAAGCTCCTCGGATATGCTGTTGTACTCACCGAACGGATAGACAAAAGCCTGCGGATAAGTACCGAGCTTTTCGTACAGCATTTTCTGCGATTTCAGAATATCATCTTTTACAGTCAGCCTATATTCATAAACCCCCTCGCTTTTCTTTCGCTGTATGCCCTGTCGTCCGTTCTGACTGTGCATATTGTAGCTGTGGTTCTGAATTTCCGCAAAACCGCTTTCCTGCATTTCTTTAAGCTGCTGCCATGTACAGTGAAAGTATGATGCACTCGGCTTCTCACCTGAATTTGAATAATATTCGCTGTAATAGGCTATGGGCGATATTACGGCTGAGCATTTATATTTTTTAAGAAGAGGGTAAGCGTAAAGATAATTGTTATAGTAACCGTCGTCAAATGTCAGCATAACAGGCTTTTCGGGAATCGGCTTACCGCTGTAAACATAGTCAATCAGGCTGCTTACTGTAACGGTGTGAAAGCCCTTTTCTTTGAGCATTTTCAAATCCTGCTCAAACTGAGAAGGTGATATGACGTAATCGCCCTGTAGCTTTGTATCCTTTAAAATTCCGTGATACATAAGTATCGGCAGTTCAATGCCGTCATTACCGGTATTGCTTGCGGTCTGAACCGTATTGTGTGACATCGACGAAAATATCAGCTTACAGCATATAACGGCTGCCGCCATACCCGCAATACACAGCATTATCCTTTTCAGGCTTATAATCTTATACATACTCAGCACCTTCTTCTGTACTGACATTTATATTCTCCTGATTTGCCGTTTATGAAAAATCGCTAAATACATCGTTTTAATTTCTCCACTGTGCTAAAAAAAACAGGTTTACTTATTAAATTATTTGTGATATTATATATATCATAGTTCAAATTATAATTTTTTAATTTGTTTTAACTTCCGCAGACAGGAGCTGTTTCGGTATTTTTTATCTGCGGTATTGTTTATAAAATTTTTATAGTATGGAGGAATTTACAATGAAAAAATGGATTTGTCCCGTATGCGGTTATGTTCACGAGGGAGATACTCCCCCCGAAAGATGTCCTCAGTGCAAGGTTCCCGGAAGCAAATTCACCGAAGCAAGCTCAAGCGAAATGACTTTTGCTACAGTTCATGAGGTTGGTGTTGCTAAAGGCGTATCTCAGGATATTTATGATGATCTCGTTTCAAACTTCAACGGAGAATGTACCGAAGTTGGTATGTACCTTGCTATGGCAAGAGTTGCCGACAGAGAAGGTTATCCCGAAATTTCCGCAGCATTCACAAAGTATGCTTTTGAGGAAGCAGAGCATGCTGCAAAATTCGCTGAGCTTGTAGGTGAGGTTCTTACAAACAGCACAAAGAAAAATCTCGAAATGAGAGTTGCCGCAGAACAGGGTGCATGCGAGGGCAAATTTGACCTTGCCAAGAGAGCTAAGGCTCAGAATCTCGATGCTATCCATGATACAGTTCATGAAATGGCAAAGGACGAAGCTCGTCACGGTGCAGGCTTTAACGGTTTGCTCAAGAGATATTTCGGCAAATAATTTTACATATACAGTTCGGGTGCGATAAAGCTTACGCATTATCGCACCCGAATTTTTTACAGTTTTACAAAAAATCTGAATAAAAGAGAAAACACCGAACCGAAATCCATTTTATCCACAATATGCTCTGCCAGTACGGGATATTCCTTCAGCTTTGTTTTTCCCATATAAAACGTCAGAGAGCCTACCTTATCCCCCTTGTTTACGGGAGCTGTGACCTCATCAATAACATCAAGCTTGCAGGTAATATCTTTTTCCTTGCCTTTTTCCGTTACAATGCTTCCCGAAATATTTGCATATGCCCTCAGCTTAGGCTGCATACCGTTTTTTACGTTTATTTCCGGTATATCCTCATCAAAGTGCGGAGTATATATGCAGTAATTTGCAAAGCCGTAGTCAAGCAGAGAAGCCGCATCGGTAAACCTTTCCTTTCCGCTTGCACTTCCAAGCACAACGGCTATAAGATTTAGTCCGCTTCGCACCGCTGTTGCCGATATACAGCTTCCTGCCTGTGAGGTCGTTCCTGTTTTAAGTCCTGTTATGCCCTTATAGCTTTTAAGAAGCTTATTTGTGTTTACAATCTGAGTTTTTCCTCCTCTCAGATAATCCATCCATATATTTGTAAATTCAAATATTTCCTTATGCTTTATAAGCTCCCTCGACATAAGGGAAACATCATACGCAGAGGTAAGATGCCCTTCCTCGTCAAGTCCGTTGCAGTTTTTGAAGGTGGTATCCTTCATACCTAAAGCTTTGGCTTTTTCGTTCATCTTTGCAACGAATGCGTCCTCACTTCCCGATACATCCTCAGCAAGCACGACTGCCGCATCATTCGCACTTGCTACCATAGTTGCTTTTATAAGGTCATGTACGGACATAACCTCACCCTCCTCAAGCCATATGTCAGAGCCTCCCATTGAAGCGGCATGGGCACTTGCCGCTATATTGTCCGACATATGCAGCTTGCCGTCGTCTATAGCTTCCATTACCAAAATCATTGTCATAACCTTTGTTATTGACGCACAGGCTCTTATTTGGTGACTGTCTTTATCATAGAGAACCTTACCTGTTTCCGCCTCAATAAGTATTGCGGACGGTGCTGTTATTTTATCAGGTGAAACTGCTTCCGCCGCAGGTATTCCGCTGAATATAAGCGTTATGACAATAATCGGTATTAAAACCTTCCTTATAAATTTTCTCATATCTTATCAAGTCCGCCTTTCATTTAAAATTCACTTTTATAAATTCTATGAGAGAGCCGCCGCCGCTATAACCAAAAGTTAACGGGGCTGCATCATTAATACAGCTCAAAAGAAAAAACGGGCAGCCCGAAAGGGATACCCGGTCAGTGTTTTTACAGTACCATTTAATTGTCCCGGCGGTAAGGAGCTGAAACACGCTTATAATGGTAAAAGAAAAATCAAAAGCAACTATGAAGTTATAAAAAGCGGCTGGGGGCAGTCACAGAATTTTGTGTTCTGAACCGCCCCCCGATTATATTGTCAGCGTATTGAAAGTAATTACTTGCCGAGCCAGTAACCGTTACCCTCTGTCATACTGCCGATAGCTGTATCAGTTGCCATCTGCCTGTCAGCATACTGTGAGAAGTAAACCTTAACGCCTACTGCATCATAGCTGTTTCCGTAATAATCATTGTAATCTACGATAACCTTAAAGTAGTCGAACTTCTCGTCAGAGCTTTCATAATACTCAAATATACCTTCGTCTGTGCAGCAGCCGCCGTTTGCCTCAAGCTTTATCTGTGATGTCTTTACTTCATCACCTGACTTCATAAGAACATCAACGTGAGCTTCGCTGTGTACTTTCTTTTCTGTCTTTATTACAAATACCGCAGAACCGTTTTCCTTATATCTGTGCATACAGTCTACGCTGTTGTGATTTTCTCTGTAAGCGTACTGTGACATACAAGCTGCTGTTTCCTCAGCACCTGCTGATATAGCTGTCATAGCTGCACCTGCTGATGTTACTGTGATTGCTGCAAGAGCGATTGAAACGATTTTCTTTGATACAATACCTTTTCCAAAATTCTTCATTATAATTTCTCCTTCTTCAGCACTCTTTTTATGCTGTTATTATCAGGTTAACCTGTTTTGTTGTTAACCTTGTGTCTATAGTATAATCACTGATACACCATTTGTCAATACATTATTTCAGTTTCAGATGTTAAGCCATTTTATATAAAACAACTTTATAATTTTTGTGCAATAATACCATAACGTGAATTTAATCCCACATAATTCGGATAAAAAAACATAAGTTCAGGTCAAGCCTTTTCAAAGGCTTACGGTTTCCAAAGGCAGAGCCTTTGGTGGGATTTTAAAGGGCAAAGTCCTTTAACAACAAAAAAATTATGGCTGAAATATAGGCAACGTTGTACAGTAGCGGACAATTTCAAGGTCTTAACGGCTATTTATTAAGAGAGTTAATCTCAAAAAATCAAGGAAGTGGTTTAATGGCAAGACCGTTGAAAGCAGGTCTGGACTACTTTCCGCACGGCTGTATACCGGAACAGAATATCGACCTTATACAGGCAGAGTTCGGAGCTTCGGGATATACGGTTATTTACAGGCTCTATGAAAAAATATATTCTGAAAAGGGCTATTTCTGCGAATGGACAAAAGATGCTGCGTTGATGTTTTCTCACAGAAACAGAGTTGGTATCAACACCGTATCGGAAATATTGAAGTCAGCTTTAAGACGGGGTATTTTTGACAGCGGCTTATATTCAAAATACGGTATATTGACCTCAAGGGATATTCAGGAAACATATATCGAAGCCACTGCGAAAAGAAAAAGGATTTTTCTTTTCAAGGAATACCTCTTGGTAAGCTGTACCCTTTTGCCTGATTATGTTTGCATTAACTCAGTTAACGGAAACATTAACTCAGTAAATTCCGTCATTAACCCGCAAAGTAAAGTAAAGGAAAGTAAAGTAAAGAAAAGTAAAGAAGAGAAAAGAAAGTCATCTGAGCATATCATAAGGCTTCCGTGCAGAAACGGAGCTTATGCTGTGACTAAGGAACAGCTTGAACAACTTCGTCATATTTATAAGTCTGTTGATGTAATGCAGGCATTGAGAAAGATGTTTGATTTTCTGAAAGCTCACCCCGAAAGTCAGAGAACATCTGATACAATGGAAAATTACATAGAAATGTGGCTGTCTAATGACAACAAAAAGGCTGTCTCTGAAAAAGAAGAAGCCGAAAAGAAAAAAAGTAATGTATCATACGATATAAGTGCTTTTAAAGAGTATGATATTTTTGAATAAGTCAGACTAAGACACCATAAAAGTTTTGATTGAACTTTTTCAAAAGTTCACGGTTTCCAAAGGCAGAGCCTTTGGTGGGATTTTAAAGGGCAAAGCCCTTTAACTCTATATAATAAAAGCAAAATGCCTTTTGCAAGGCATTTTGAAAAATAATCTGCCCTGATACCGCTTTGCGGTATCAGGGCTCTTTTTGTAATTTCCGTTAAAGGGCTTCGCCCTTTAAAATCCTGACGAGGGCTCTGCCCTCGACCCGCAAGCCTTTGAAAAGGCTTGACCTAAACTTTATGGTTTTCCCTGTCAGAGCTTGAGGATTATTTTACTATAAGACTTACTCCCGTCATTTCCTTGGGCTGAGGTATATTCATCATTTCAAGCATTGTGGGAACTATATCCGAAAGCTTTCCGCCCTCTTCTCTGAGCTTGCAGTCATAGCCTACAACGCAAAGAGGTACAAGATTTGTTGTATGTGCTGTAAACGGACTTCCGTCCTCCTCATTAATCATCTTGTCGGCATTGCCGTGGTCTGCCGTTATAACGGTTATTCCGCCCATTTCCTTTACTGCCTCAACTACCTTGCCGACACAGGTATCTACTGTTTCAACTGCCTTTACTGCTGCGTCAAACACTCCTGTATGACCTACCATATCGCAGTTTGCAAAGTTGAGGATAACAGCGTCATATTTTCCGCTCTTAATTCTGTCTACAACACAACCTTTTCGCATACCTCGGGGGCACTCATTTCAGGCTGGAGGTCATAGGTTGCTACCTTCGGTGAAGCAACAAGCACTCTGTCCTCTCCCTCATACGGCTCTTCTATACCGCCGTTGAAGAAGAAAGTTACGTGAGCATACTTTTCCGTTTCGGCTATTCTGAGCTGAGTTTTTCCCAGAGATGCAAGGTATTCACCGAAAGTATTGTTCAGCTCCTGAGATTTGAAGGCGATTTCTACATTAGGCATAGTTGCGTCATACTCTGTCATACAAACAAACTTTACGGGGAACATTCCGTTTCTTCTTTCAAAGCCCTTGAAATCGGGGTCAACAAACGTTCTTGTAATTTCTCTCGCCCTGTCGGGACGGAAGTTTATGAATATGATGGAGTCGCCTGCTTTTACAGGCTCTGCACCGTCTATGACAACAGGCACAACAAATTCGTCGGTTACACCGTCTGCATATGAATCCTCCATAGCCTTTACTGCACAGCACGAGTGATTGCCCTCACCGTAAACCATAGCCGAATATGCTTTTTCTACTCTGTCCCAGTTTGTATCTCTGTCCATAGCATAGTATCTGCCCTCTACGGTAGCGATTTTTCCTACGCCGATTTCTTTCATTTTATCAAGACAAGCTGAGATAAAATCCTTTCCGCTTGAGGGCGGTACGTCACGGCCGTCCATAAAAGCGTGCATAAACACTTTTTCAACGTTCTGCTTTTTGGCAAGCTCAAGAAGAGCGTATAAGTGACCGTTGAAGCTGTGTACTCCTCCGTCAGAAAGCAAGCCCATAATGTGAAGTGCCGAATTGTTTTTCTTTACGTTTTCCATAGCGTCCAGAAGAACTTCGTTTTCGTAAAAATCTCCGTCCTGTATGGACTTTGTTATTCTTGTCAAGTCCTGATAAACAATTCTTCCTGCTCCCATATTGGTATGACCAACCTCGCTGTTGCCCATCTGACCGTCGGGCAGACCTACCGCCATACCCGATGCTCCTATGGTTGTATAGGGATTTTCGGAAAATATTTTATCAAGATTGGGCTTGTCTGCCGTGGTTACTGCATTTCCCTCTGATTTGGGGGCTATGCCGTAACCGTCCATAATAATTAAAACCGCAGGTTTTTTCATTTTTTCAGACCGCCTTTCATCAGTTTTATTATTCTGCCTGTTCCTTGATGTATTCCATTGTAAATGCAGGAATGAGCTTCAGACCCTCCGCTGCAAGAATATCGGTTGCTTTTTCGGCTCTCTGTATTACACACAATACAGAGTCGATTATTGCTCCCTTTTCTCTCAGCTCGTTAGCTCCCTTTATGATAGCTCCGCCTGTCGTAACGACATCTTCTATTATGAGAACGTGCTTTCCTTTTACGTCCGCACCCTCGGCAAGCTTACAGGTACCGTATTCCTTTGCTTTTTTTCTGACAAATGCTGCAGGCATACCTGTGTTTGCAGAAATTGCCGTAACTACGGGTATTCCTCCCATTTCAAGTCCTGCCAGAACTTCTGTTCCCTCGGGAATAAGCTCCGACATTATCTTTGCTATTTCTGCAAGAACTATAGGATTTGCTTCAAAAAGATATTTGTCAAAGTATTCGTTTGAAATCTGACCTGACCTGAGCAGAAATTCACCTGTAATGTGCGAAAGCTCATATATCTTTTTAGCAACCTCTGATTTCGTCATTATATATCACTCCATAAAATTATTTGCTTGCTGCCTTTACGATAGCTGCGAATTTCTCTGCTACAAGAGATGCTCCGCCTATAAGACCGCCGTCTACGTTTTCCTTTGCTACAAGCTCATCACAGTTCTTCTCGTTCATAGAGCCGCCGTACTGGATTGTTACTGCATCTGCTGTTTCCTGTCCGTAAAGCTTTGCAAGTGTTGCACGGATAAATGCACAAACCTCCTCGGCCTGCTCTGCCGTTGCGGTCTTGCCTGTTCCGATAGCCCATACAGGCTCGTAAGCTATGATTGTCTTTTTTACGTCCTCTGCCGATACATCGAATAAGTCAAGCTTAATCTGTCTTGCTACTACTTCTTCGGTAATGCCACACTCACGCTCCCACAGAAGCTCGCCTACGCATACGATAGGCTTCAAGCCTGCTGCAAGTGCTGCCTTTGTTCTCTTGTTTACCGTTTCGTCTGTTTCGCCAAAATACTGTCTTCTCTCGCTGTGTCCGAGTACAACGTACTCAACTCCAAGCTCTGTAAGCATTCCTGTGGAAATTTCTCCTGTGAAAGCTCCGCTTTCTGCCCAGTGACAGTTTTCTGCTCCTATTTTAATGTTTGTTCCCTTTACGGCTTCTATAGCTGTGCAGAGGTCAACGTAAGGTACGCAAGCGATTACTTCACAGTCTGCGTCCTTTACCAGAGGTGCTATTTCCTCAAGAAGTGCCTTTGCCTGTGAGGGTGTCTTGTTCATTTTCCAGTTGCCTGCTATAACTGCTTTTCTTAACTGCTTATTCATAAAAAACGTCCTTTCCGATTTGCTTTGTTATTCCTTATTATTCGGGTTTGCTCATAACCCACGGCTGCGGCGATTGCAGCCGAAAAAGACATACTGTCTTTTTCGGTAGTGCGGGCAAGACCCGCACGGCTGACGCAGACCTTTGGTCTGCGTGCCGCTGCAATCGCCGCACTGCAAGACCTGAGCTTTGCGGGCATAGCCATAAAAGCTATATTAAGCATAAGGGCGGAAAGCTCCGCCCTACCCTTGAATTTTTAGCTTATTACTTCTTGTCTGCGATAGCTGCGATACCGGGAAGAACCTTGCCCTCCAGATATTCGAGCGATGCACCGCCGCCTGTTGAGATATGGCTCATCTTGTCTGCAAAGCCGAGCTGAATTACTGCTGCTGCGGAGTCGCCGCCGCCGATTATTGTTGTAGCGTCTGTTTCTGCAAGAGCCTTTGCTACAGCTATAGTACCTGCTGCAAGCGTCGGGTTTTCAAATACGCCCATAGGTCCGTTCCATACAACGGTTTTAGCTGACTTGACAGCCTCTGCAAACAGCTCCTGAGTTTTTGTTCCGATGTCAAGACCCTCCTTGTCGGCGGGGATTGCGTCAGCGGATACAACCTCAACAGCTATAGGAGCGTCTATGGGGTTGGGGAATGAATCTGCTACTGTGGTATCAACGGGAAGAAGAAGCTTCTTGCCGAGCTTCTCTGCCTTTTCAATCATTTCCTTGCAGTAGTCGATTTTGCTGTCGTCAACGAGTGACTTTCCAACCTCTAAGCCCTGTGCCTTGAGGAATGTATAAGCCATACCGCCGCCTATGATAAGTGTATCGCACTTTTCGAGAAGGTTTGATATAACGTTGAGCTTATCTGCAACCTTTGCACCGCCCAGAATTGCAACGAAAGGTCTTACGGGCTGCTCTACTGCATTTCCGAGATAGTTAATCTCTTTCTGCATAAGATAGCCTACTGCTGTTTCCTTAACGTAATCGGTAACACCTACTGTTGAGCAGTGTGCTCTGTGTGCAGAACCGAATGCGTCCATTACAAATACATCTGCAAGTGAAGCCAAGTCCTTGCTGAAGGTTTCGATATTCTTTGTTTCTTCCTTGCGGAAGCGTGTATTCTGGAGAAGTACAACATCTCCGTCATTCATAGCTGCGACAGCCTTTTTAGCATTCTCGCCTACTACCTCATCGTCATTTGCGAAAACAACTTCCTTGCCGAGAAGCTCACCAAGTCTTACTGCTACGGGAGCAAGTGAGAATTTTTCTTCTGCACCGTTCTTAGGCTTGCCGAGGTGTGAACAAAGAATAACCTTTCCGCCGTCGTCAAGCAGCTTCTTGATTGTAGGAAGAGCTGCTGTAATTCTGTTGTCATTTGTGATAACGCCCTCCTTGAGCGGTACGTTGAAATCACAGCGAACCAGAACTCTTTTGCCTTTTACATTGATGTCATCTACTGTAACCTTGTCTAAGAATCCCATTAAAAAAACATCCTTTCAGTAATTATTTCAGATTGTACCGTTTTTGTATAAATACGGCACTCTATTAGCTTAAAGTCTTTCTGCAAGGCTTTGCGAAAGCACCTTATACACACTATATTTTATAATAAATTGCCACATTTTTCAATACTTAATCACCGAATTTTTAACTGTTTTATTAAAAATTCAGTACGCCCTGCATTAGGTATAAATTTATTATTAAAATATTTTTTTTTAATATTTCAAATGCTTGACAATGGCTGAATATGCTGATAAAATAGTAGCGTTACGCTTGTTGTGCGTAATTAAATCCTTGCCCTGTTATGTCAGGGTCAGATGTCCATAAGGAGGTGCAATACAATGTCAGAAATCAAAAGTGCTTACGAGTCTGTAATGGTTATTTCACTCAAGCTTGGTGACGACGGTATTCAGTCAGTTATCGAAAAGTTCAAGGGTATCATTTCAAGACACGCAGAGCTGGAAAGTGTTGACGAATGGGGTAAACGCAGACTTGCTTATCAGATAAACAAGGAGTCTGAGGGCTACTATGTTCTGTTCAACTTCAGCTGTACGGCAGAGTTCCCTGCTGAGCTCGACAGACGCTACAAAATAGCAGACGGCGTACTCAGAACACTTATCGTCAAAAAGGCTGATAAGTAATCCCGTATGCAGAGAATTTTTTAGTTTGAATAAGTATTGAATAAGTAATAGTTTGTTCGTAAAGAGAGATGATTCTTTTTGTTGAATAGAGTTGTTCTTATGGGTCGTCTGGTTGCCGAGCCTGAGCTTAAAACTACAGGTACGGGCATTTCCGTTTGCAGCTTCTGCGTTGCGGTAGACCGTAATTATGTTAAGCAGGGTACGGAGCGTCAGACGGACTTCATAAATGTTGTGGCATGGAGACAGAGTGCAGAGTTTCTTTGCAAGTATTTTGCCAAGGGTCAGTTAATCGCACTGGAGGGGTCCATTCAGAGCAGAACATACCAGGACAGGGACGGAAATAACCGCTCCGTTACCGAGGTTGTTGCTGACGGTATATTCTTTACCGGCGACAGAAGAGAAAAATCTTCCTCAGGCAGCTACGGTAATTACGGTGTTCCCCTGCCTCAGGAACCGCCTGCTTTCAGCCAGAGTTCAGGCTCTATGGGCGGAAACAGCGGTATGTCCGGCAGCAATACTGCTGCGTATAACAGTGGACTTCCCGAGGACTTCGAGGAGCTTCCCGAAGATGATGACCTGCCGTTCTGATAATTTTTTTGATTAACACAGCTTTGCTGTAGACTATAATATCGTATAAAGGAGAGTTTGTTATGGCTGAAAGACCTGAAAAGGATAACCGCCGCAGCGGTCGTAAGGGTCGCAGAAAGGTTTGTGCTTTCTGCGTGGACAAGGTTGAAACTATTGACTATAAAGATATAGCAAGACTTCGCCGCTATGTGTCCGAAAGAGCTAAGATTTTGCCCAGAAGAGTAACAGGTACATGTGCTCATCATCAGCGTGAGCTTACAGTTGCTATCAAGCGTGCAAGACATATCGCACTGCTTCCCTACACAAGCGACTGATTTGCTGTATAACGCATTATCCGCACCGCCTTTTTGGCGGTGCTTTTTG
>ONDU01000020.1 GCA_900316615.1 uncultured Eubacteriales bacterium | reverse complement strand
TGGTTTATAACCATATCTGTTTTTCACGGCTTTTGTGTTGCTAAATTCCTTGGAAAATTTTCGGATGATTTCAGCTTTTCCAGTTATCTGTTTATAGCAGATACTTCTTTTTATTGGCTGCTGAACGGAATAAGGCAGTTTACGGCGGTTTGCATTGTTCTTTTGTTCATAGATTTCTTTTTCAAGAGAAACTGGGTAATATTTTTGCTGTCGGTGTATGCAGCGTACTTTATTCATGACAGCGTTGCAATATGGGTTTTGTTCGGATTTTTTACGCACTGGAAGCCTTTTGATATAAAAGCTATGCTGGCTATAGTGGCAGTCGCACTGTTTTTTGCCCGTTATATAAACAACGATTTGGACAGTAATGAAAATTACGCCGGGTATTCGGAACAAATGGAAGAAGATGACGGTATAAACATTGTTTCTGTTTTACTGTATTCAATACCACCAGGGATAGCCTTTATTAAAAGAAAGACTTTATTAGCGGTGGAAAGACCATATTATATAGATATTATGGTAAACCTTTCGACTTCTATTTTTGTTTTAAGTATTATAGGAATATTTACCAGCGGAATACTTATAGGACGTCTTCCGATATATTTTTCTATGTGCAACCTTGTATTGCTGCCATGGCTTATAGAAAACTGCTTCTCGGCAGGGGAAGAGGATTTAATAAAAAGAGGATGTTACGTAGGTTATTTCTTTTATTTTATATATTTCTGTTATATTTCAAACGGCGGTCTTACTTATCATTCGAGAAGTCTGCACATCGCACTTTACGGAGGCTGATATATTGCAGGGCTATATACAGTATATGTTTGTATCCCAAAAAGGTATATAAGGGTGATGCCTTAAAAAAAATCTGTAATTCGGGTTTATTGAATGAATCAGAAGTATCAGCTCAAAAAAATCTGCAAATCTGTGATAGGCAGCTATATTTAGCTTTGGCTTTGAGCTTTCCAAGGTAAGAACTCCGCCGGCAATCGCTTCCTTTTCACAGCCTTCAACGTCCATTTTAATGTATGAGGCATTAAAATGGACGTTTAATTTATCTATGGTTACAGCCTGAGAGGGAGTACCTTTAAGATTTACGCCTGAGCTTCGTCCGCTTTCCTGAGAAAATAAAATTGTTCCGTTATGATTCCATATTATCTTGTTTTCGGCGATTATATTATCCATGCCCTTAATATGTTCATTAAGCTTTCGGAAATTTTTAAAATCAGGCTCTATTGCTATTATTTTATTGTAACCGCCTGAATAATGAATAAGCTCGTCAATGGTATCTCCGTGATATGCACCGAGGTCTATATAATTTTCGTGTGGTGAAAGCTTAAGAACATTCTGAAAAATTTCGTCCTTGCTGTCTGTTATGTCCCATAATAATTCAAGCTTTCCGCTGTAGTAAAATTTTACTGCTGCTTCAAATACCTGCCGTGAACGGCTGTCCGCAAGCAGGGAATATGCACATTCCATTTTTTCGGCGTTTTGAGAGATAAAGTTGTCGTCGAAAATTCCGCTGCCGAAAACGGGTACATTCGGAACTACGATTTCGTGTCTGAGAGAAATGCTTTTGATATTCTCCATTACATCAGGAAGCTGTGTACCGAAGGCTACAGCTATTATAAAATCGTCAAAAAGCTCTTCAAAAAAGCTTAATTTACTTACCTTGAAGCCACAGTAGCTCTGACCTCTTACGAAATTGTCGCTTGCCATAATTCCGCTGCATTTAATATTGAATTTATCAAAATTATGAAGAATTTTATCAGCACCGTTACCCATGCCGTAAAGGATAACCGGTTTGTCTGTTTTAGATAGATATTTCCATATATTTATATCTGTGTCGTTCAAAAAGAGCATAAAATTTCCCCGCTTAGAAATTAATTTGTTATAAAAAATAAAAAATAAAACACGTACCCTAAAGAATGAGGGTACGTGCAGATAACATATGAAATAAAAAACCATCCCGCTTGACCGCTAGGTGGATATTATAACCTGCCTACTAAAATAGCCAGGTGGGTGCCTGACCTGAATCATTACTGCTCCCAACTTCCATAATACATCGTGTGCATACGGGAGGTCTGCAAACCGAAACAGGAAATCCGGCTCCCTTGAAGAAAAGTGTAGGGTTATATGAACACCAAACACGCATCAAGCAGGATATTTTTTAACCTAATATAAAAAGCTTAACCGAAGTAAGGGAAGTTTATTCATCCTCGTCATCGCCGTCGAAAAGTTCCTCGAAGCGTTTTTCAAATTCCGCAGCAAGCTCGTCAAGCAATTCCTCGTCCTCAACCTCAAGAAGCAGCTCCTCGCCGTTTTCCTCAACGGTCTGGAAGATGTAATATTCACCCTCAGCCTCAAGCTGTTCCTTGGCATCATCAAAAACGGGAAGGAGTGCATAATATACGCAGTCGTCTTTTTCGATGCTGTCGATAATTTCAAATGTATGTTCAACATTCTCATCGTCAAGAAGAGTGATTAAGTCTGCTTCATACTCGTTATTATTCATTGCATATCAATCCTTTCAAATCTCTAAAGTTATTTTAACCATTTATACGCATTAAGTCAAGTAAAAATTTATGAAAATTATGAAAAAAATGATATTTTGTGCATTTCCAACAAACATATAAAATTTTTTAAAAATATTGAAAAAAAGTATTGACATTTACAAAAAAGGTGTTATAATATAATTGAACTTAAGAAAGAGGTACAGACCAATGAGAAAGTAAGTTTTCGTAATTAATTTATAATACAGGATTTAAATCAAAGAGTGCGAGGTATACTCCGATGAGAAGGTAATATTTATAATTCGGTATCTGTTTAATTTATAATAAGTGAGGACAGACCAATGGGCTAAGTTGATTTAAGATTTAGGCGGATTTAAAGAATATTATGAAGCGAGGTATATTCCGATGTAATACTCTGAGTTCTGCACAATTAAGAAATCCGATATGAAAGGAGACAGTCGTATGAGCGAATTAGAACCTGCTTGCATTAGAGGCATTTGCCATATGGCAAATGTCGAAGATTACGGTCGGAGCGAAAGGTATCGTGTTACAGAGTAAAAGAGAGCAGGTATAGAGAACAGTCACCGTTGTGTACGGGAGGTTGTATTTATCTTTACCTTGATTTTAAACAGCATCATAATGTGTGAGGGTGATACGTAAGCTTTGGCGGTATGAAACCTTACAATTGAATATTGGGTTCGCATACGTAATTTGTTTTACGCTGAGCGAAGATTGTGGAAGTGTACACAAATGGCTTCACAGCTGTTATATGCGGCTGCGGTATGGCAAAGGGTCATACATCAAGCTAAGCATTAAGGGAAAGACGCATTGTTCGTTGACCGATGGTTTGCGGTGGTATAAATTCGTAACCTAATGTACATTTGGAGATATGCTTATGAGTTTACAAATCTTTGATGAAATATATTAGCGGCCGACAGTTGAGTTTATATACTGTCGGTCGCTTTTGTTTTTTCATTGAGGTATAAGAATAAAATACTGTCAATAAATATGTATAAGAAACAGTTGGAGGGTTGTTGCAGTATGATATGTAAGGTAAGCGATTTAAGGCATAAGGAGATAATAAATTCCCGTGACGGGTGCAGGCTTGGATATGCAGATGATGTTGAGATAGATACGAAGAATGCGTCTGTAATCTCTCTTGTGGTATACGGAAGATGGAGATGCTTCGGGCTTTTCGGAAGGGAGGAGGACATAATTTTGAAGCTTGAGTGTATAGAACTTATAGGGGAGGATACAATTCTTGTAAACCATACTTTTCCTAACAGAAGCAGGGGAGGAGGTTTCAGAAGCTTTTTCAAAAAAAGAGGATAAAATAGTATAAGTTAAAAAATCAGCCGAACCCTTTTGAAAAGGTTCGGCGTTTTAAATTTATTTGAAGTGATTAATCAAGGTTATCAAATCTCTTTTTGAGTGATAGCCAACCTGAGTACTTACGCACTCACCGTTTTTGAAAAGAAGAAGAGTTGGTATGGAGCTTATATCAAACTGCACAGCAAGCTCGGGCTGTTCATCAACGTTTACCTTTCCTATGATAACATCGTCAAGCTCCTCTGCAAGCTCCTCAATAACGGGAGCCTGCATCTGACAGGGACCGCACCATGCTGCCCAGAAATCAACCAAAGCAATTCCGCAGTTATTTGTTACGAGTTCGTCAAAATTATTTTGTGTCAATTCATATTCCATAGTAAATAAACCTCCTGATTATTAATATTTGAAAAACTGACCTGAATAAACGCAAGAATATTATACAACGTTTTTAAACATTACGTTATGAACAAACGGTAAATTTTACAAAAAAGATACCGCACAGAAATGCGGTATCTTTTTGGAGCTGATGGCGTGACTTGAACACGTGACCTGCTGATTACGAATCAGCTGCTCTACCAACTGAGCTACACCAGCAAAAATTTAAAAATATAAAAATGAATAACAAGTGCAAATCAAGCACAAGATATAGTATATAATGTAAAGCAAAAAAAATCAAGACTTTTATAAATTATTTTTTTAAAATTTATAAAAAAGAAAATAAATTTTCGGAATTCAAAAATAACAGCTTTGTTTCAGCGTGAAAAAAATCGTATAAATATATATCCGAACAGCATAATTGGTCGTTTTTCACGAATGTGCATTATTATATTTTAATACAAGTTTTTATTCAATTTTTGCGATAAAAAAGCATTAATACAGGCGTATTAAATCGTGTGAATAAATTTCGTGTGACGCTTTCTCACGTTTTCAACAAATTCTTTGCAGATATATTTATAATTATAGACAATATAGTATATTCTCAACTGGAGGTGTGGAATTATGAAAGGTTTGGGCAAGAAACTTAAGTATTACAGAGAGAACTGTGAGCTGTCCCAACAGCAGGTAGCGAATACGCTGAACATAGACCGTTCTACGTATACCTACTATGAGACCGGCAAAACAACTCCCAGTGCCAGTACTCTTTTGAAGCTTTCCAAGATTTTCAATGTACCCTGTGCCGTATTTCTTGAAAGTATAAACCAAGAGTTAAATCTTAATTCTAAGGTAGCAGATTCGATAGACGAAATGTTTTACGATGGAGAAGATGACGTTATCACTGCAGACGACAGAATATACGGCTTGAGCAAGGAAGAAAAAGAACTGGTTATATCTTACAGAGTATTGGATACTGTCAAAAAAGAGAAGTTTGACGAATTCCTTAAAAATCTTATAAAAGAATAAGGTATAGAGCTTTCTTTGAATTTTGGAACCGCCTTTAAGGGCGGTTCTTTTTTGTGTTTTAGATGTAGTTAAGAATATCAGCGATTATGGAATTTGAAACAAGAAAGCCCGATTTTGTCAGAGAAATACCTTTATCAGAAATACGCACAAGACCGTATTTCTGATATTTGGCTGCTGTATTCAGAGCAGCTTCGGGAAAAGAATATGAGAAAAATTTTTTGTAATCATCAAAAAAAATTCCCTCAGAAAGCCGCAGTCCCAGCATAACGTATTCCTCGGCGGAAGCACCGATACCGTCACTGACAGTAATATTGTTATAGAAGCTCTGCATATCGTCAGGAAAGAAGAAACGTTTTTTATCCATCATTGAATGAGCGGAAGCACCCAGTCCAAGATATTCGTCGCAACGCCAGTATTTGAGGTTGTGTCGGCTCTCAAAGCCTTTTTGCGAGAAGTTTGATATTTCGTACTGCATATAGCCCTTGCTCTCCAGATAGCCGCACATAAGGCTGTAAAGGTCAGCCTGAGTATCTTCATCGGGGAGATTGAGAGTGCGGTATATTTTTTGATACGGAGTACCCTCTTCAATTTTGAGTATGTAGGCAGAAATATGTCTTGCACCGTTTTCAATGCAGAAGTCTATTGAAGAAAGCATAGACTTTTCCGTCTGACGTGAAATTCCAATCATAAGGTCGAAGGAAATGTTGTATATGCCGGCACTGTGCATTAACTCAACAGATTTTCTTACATCTGAGCAGCTGTGCTTTCGTCCCAGAAGCTTAAGCTCCTGTTCATCAGACGACTGAACGCCAAGAGAAATTCTGTTTACACCTGATTTTGCAAGCTTTTTAAAATCAATACGCTGTGCCGAGGTCGGGTTCATTTCGACTGTTATTTCAGGCGATTTTATTATATTGAAGCATTCCATCGATTTTTCGACTATGCGGCAAAGCTTTTCAGTACCGATTATACTCGGAGTTCCGCCTCCGATATAAATTGTGTCGAAAAGCTTACCGGAATAAACACCAGAATAATATTGTATCAGCTTTATAAGCTGTGAAACATAATTTTCTGTTTCGGTACTGCCTGCAGTTTTTGAAAAAAAACTACAGTACGGACATTTTCCGCTGCAAAACGGAATGTGTATGTAAAGACCGCAGGGGTTGTTCATGTTCGGACTTCTCCTTTTTGGGGTTGAGAGAGGGTTAAAGCTCCTCAAGTATGCATACTGCGTGTGCGGAAATACCCTCTCCGCTTCCTGTAAAGCCGAGTTTTTCCTCTGTAGTTGCTTTTACGTTAACTCTGTCAATTCAATATTTCCTGTTCTGAAGCCTTTCCGCTTTACCCTTTGGCATACGTCCTTAAGCAGCAGAAGACTGTCTGCACCGCTATAGGCAGGGTCATTGTCCGGGAAAAGCTTTCCTATATCTCCCATAGCAGCAGCACCCAGTAAAGCATCTGCTATTGCGTGAAGGAGAACATCTGCATCGGAATGTCCCAGCAAGCCCTTTTCATAAGGAATTTCCACACCGCCCAATATAAGCTTTCTGTTTTCGGTAAGCCTGTGTACATCGTAACCATGACCTATTCGCATAATAAAAATACCACCTTAAAATTTTAGTAAAAAAACTGAAATTCATCTGAACGCAGGGCAGGCGATTGCAGAATAAAAAGACAAGGTCTTTTTATTTGAGAAAACGGCATAATGCCGTTTTTTAGTATTTTTAAGCCACTTTGTGGATTAAAAATACCTGCAATCGCCGCAGTGCTGATTTACGCTGAGAGCTGAAAAAATTATTCCCGTGAACGCAGAAAAGCCTCGGCTGTTATTATATCCTCAGGAGTTGTCAATTTTATGTTTGACGGGCTGCCGAGGGTAACAAAAATCTTTTCGCCAAGGCTTTCTATAAGCTGGCAGTCATCGGTATAATCCTTATTTTCATCAGAAGCCTTTTGCATAGCTTTTTTGTAAAGAGAAAGCTCAAAAATCTGGGGAGTAGCAATAGCCACAAGCCTGCTTCTGTCGGGAGTGCTTTCGATAAATCCGTTTTTATCCACTACCTTTATGGTATCCTTTACAAAAACGCCCAAAGCGGAGCTTCCGTATACAGCGGCATTTCTGACTGTTGTATTTATATCCTCAGGCAATACGAGAGGTCTGGCACCGTCGTGAATTGCAACATATTCGGTATCAATGCTTACGGCATTGATACCGTTTGCCACAGACTGCTGTCTTGTATCGCCGCCGCAGACGAAAGCGGTAATTTTTTTAATACCGTTTTTTGATGCGAGAGATTGTATTTCGGGAATATCGTTTTCTCTGCATACTACAACGATTTCGCTGATTGATGATGCGTTATCGAAAGCACGGAGTGTATGCAGAATAGCTTCCGAACCGTTTAATTTTATAAGCTGTTTGCTTACGGCTTTTCCCATTCTGGTTGAAGAACCTGCCGCAACTATGATAGCTGTAACCTTCATATTTAATCACCGTTTCGTTTTTTATTGCTTGAGGGGAAGAGTTCATTTTCAACAGCACTCATAATATTAAGACCTGCTCTTTGAAGCTCGGTATTGTTCACGTTTGAAAGACCTATAATTTTCATATCGTGCTTGCGGTTGAAAATATCAATAGCATAATAAAGCTCTGTATTTCCCGTATGATAGTAATAGTCATCTGTAACGAACCAGCCGAAGCCGTAGTTAAAGCCATCTGAGCCTGTATGGGTAGCTTTTTTAAGCATTTCGTGGTTAAGAATTTCGCCCCTGCTGAATGCGTTCATCCATTTGAGCATATCCGTAGTTGTGGAAACTATCTCACCTGCGGAATAGAAATATGAGCTGTCTACTTTAATACCTTGTGTCCAGTTGGAATCAAGATAGCCCTTGCAGGTTGTATCGGACATACAGAGGGAGGAGTTATCCATATATGCAGGGTAGAAAATTTCATCTTTTATGTATTCCTCATAGGATTTTCCGCTCACTTCTTCTATAATCAGACCGAGAATATAATAATTCGTATTTGAATAAGCGAAAAATTCACCGGGCTGAAAATTAAGCCCCTGCTTATTGAGCCATTCAAGAAATTCCTTTTTTGAAAAATCGGTGTCGGTATCTCTTTCTCCTGCCTCCAGCATATATATATACTGGTTGAGATAATCGGGAAGTCCCGAGCACATATTCAGGAGTTGTTCAACAGTTATGTTTTTGGCGAGCTTTGCGTCCTTGACGTATTTTGTCACCTTATCATTTAAAGACAGCTTATTTTCCTGAGCAAGCTTTGCTATTGCGGCAGCGGTAAACTGTTTGGAGCATGAGCCTATTTCATATTTGGTATCGAGAGAAAGCGGAGTCTTATTTTCGGCATCGCTGTATCCGATAGCTTTATGATATATTACCTCGTCACCGACAGCAATAAGAAAAGTTCCGTTAAATTTAATTTCGCTCAGTTTTCCCGATACGATGTTGTTTACGTTCAGAAGTTTTTTTGAGTCGAACTGAGAAGCGGAGCTTTCAGATTTTTTTTCGGGAGGTCTTGTAGCTTTTTCGGTAATTTCTTCAGAGGCGGAAAGCTTTGTTGAGCTGTCAGCTTCAGCGGAAGTTTCCAGAGATGGAGTAGACGTTTTTAATGAGCCTGCCCATGTCAGTCCGGCGAGTACGGCAAAAAAGCAGGCTATTAAACTTATTTTGAATATTGGTTTCATTATAATTAATCGCTTCTTTTCATAAAGTTTATTTAATCTTTTTGATTGTTCAGACCGAGTTCTTTTGACATTCTGAAATAGAAATCGGAAGATGTTTTATTTATATTTCCGTAGTAGTGTCTTGTAGTGGAGGAAAAAGCTTTTTTAATGACATATACTATCCAGACGAAGGGGAGAAGAAGGGGAAATTTCCTTAGAACGGGATTTTGAGCCTGTATTTTATCAAATTCGGGGAAAAGCTGTTTCAGAAAAAATTTAAGCTTGCTCGGCTTCCTTCCGCTTTTAGTCATTTTTGAAGCTCTTATGCCGACATTGTGACGCATAGTTCCGTATGTACTGCAGCTTGCTATAAAAAGCTGTAAATCGCTTGATTTATCAAGACCCCGTCCGTCCTTTCCGAACCAGCAGTATGCAATTTCGACAGCCTTTTTATCAAATTCGCAGTATCCGAAATCCTCCAGTTTTTTGTATACATAATCCCAGTTTAGGCTGTTTTTGAAATTTTCCATAAAAACGTAGTAGTCTATAAAAATTCTTGGAGCTATTCCCGCATAATTGAAGTGATGGACAGCATGTACGGAAAGATATATGTAAGTATCCTCCGGAGTCATTTCATATATATGAGAAAAGCCGTTTTTCAGATTACATCTTTTGAGTATACTGTCGTAATAATTTTTTATTTCGGGATTTTTTCCGTCATAAAGTGTGAAATGCTGTTCAAGGCATATAAACGGAGGTTTTTTGAAAATTTTATCGTGACCGCCCAGCTTTTCTGCCTGATATCCGAGTTTTTCCAGTATCTTATCGGCACGGTCAAAGTCGGAAAACTTTACATAAGTGTCTATATCGCCCATATATCTCATAACAGAGGAGGGATATATTTTTTTAAAAAAGCAGCCCTTCATAATAAGCATATCGGTTTCGGATTTTTCAAATTCGTTCTGCATAAGCTCAAGCTCATAAAGCTGGTTGGAGTCTAAGACTGCCAGTCTTCTTAATTCATTTTTAAACAGGCTGTAAACATCATTTTCAGGCTTGTTCTGATTGTCCGCAAGAAGGTCAATTCCCGCTTTGACCAAAGCGGTAACGCTCATATTTTCCGAAATTTCAAGGATATACTTCCAGTTTACGCTTAAATCGCTTATATCTGCACTTATACCGTTTAAAGCAGACTTTATAAGTCTGAACGTGCAGCAGTAATCGTCAAAATGTGATAAAACCTGATTATTCATGTAAACTCCCCGCCTAAAAACATTTACCCGAACAGTATAGCATTATATGACGATTATTTCAAGTAAGCTGCCTGCGGAAATTTTTAAGTAAAATTACGCAAGGAAAGGTGCCGTGCGGTAATTACATTCTCACACGGCACCTTAAAAAGAAAACTCGGACAACTACTGTTGGGAAAGTCTTTCGGCAAGAGAGGGCTTAACAACCTTAACCTTTTCGGGCTTGACCTTTTTGGTTCTGTACGGTTTAGCAAATTTCCATGCTTTTTGCAGATCCTCATCGAGCAAGTCCTCAATATTTTTTTCGTAATCAGCCGGTATACTGTTGAGGAGAACGATTGTTATAATAGAGCGTGTGCTCAAATCTCCTGCGGCGTACTGCGAATTAAGGACAGAGGCAAGCTTGGAAATAAGTTGTTTATTACCTGATTTAAGAAGAGCGTTTACCTTCGGAACGATAAAATTTTCGGTAAAGGTAACACCCCTGAAAGGGTCATAGCAATCCTCCTCAGCCCAGATATCCTCTTTAAGCTCAGGAAATATGTTCATCATTCGCTTACAGAAGAATTTAGGGTCAGCATTACCGTCATCGCTGTTTTTCTTTCTGCTTTTGTTGGCGAGCTTGGGTTTTCCGCCTGCAAGAAAGTCCGTGAAGTCATTTGAGATACTGTTAATTTCCTTGCTTGTATCATGCTCGGGGTCAAAAATCCACGTACTTATACTTTTCCACTGATTATCGGGAGCGGAGTTATCCATACCGCAGACTTTAAGGGCAACGAGTTTTTTCTGAGAATTATACATTACCATATAGGCATTGCTTTCTCCTGTAAAAAGTGAAGCATAGTCCTTATCGGTATCGACCTTTTGTTTTACATATCCCTTGGGCTCGAGAACCTCGGCAACTCTGTTGGTTATGGTTTCCATAAAGCTGTAGTTATTCATTATAGCAAATCATTCCTCGAAATTTAGATTAAGCAGCAATATAAAATTGCCTATGAGAAATATTATACATTTAAAAATACAATTTGTCACTATATTTTTAAAAATAAAAGTTGCACGAAATGCCTGTATATGATAAAATTAGGATTTAGAGTACGCTTGTAAGCATATTGTAATTACGGGCAGATATTTTATAATATGAAGGGCTGATAAAGAATGTCTGAGAGTTCAGCGATAGGAGTTTTCGATTCAGGGCTTGGCGGACTGACAGCGGTCAAGGAGCTGATACGTTTTTTGCCGCACGAGAACATAGTATATTTCGGAGACACCGGAAGAGTGCCTTACGGAAACCGAAGCAGGGAAACGATAAGGAAGTATGCTATGCAGGATGTACGTTTTTTGAAGTCTAAGAATATAAAGGTACTTATAGCGGCGTGCGGAACGGTAAGCTCGGTAGCGGGAGATTTAGGCAGTGAATTCGGAATACCGTATACAGGAGTAGTAAAGCCTACAGCACTTGCAGCGTCCAATGCAACAAAAAACGGACGAATAGGTATTATAGGAACCACGGCAACGATAAGCAGTTCATCATACAAGACGGCAATAGAGAACATAAACAGTGAATTAAAGGTATTTCAGCAGGATTGTCCTTTGTTTGTACCTCTTGTAGAGAACGGCTTTATAGATAGAAATGATATAGTTGTAAGAACAGTAGCGGAGCGTTATCTGAAGCCGCTTATAGAGAGCAGAGTAGATACGCTTATTTTGGGGTGTACGCACTATCCTATACTAAGGGACGTAATAGCCGATGTTATGGGAAAAGGAGTTATACTCATAGATTCGGGCAAGGAAACTGCCAGGTATGCGGCGGAGCTTGTACATAAGAACGGGCTTGCAAATCCGCAGAGGCTTAACGGAGTATGCGAGTATTACGTAAGCGACAAGGTAGACGGCTTCAGCAGGATAGCGGGCTTATTTCTCGGCAACTGCATAAATCAGGACGTACACAGAATAAAAATAGAACATTATTAAGGTGAAAATATGAGCAGCAGTGACTTTATAATTGATATTTCAGGCACACAGACGCTTGATGATGACAGAGATGTTATCAGACTTACGACTTTGGGAAACTACACAGTAGCACCGACGGGCAACAGATTTATCAGATATAAGGAATACAACAATGAAAATCCGCTGGAGTTTCAAAGTACCACGATAAAGGTATCTGATGAAAGAATATCCATAACGAGGGACGGAAATGTTCAGGGACAGCTTGTACTGGAGCTTAATAAAAGACATCAGTGTCATTATCCCACCCCGGTAGGTTCGGTAATGGTAGGTATATATACAAGAAAAATGGATATAGATTTGGATACATCAGGCGGAAAAATCAGCGTAGAATATACGCTGGATTTTGACACCAGTGTAGTAAGCGAAAACACATTTGATATAAACATAAGAAAAAATTAACCGAAAGGAAAAATACCAATGGCAAATATTGAAAAAAAATCTGTAGAAGCTCTCAAGACAGAGATTTTGAAAGCCATAGAAAAGGCCAAAGCAGAGGGAAAGCTTGCAGATGCAGAAACTCCCGACTTTGTAATTGAAGTTCCTGCGGACAGGAAAAACGGAGATTTGGCAACAAATGCGGCAATGGTATGTGCAAGAGCGTTCAGAATGTCACCCCGAAGCATAGCACAGATAATCACGGAAAATCTTTCACTTGAAAATACATATGCAGACAGATATGAGATTGCAGGTCCGGGATTTATAAACTTTTTTCTGTCAGACAGATATTATTCCGACATAATAATGAACGTAACCGAAGAGGGTGAGGATTACGGAAAATCGGATTTCGGCAAGGGAAAAAGAATACTTCTCGAATTTGTATCGGCAAACCCTACAGGACCTATGCATATAGGAAATGCAAGGGGAGGAGCTTTGGGAGATTGTCTTGCAAGTGTTCTTGAGTGTGCAGGCTACAGCGTTGACAGGGAATTTTACGTAAATGATGCAGGAAATCAGATTGAAAAATTCAAGACTTCACTGGAAGCAAGATACTTACAGATTTATGACAGCTCGGTTGAAATTCCCGAGGACGCATATAAGGGAGCAGATATAACGGCACATGCGGAAGCGTTCAACAAAATTTACGGCGACAAATACCTTAAAGCAACGTCAGAGGAACGCAGACAGGCATTGTGTGACTATGCTCTGCCGATAAATATTGCCAATCTCAAGGCTGACCTCAAAAAGTACAGGGTAGAATATGATAACTGGTTTCTTGAAAGCTCACTTCATAACAGCGGAGCAGTAGCAGATATTATAGAGAAGCTCAAAGCATCGGGACATACATATGAGCTTGACGGGGCGTTGTGGTTCAAAACTACCGACTTCGGAGATGATAAGGACAGGGTTCTGTTACGTGCCAACGGAGTTCCGACATACCTTGTACCAGATATTGCATATCACTACAATAAGCTTGTAACAAGAGGCTACGATACGGCAATAGACATTCTGGGAGCAGACCATCACGGATATATTCCACGTATAAAAGCGTCTGTGCAGGCGTTGGGCGTTGACCCCGACAGGCTTGACATAATAATTATGCAGATGGTTCGTCTTATAAAGGACGGCGATGTGTACAAGCTTTCAAAGCGTTCGGGAAAGGCTGTAACTCTGAATACGCTTATCGAAGAAGTTCCCGTAGATGCGGCAAGATTTATATTCAATATGCGTGAGCCGAATACTCAGATGGATTTTGATATAGATTTGGCAGTGGCACAGGATTCACAAAATCCCGTATACTATGTTCAGTATGCATATGCGAGAATTTGCAGTATAATAAAAGCCTTGGAGAGGGACGGAATATCTGCAAAAAACTGCTCATACGAGGAGCTTGCACTTTTGAAGGCTGACGAGGAAAGAGAACTTATATCTCATATAGCTGCATATACAAATGAAGTCATAGCCTCTGCAAGAGAATATGACCCTACAAAAATAACAAAGTATGTGCTTCAGCTTGCGGCACTGTTTCATAAGTTTTATAACGCCTGCAGGGTTAAGGGAGAAAATCAGCAGCTTACTCAGGCAAGACTGCAGCTTTGTACGGCAACAAAAACAGTAATAAAAAACGTGCTTGTAATGCTTAATATAAATGCACCCGAAAGTATGTAAAAATAAAGGGTAATAGCTTTTTGGAAGGGTAAAATACTATGATATATCATAAGTAAAGTTTTCAATAAAAATTAAGTTGGAGGAATAGTCTTGATGGATTTAAAGGAAGAAATACAGAAGAGAAGAACCTTTGCAATAATTTCCCACCCCGATGCAGGCAAAACAACGCTCACCGAAAAGCTTCTGCTCTACGGAGGAGCAATAAATACGGCAGGCTCCGTAAAGGGCAAGAAAACCTCGAAGCACGCAGTATCGGACTGGATGGAGATAGAAAAACAAAGGGGAATATCTGTAACATCATCAGTATTGCAGTTCAAATATGACGGCTACTGTGTAAATATACTTGATACTCCGGGACATCAGGACTTTTCCGAGGATACGTACAGAACGCTTATGGCAGCTGATTCTGCGGTAATGGTAATCGACGGCTCAAAGGGAGTAGAAAATCAGACAAGAAAGCTTTTTAAGGTATGCGTTATGAGGAATATACCTATAATAACGTTCATCAACAAAATGGACAGGGAAGCGATGAATACCTTTGATTTGCTGGACGACATAGAAAACGTACTCGGAATACACACATATCCCGTAAACTGGCCTATAGGCTGCGGAAAAGAGTTTAAGGGAGTATACGACAGAAAAAGCAGAAAGATACTCAAGTTTTCCGGCAGCGGAACAAACAACGGTCAGAAAGAGGTTGACGAAGAAATAATAAGCATAGATGACGAAAATCTTGCAGCTTATATAGGTGAGGAGCACGCAGAAGCACTGCTTGAGGAAACAGAGCTTCTGGACGGTGCAGGAGATGATTTTGACATAGATGCAGTAAGAAACGGAAAGCTTACGCCTGTATTTTTCGGTTCTGCGTTGACGAATTTCGGAGTTCAGCCGTTCCTTGAAAGTTTTCTAAAGCTTACGACATCACCGTTGCCCCGAAAAACGGACAGTGAAGAGATTGATCCGTTATCGGACAGCTTTTCGGCGTTTGTGTTCAAGATACAGGCAAATATGAACAAGGCACACCGTGACAGAATAGCCTTTATGAGAATATGCTCGGGAAGATTTGACAAGAATATGGAGGTATACCATGTTCAGGGCAACAGAAAGATGAGATTGTCGCAGCCGCAGCAGATAATGGCACAGGAAAGAGAGGTTGTGGACGAAGCATACGCAGGAGATATTATAGGAGTATTTGACCCTGGTGTATTTGCAATAGGGGATACCATATGTATGCCGAATAAAAAGTTTAAATTTCAGGGAATACCGACATTTGCACCCGAACATTTTGCACTTGTAAGGCAGAAAGATACAATGAAGCGAAAGCAGTTCATAAAAGGAACAAATCAGATAGCTCAGGAGGGTGCAATACAGATATTCCGCGAGCTTGGCTCAGGTATGGAGGAGGTAATAGTAGGAGTTGTAGGAACTCTTCAGTTTGACGTTCTTGAATACAGGCTGAAAAATGAGTACAATGTTGATATTATTATGAATACCTTGCCTTATCAGTTTATACGCTGGATAGAAAACGATGATATCGACCCTAAAAAACTCGATTTAGCTTCGGATACAAAGAAAATTCAGGATTTAAAGGAAAATAATTTGCTTTTGTTTACAAGCGAGTGGAGCATAAACTGGGCATTGGAACACAACAAAGGTCTGGTATTGAAGGATTTCAGCGAAAATTGATAACAGGAAATTTTACGTAATCAAGCACAAAAGTTTTTCTGAACAGCTTGTTTATATTTCATTTGTATAGTTTAAAAGCATTTGTAAAAATCTAATTTTTATTAAGATCAAATCAAGCAGGAGCGGTATAAAAACGTTCCTGCTTGATTTTTTAGATTTCGTGTATTTTATTTTTTCTTTCTGAACTTATCAAAGCTTGGATTGAAAGCATAGAAATTTCTGCTGTCAAGCTTATCCGTCAGCAAGCGGAGAGCCTCGCCAAAACGCTGGTAGTGAACTACCTCTCTTGCTCTCAAAAATTTAATAGGTTCTATGACATCAGGGTCATCGCAGAACCTTAAAATATTATCGTAGGTAGTTCTTGCTTTCTGCTCTGAAAAAGCTATCTAGACGCAACTAATAAGGTGCAACCCCGTTTTAATTATAAATTCCAGTGAATGTTTATAATGCGATTGTTTCTGCTTCCGCCAATCTCAATATAATCAATAAGAGCTTGGACGGTAACATAATCCAATTTCTGAATATCTTTGTACTGTCTGATAACCTCGGTTTGATTTTTTGACTTACCAAGTTCTTCTCTGACTTCTTCAAGCTTTTTACGATATTTTTCAATCTCAATTTCAGACTGTTCTTTATCGGTAGAAAATTTTGCTTTCAATGTCAAAAATTCATTCTGAGTTATAAGTCCGTCTGCTTTGTCAATATAAATATTACTCAGTCGATTATTTAGCTTTTCGATATTTTTTTCTTCAGCTTTTATAGTCTTGGTTAATAACTCAATTTTATCCATATGACTGCTTTCAAAAGCAATCTGACCTGCAACAAACTCATCATCTGCATACATATCGTATAAAGCCTGAATTTGTCTGATAATTTCCCTGTGCAAAACCTTTTCTGAAACTGTCATGCCTGTACAGCGTGATTTATCTACAAAGTTTGTGTGACAACGAAAGTAACGCATATGATTATTGTACGCAACTCTCATAGAGCCTCCGCAAGTTAAACATCTTACCTTTCCAGCCAATACATTGGGTGAGCCTGTTTTTCCACTCTTAGGCTTGCTTTCTTTCAGCCGTTGTACTTTATTCCACGTTTTGAGGTCTATGATAGCTTCATGACAATCTGCAACAATATCCCATTCGCTTCTGGGTTTTTTGCGTTTTTGGAAAGATTTGTATGAAATCTTTTCTTGAATACCCTGTACGACGCTTCCTATATAAATTTCGTTGGAAAGCATTCTTTGTATGGAATAAGTATGCCACATATTTGAGCATTCTTTGTTAATGTTCTGAAAAGGTTGTCCGTGCTGTTTTTTATATGTTGCGGGATTTGGTATATGTTGTGCATTTAGTTTTCTTGCAATGCTCGTAATACCCATTCCTTGCAAGTAAAGATTAAAAACATACCGCACAACCTCTGCAGCTTCTTCATCAACGACAAGATGATTTTTATTGTTTGGGTCTTTAATGTATCCGTAAGGAGCAAATGCACCCACCCATAAACCCTGTCTGCGTTTACTGGATAATGTAGCACGTATGTTATCGGATAAATCTTCCAGATACCATTGGTCAATTAGTGAGTTTATCTGCCTTGATTTTCGATTTGCCTTGTTCATAGAATCGCCGTTATCTACGATTGAGATAAATCTTATTCCCCATATGGGAAATAATCCGTTTATATATTTTTCGATGATTTCCATATCACGGGCAAAACGAGATTGTGTTTTACAGATAATTGTATTGAATTCTTTTTTGCTTGCGTCCTCAATCATCTGGTTAAAGCCGGGACGCTCACGGTCTGACCCGCTGAAATCCTCATCACTGTAAATTTTATAAACGTCGAATTGATGTTGTCTGCAATATTCAAGCAGCATTCGTTGCTGATTAATAATTGATTCGCTGTCATCATCTTTATTTAATTTATTTCTGTCTTCTTTTGAAAGTCTGACATACAATGCAGCTTTCGGAAAATTATACATATTAAGCATAATGTCAATCCCTTTCTCAAAAGATAAGGGATTGCACCACGCTATATAAACCACTTTAATTATAGCATAGTTACAATCCCGAGTAAATATCCTTTATTACTGATTTTTTCGATTTTGATTTTCATTAAGTTTAATAATATATATAATAGAATTGTTTAAGTTCTTTTTCTTTTCACTTTCGTTTTTTGACTTAAAGAAATTATTGGTAGTAATGGTCATATATTCCCTCATTTCGTATTAATTTATTACTTAATAATATTAGTAACGGATTGATTATATTCGTAAGCAAAAAAATAAGACGGGAGTTTTATTTCCCGTCTTAAATAATAAGTTGTTTAATGTATATTTATGTAGGATTTGAAGCCTTGTCCTTTTCTTCTGCAATAATGTGTATAGCATTAACAATAGCCTCTATGCCCGTACCTATCTTAAGGCAACACCGCACAATTGTGAAGTCAACAAAAATATGATATAATATAATTATGAACAGACAGATGACACTGGCAGAAATGAATGATGAGTTTGGTGCAGCCAGAACCAACAAAAAAGAATTTCTGAATAAAAAGGATAGGATTATTCCGTGGGACACATTCGTAAAAGAAATAGAGCCGTACTATTACAAAGGAGAGTGCGGCAACAAACCTTATCCACTGGAACTGATGCTGAGAATATATATGCTCCAGAATCTATATGATCTTGCAGACATGAATGTGATGTATGAAATTCTTGACAGTCGTGCATTTACAGAATTTTGCTGTATCAACTCACCTGATTAAGTACCGGACGGAGACACGATCGGGCGTTTCAGAAACCTGTTGAACAAATACGGATTACAGCAAACAATTTTTGAAACAGTAGTAGATTTGCTGTTGAAACGAGGCTTGCTTCTGAAAAAGGGCACTATTGTTGCTTCGACATTTATAGAAGCAACATAATCCACTAAAAACAAGGAAGAAGAAGCGTAAAGCTCCTTGGGAGTATGATAAAGAACTTTATAAAAAGAGAAATCATATAAAACGCTGTTTTCTCAGAATCAAGCGTTTCAGAAAAGTTTTTACACGCTATGATAAACTCGATTCCATTTTTCTTTCGATGATTATGTTAGCTATGATTTTTGATGCTCTTTTTATGTAAATATGCTCTAATTGTAAAAATGTTGCTTTACTGTTGGTTGTTTGCTATAATAAAAGCATATAACAGAAAATCAGTATAGTTGAAATGGTACGAAAAAAGACCCTCGAAAGGGTCTTTTGCATCACACACTGTGATAACTGCGATTAGCAGTTTGTGATAACTGCTAATCGCAGTGGGGTGAATAAGATTTTTATTTGAACTTATAGTGTAATCCCATAAGGTATTGAGATTATTTACATTATAAATCAAGTAGTAATAAATGTCAATAAGGAGGATGAAAATTGATCGACAAAAATTATTATGTTGGCTATGACATCGGCACCGACTCGATTGGAATGGCTGTGACCGATACCGAGTATCGCATTCTGAAATATAAAGGGAAAGCGTTGTGGTTTGTCAGGTTGTTTGATGAAAGTATGACCGCCGCAGAAAGACGTGGTTTTCGATCCGAAACACGTCGAATCTCAAGAAAACGAGAGCGTATCGCACTTTTGCAAAGGCTGTTTGACCGTGCGATCTCTGAGAAGGACGTTGCGTTTTTTCAAAGGCTAAAGGAAAGCAATCTTTACGAGGAAGATAAAAGTGTCGGCACACCGTATGCGGTTTTTGCTGACGCAGATTACACCGATAAAGATTATCACAGTGCTTATCCGACGATTTATCATTTGAGAAAAGAATTGATCGAGAATCCCGAGCCGCATGATGTGCGTTTAGTGTATCTTGCACTGCATCACCTGATAAAGCATAGAGGGCACTTTTTATTTGATTCTCTTAACGCTTCCGACAGTAATTCTTTTAAAGATATTTTCAAAGACCTGCAAACATATCTGAATAATGAGTACGGCATACAAATCAATTGCGATCAGACTGACATAGACAAATTAGCTAATGTGCTGAAAAATCGTAAATGCAAGATGAACGCCAAGTTTGACGATGCCGTCAAGTTATGTGAAATAAATAAAAAGACGGATAAGCGAGCTGCTGCGGTGATTGCGTTGATTTGCGGAAAAAGCGAGAGCACTTCGGTTTTGTTCGATGACAAGATAACAGACGAAAACGGAAAACCGCTGAAAATCGAACTCAAGGGTGACTACGAGACAAAATCAGCCGATTATGCTAAGTATCTGGGCGATCGATTTGAGCTGATCGAAAAGCTCAAGGCAGTTTATGACTGGACAATCCTTGCGGATATTCTGGGTGATGAAGAGTACATATCGGTTGCAAAGGTCAAGACATATCAGCGACACGGACAAGATCTGAAAATGCTGAAAGCATATGTTAAACAGACGTGTCCCGAAAAATACCGAAAGATTTTCAAAATCAGCGAAGATAAACTGGATAACTATACCGCATACAGCGGAATGATCAAAAGGAACGGAAAAACCGACGTTTTGGAATACACCTGCAATCAGGAAGCCTTTTGTAAATATCTTTTGAAAGCCTTTAAGAATTTACCGCAAAACGGTTACGAAGAAATGTTTTCAGCTCTGGAGTCGGCTACGTTTATGCCTAAACAGCATATCAAGGATAACGGCATTATCCCGATGCAGATCAACCGTGCAGAGCTGGAAATGATCTTGAAAAACGCAAGCGGTTATTTGCCTTTTTTGAATGAAGCAGATGAAAGAGGAAAGACGGTTGCGGGTAAGATAATAGACATTTTCAATTTCAGAATCCCTTATTACGTCGGACCGCTCAACAAACACACCGACAAGGCGTGGCTTGAAAGAAAGAATGGAAAAATTTACCCGTGGAATTTCTCGGAAATGGTAGATATTGAAAGTTCAGCCGAGAAGTTCATCAACAATCTGACGAGCAAATGCACCTATTTGCCCGATAAAGATGTTATTCCGAAAAATTCGGTATTATACTGCAAGTTTACAGTACTCAATGAGCTGAACAATCTGCGGATCAACGGCGAAAAAATCAGCGTTGAATTAAAGAAGGATATTTTCAACAATCTCTTTTTACAGTATAAAAAGGTGACGCAAAATGCAGTGATAAAATATCTTAAAAGCCGTGGATATGATGATATTGAGATCACCGGAGTGGACGGCGATTTTAAGTCGTCAATGAAGCCTTGCATTGATTTGAGTGAATACAGTTTGTCCGAGGATGAAATGGAAAGTATTATCCTTGCCGTAACGATTTTCGGTGATGATAAGCAACTGTTGAAAAAACGCTTGAGGCAAGAGCTTTCCGGTAAGCTGACAGAAAAAGATATCAACAAAATCAGTCGTCTGCAATACAGCGGATGGGGCAGATTGTCGCGGGAATTTTTATGCGATATCAAAGCAGTGAATCCGGAGACGGGAGAGCTTATCAATATCATCAATGCGTTGTGGGAAACCAATGACAATCTGATGACATTGCTTGGCTCAAAGTATAAGTTCTATGACGCTATTCAAAAAGAGATCAGTTTTGATACCGAAAAGAGCCTAAAAGAAATGGTCGATTCGTTGTATGTTTCTCCGGCGGTAAAACGTCCGATTTTGCAATCCGTTAAAATGCTTAATGAGATTGTCAAAGCACTGGGCAAGCCGCCGAAAAAGATTTTTGTAGAAATGACGCGCGGCGAACAGGAGAAAAAACGCACGGTCAGCCGCAAGGATCAGCTTTTGGATAGCTATAAAAAATGCGGAAATGATGTAGGAGAGATACCATATAATAAACTGAGTGGTCTTAACAATGAGTGTCTCAGGCAGGATAAGCTGTATCTGTATTTTACGCAGTTGGGAAAGTGTATGTACACCGGTGAGCCAATCGGGTTTGACAGCCTGTTTGACAACAATCTGTATGATATCGACCACATCTATCCGCGGTCAAAGGTGAAGGACGACAGCCTGACCAACCGCGTTTTGGTGAAGAAAAGAGATAATGCCAAGAAAGACAATATTTATCCGCTTTCACCGGACATACAAAAAGAGATGTGTACGCACTGGAAGTTCCTTCTTGACAAAGGGCTGATCAATAAAGAGAAGTTTAAGCGTCTTACACGCAAGGAAGAGCTCAACGATGAAGAGCTTTCGGATTTCATCTCCCGTCAGCTCGTGGAAACCTCACAGTCAACAAAGGCGGTCGCACAAATCCTCGATCAGATATATCCGGATTCTGATATCGTTTATGTCAAGGCGAGGAATGTTTCCGAATTCCGGCAGCAATATGATATGCTGAAATGCCGTGAGGTCAATGACCTTCACCATGCCAAAGACGCATATCTGAATATCGTTGTCGGAAATGTCTATGATGTGTTATATACCCGAAATAAGAAAAATTTTATCTCAGGCTTGCAAACAAAGAAATACAGCCTTAATAAGATGTTTTCTTTCAACATTAATGGTGCGTGGACAGCTGAAAAAAGCGAAAGCCTCAATATGGTGAAAAGGATGATGAACAAAAACAACATCATCTATACTCGCTATTCATCATGCCAGCACGGAAGTCTGTTTAAGCTGCTGCCGCTCAAAAAAGGCAAAGGACAGGTTCCGTTGACAAAGCACGGAGCACGCTCTGATATTGAAAAATACGGCGGATATGACAAGCCGTTATCTGCTTATTTCACGTTAGTCAGACATACAGGCGAAAAAGGGAAAGAATGCATTTCAATGCAGCCGATCAATCTTTATCAGATCAGGGAATTTGAGAAAGACCCGATTGCATTTCTTAAGGAAGAACTGGGCTTGATTGATCCTGTAATCCTGATTCAAAAGGTCAAGTATAATTCCTGTATTGAGATTGACGGATTCAGAATGCATATTTCCGGAAAACAGGGTTCAAGTCTGAGTTATAAACCCGGTATGCAGTTGGTTTTGGGGTATCAACATGAAAATTACATAAGAAATATCTCAAAGTATCTGAAAAAATACGACTACCGTCAAATAAATGAATCGGATCATCTCAACAAAGAGTCTAATTTGTTGTTGTTCGATCTGATAGTCAGTAAAATGACCGAAACCGTTTTAAGTGTAAAGTTCAAAAATGTAGGCGACAAAATTAAAGCAAAGAGAGAAAGGTTTCTTGAATTAACGACAAAGGATCAGTGCTTTGTGATAATGCAGATGTTGCATATTTTGCACGCTAATGTAATGACGGGTGATCTGACAAAAATCGGTTTGGCAAAAAGCACGGGAAAAGTATCTACTTTGATAGATTATTCCAGCATTAAAGGGAATGTAAAAATCATCAACCAATCCGTTACAGGATTATACGAAAATAAATTTGTTATAAAGTAAGGAGAAACTATGGGCTGGCGTACTGTTGTAATAACAAAAACATCAAAGTTGGATTACAGCTTAGGATATATGGTAGTGAGGGATGTTGAGAGAACTGTCAAAATCCATATAAGCAAAATATCGTTTTTAGTTGTCGGCAGTACGTCTGTCTCCTTGACAGCCTGTTTGCTGAATGAACTGACAAAGGCAAAGGTCAAGGTGATCTTTTGCGATGAAAAACGCAATCCGTCCTTCGAATTGACCGCCTGTTACGGAAGTCATGATTGCAGTCTCAAGTTGAAAAACCAAATCGCATGGAGTGAATACATCAAAAAGTACATATGGACGGAGATAGTGGGCGAAAAGATTAGAAAACAGGCTGAGGTATTACAGTATTTTCATCTGAATAAATCCGAGATGCTGATGCGGTATGTGGACGAAATGGAATTTGGCGACAGTACAAACAGAGAGGGTCACGCAGCAAAGGTGTATTTCAACGAATTGTTTGGTATGAAATTTTCCCGCAATGCAGATAATCCGGTGAATAATGGATTTGCCGAAAAGCTATCCTTTGAATTTGATTTTGACTTCGTCTTTGATTTTGTGCGAAATTGTTGACAATGAGCAGTAAACATTGTATGATTAAAATAGCCTATGGAATTACCATGTGCATAATAGTGGGCACATTTTATTTGAGGTTTGAGGTTTGAGAATAGTGTAATTCCATAAGGTAGTAAAACTCATAGTTTTCATTCGTAAACTGGTGTCCTGTTTGAGAATAGTGTAATTCCATAAGGTAGTAAAACATAAAGTAGTGGTAAAGGCTCAAATTTCGGGTTTGAGAATAGTGTAATTCCATAAGGTAGTAAAACATCCAAGTACCTATACCAATTATAGCGTCTGTTTGAGAATAGTGTAATTCCATAAGGTAGTAAAACTCTGCGACCATCATTGCTCATACCATTGTTGTTTGAGAATAGTGTAATTCCATAAGGTAGTAAAACAATGCAATAGCCGCAGCAAGACTGCTAGTTGTTTGAGAATAGTGTAATTCCATAAGGTAGTAAAACAACTTCTCTCAAGGTCTGAAATCTGATTAGGTTTGAGAATAGTGTAATTCCATAAGGTAGTAAAACTAAAAATGCCCGAAGCAAATACTATTGATAGTTTGAGAATAGTGTAATTCCATAAGGTAGTAAAACGCATACTTTCATTTAAGATTTCACCTCAATGTTTGAGAATAGTGTAATTCCATAAGGTAGTAAAACGTTTGAAAAATAATGTTGAGTTTGAGAATAGTGTAATTCCATAAGGTAGTAAAACATTCGGAGTGAATAAGAAACGCTCTTGCAAGTTTGAGAATAGTGTAATTCCATAAGGTAGTAAAACAGGTCTATATTATAATATTTTAGACATTCTGTTTGAGAATAGTGTAATTCCATAAGGTAGTAAAACTCTTCAAACCCATTTCGGCGAAATAAGGACGTTTGAGAATAGTGTAATTCCATAAGGTAGTAAAACCAACATCACCCTAAAGCTTCTCACCATTGGGTTTGAGAATAGTGTAATTCCATAAGGTAGTAAAACCGTTATTGTTCCGTTTGTGTTGTCTTTAAGTTTGAGAATAGTGTAATTCCATAAGGTAGTAAAACATACGCCACGCTAATTCAGCAAACACTACTGGGAAAAATTTAATAGTTGAGCAACACGTAAATAGAAAAAAGCATTAAAAATGCTTCCAGCCTAACGTATAATTTTTATATTAGGCTGGCTTTTTTTATAAATCGAATAAAGAATAAATATGCACAAATTGAAATGTTGATGTTGTTAATGGTATTAACGTTAGCGAAACCACAGAGAGCAAGCCCCAGAAAAGAGCAAATAAAAAAATCCCCTAAAAAACAAAAAAGTCACAGGTCAGTTAGGCTTTTTAAGTCGCTGACCTGTTCTTATTTTTCTAATGATTTTTCTTCTGATATTCTCTGATGTGCTGCGAAAGCTGTTCCAATTCATCCTTGGAAAGTTCCGAAAGATGCTTCAGATCATCTGCAAATTCTCTTGCACTGTCGCTTGCTTTCAGACGGGCGATATCCGTAAAAAAGCTTGTTACTACTGCGGTGAATATTGCAATTGCTGCAATAGAGTATATCGAAAGGATAACCGTAATTATCCGCCCGATCAGGGTAACAGCAGCAACATCGCCATAACCGATAGTTGTTGCAGATGCAAAGCAGAACCAAAGACTGTCCTGATAAGTATTGATATTTGGCTCACAGAGCCATATCGGAACTGCCGACATAAAGAACCACAAAATATATCCGCTGATAATTTTGTCTGCACCTGCTGTCTTGAAAGCATCTTTCAGAAGCCTGAACATTTTTCTTTTCTTTCTTATTGTTCTCACCTCAAATATACAGATAATGAGCCAGAAGCTTATCCGTTGTTTTCTGTGTTATCCGCAGGATCTTTCCTGTCTATCCCGATAACAATTATCAGAGCAACAGAAAATACGGCGGCAGCAGAAAGAAACCATTTGAACGCATCACCTGTGGCGACAGAGTTTTCATCGGTTACAGAGGATTCCTCCTCCGATGTATCTGGTTCGCTGCTTTCGGTGGATGGTTCTTCGCTCTGATCATCGGATGACTGCTCTATCCTTGCTATTACCTGTGTGCTTCCACCGTGACCGCTTATTGCGGCAGTGATCAGCGGTGAATACACCAGAGCGGACATCAGAACGAAAAACAGACATATGCCGCATTGAACCGCCCCGGATTGTGCAGACAGCTTGCACACATTCAACTTTGAACGGAAAAGCTCTGAGCATATGCTCAAGAAAAACCATTAATGAATAAGAGTTTTGTTGTAGCAAACTAACTGTAACACAGGTTTTTCCTATTTGCTATTCTTTTTTTACTTGTTACTGTAACGCATCTGTTGTAAACCTACATACTGTGTCAATAGGTAAATGATAAAAAGCTTGATTTCCCATTAATCCTATGTTATAATAGGGTGAAAGGAGCGTGGAAAACGATGATTTCATCAAAAGGACGGTACGCGTTGAGAGTGATGATCGACCTCGCACGGCAGAACAGCAACGGATATGTTCCGCTGAAGGAGATCGCCGAGCGGCAGGGGATTTCCAAAAAGTATCTGGAGATCATCGCCAAGGAGCTTGTCAACGCGAAGCTTCTCAAAGGAGTCAGCGGCAAGGGCGGCGGATACAAACTGAGCCGCAAGCCCGAGGAATATCCCGTCGGCGAAATTTTAAATGTGATGGAAAACTCGATGGCGGTCGTGTCCTGCCTTGAAAACGGTGCGGAGGTGTGCCCCAGAGCCGCCGAGTGCGACACCCTTCCGATGTGGTCGGAGCTGAATCAGCTTATCCATGATTTTCTTTATTCCAAAAAGTTATCGGATCTTTTGTAACATGCAATTAGGGAAACACTGAATAAATCAATACATTGCAAATGCAAATTAGTATAATGATAATTTTTATCACTGATTTGATACTAAAACTGAATAAAAGAG
>ONDU01000038.1 GCA_900316615.1 uncultured Eubacteriales bacterium | reverse complement strand
AGGTCTCTTTTATTCAGTTTTAGTATCAAATCAGTGATAAAAATTATCATTATACTAATTTGCATTTGCAATGTATTGATTTATTCAGTGTTTCCTTATGTTTTTTTGTCAAGCTTATGTATTAATACAAAACAGGCACAAACCTTTTTGCGTTTGTGCCTGTTTTTTCGGAAGTCAAAACAACATCAGAAGCGTTTTACCTGAAATACAGGGTTACGTCTGCCGTTTTACCACCAGTTATCATCTGATGGAGTTTCCATATCAGGCAATGTTGTTTCTTCTTTGCCGTTATCACCGCCGGTATTGAATTCATTTCCCGATTCGGTTCCGTTTAGCAGTGATGCTGCTATGGCATCATCTAAGCGGTATTCTGTTATTTCAATTTCCGGTTCAATATATTTTTTCATTATAAACCTCCCTGAAAACTATAACCGCTATTTAATCTTTAAGCTGCCTTTGCTTTTGGAAGATTATCCAATAAGCTCTGATACTTCTGTATAAGCACATCATTATCCTTTCGCAGCTCATTTCCCGCACTTATTTCAACAATCCACAGTTGTTCTCC
The DNA here is from genome assembly GCA_900316615.1 of uncultured Eubacteriales bacterium. GTDB lineage: Bacteria > Bacillota > Clostridia > Oscillospirales > Acutalibacteraceae > CAG-964. Next base: position 12,360 of record ONDU01000038.1, on the reverse strand, counting down.
GTCACCATCGACTATACCGCCCACAGCAACAGTACCATCTATCAGTCCTGCCGGTATTTCGGAAGTATCAGGTGTATAACCTGTATCCGGAATAACTGTAAGCTTCATTCTGCAGTTGTAGGGAACTTCCAGTACCGCATCGTTATCTTCGTTTTCAGAAGCAAGCGAAGTGCAGCATTTTGTCATCCTGTTTCCGTTGACATCATAAATATCGACATTTACGGTAGTATGTGCTTTCTTTGTAAAGCTGAATGATGCACACTGCTTTATCTTTTCCATATAAACCTTTATATGGAAAGAACCTTCGGAAAGCGGGTCATTCAGATAAACGGACGGGTCAAAGATAATTTCAACGTCCTGTCTGTTGTTAAGCTGTTCAATCTGCTCTGCCGTAAACTCCGTCTTTCCTATTTCAACCTTGACAAACCTGCCAGAATAACGTACTCCGTCCTCTGTCTTATCAAGGAAGTGAGGTGTAAATACAAGCTTTCTTCCCTCAACTGCCGTTGTGTAGTTGCTTGCAAGATAACCAACCTCGGGGTTTACATTGTCATCAAATGCATAAGGCTCCGATTCAGGCGGTATCTCCTGAGGTGTTGCGGTGCCGTTGGAAATATTCATAAAGTATGTTTTATGTCCCTCATTTTCCGTAACACTGTCGGCATCATTAAGGTTGAACGTAACGGGCGTATCTGAGATACGGTACAGATAATTTTCGTTTTTGTCCTTTATCTTCATAACGGTATAACATGTATAGAAGCTCTTTTTCGTATTCTCATTGTTAGGCATATCAAATACAATGTTTACCCTGTTCTTATTTGTAAGAACTGCACCGTTTGCATTACCTTCCACACCTGACTCCGCATGCATAGTTACTGTATTCATACTCATTCTTACATTGTAAGCACCAAATACAGCACTATTGGTTACCTTGTATTTTTTAGATGATTCCGGCATATTTTCCTGTCCTGCCAGCATAGCTGAAGTATCTTCAAGTGTACCTCTCAGACTGCCGTCTGCTGCAAGTGCATCGTGAAATTCCGAAGCATTTCCGTATTTTGCATTCTCGCCTGTTTTCGGACTCTGGAAAAGTACATATCCTATCTCTTCAATATCGGTATCTGAATCAGCTGAGCCTACTCCGCCGAATACAACATCTACACGGGTACGGTTTTGTATTCCGTCTGCTGTCTGAACTGAATAATTATTATAGGTTCTGTCGGTAGCCGAAGCCGCATATCCCACCTGTTCGTCCTCGTTGGGAACCATATAGGAAACCTGATAAAGCTCCTGCTCACTTCCGATGTAAGAGCTTTTCGTGGTTGTTCCGCTTACGGTAAGATGTGAGCCTGTATCGTTGACTGAGGCATCGTGCCATTTTTCTATCTGAATTTTGATATTTACAGCATTCGTACCGTATTTTGCGTCATAAGCTTCCTTATAAAATCTGTCGGCAGGCTCGTCAAGACCGTTTATTATACTCTCAGGTATAGTATAATCTCCGTTGTTGTCCATATATTTCTTGACACCGTTATTCTTTTCCCAGAAAATTACGCGTGTCCTCTCCTGAACGGGAGTGTACAGTCTTTCGATTGTTCTTTCAGCGTCCTTATCGAAAGGAACAAATTCATCTTCCTCTTCAAAGGTTTTGCCGGGGTCATAACGCTTTCTGTTATCGGCGTTCTCAGTCGAGCCCTTATCTGCCTCCTGATATACCGCTCTTATGGTAACGTGGTCGTTGACACGGTAGCGGTAATTGAAGTTTGTGGAAACAGGGCTGAACGTTGTTTTAAGTGTATTTCCGTCATTGTAGGTGATAATTCTCTCCCAGTAGCCGAAATACAGTTCCCTGCCGTCAGCAGTGTGAATGTGATACAGCTCCTTGCAGTCGTCTGAAAGTCCCAGCGAATTTATAATGCCGATATTAATATCACCGTCTGCATTTGAGGGGTTAGCAAGGTTTGATATGCCGTTAAACGGAACTTTATACTTTATGGTAATGTATTCGCCGGTATGGTAAGAGTCCGAATTTACGTTTACTGTACGCTGCTCTGTGAGAGTGTGTGCCGTAGGGTGCATTGCATTGGGAACAATAAGCTGTAAATTCACGTCATAAAGTCTTAAAGCGTTTGCGTAGGTTGCCTGAACAACCTTGAAGCTTCCGTTATCGTAGTAGAAATAGCCGTTTACTCCGTCCGTAGATTTAAGCTTTTCGATAAGCTGTGCTTTTGTCGGAGGTGTTTTGCCGCAGTCCTTTATCGCTTTGTTTATAATGCTTCTGAGTGACGCTTTAAAGCCCATAACGTCACTCTTGGAATATACCTGAGATGTTTCATCATCGCTCAGCAGGGAAGTACAGTCATCTTTCAGCTTGTTGTATTCCGTTTCATTGATTGAAGCGTTGCTGTCATCACTGCCGTACATAGCATTCAGTACTGCATTAAGCTGAGCTGTTACATCGAGAAGCTTAAACTGACTGTGTGATACTCCTGACGGCTCTTTTACGGTATCTCTGTAGAAGGTATCCTGATTTTCATAATAAACACCGTCTGTTTTGCTTGCAGCATCATATGTAATGCTGTAGCTGCAAAGTACGTTTATTATGTTGGGTGCCGAATCGCATACGGCTGTTTTAAGGGCTCCGCTGAGCTCTCCGCCCGATGATATACCCGAATAGCCTGTATTGCTGTCCTTGACAAAGTATGTATAGTTTTCTCTCAAATCCGTTGCCTTGCCGTTTTCCACATACCTGTCGATATATCTGTACAAAACAGGGATTCTTGTATAGGTGTTGTGTATCTCATACAGCCAGTCTGCACCGTCTGTCATCTGATAGCTGCCTGTATTTACAGTTGTCTTGGTTTTGGTTTCGCTGCCGTCCTTTATCTGCTTTCTGTCAAGCATAAGGTCGTTTTTTTCGTTCTCTCCGGTATAATCTCTGATTTTGTCAGCGGAAAGACCTCCCTCACCGACAACGCCCGAAAATACTGTCCTGTTGACGTATGATTCTGTTCTCATACCGTCAGGCTCGATAAACTCCGAAAGCTCCTCAACTCTCAGAACCGTTCCTACGGGAATGCCCGTGAATGTAACGGAAGCACCCTCTGAAAGAGTAAATCTTCCGCCGTTCTGTGCTGTAACGGTTCTTGCGTCATCGTCAGCATAGTATGCGGTATCGCTGTAGGAATGTCCGTAAGCGTCCTCACCTGAGAGTATGCCTGTAATGCCGTCCGCATATGTCCATGCCTCTTTGTCAAGCGTACTGTCGGGGTTATGGCAGCCGAACAGGTTTTTATAGGATACTATAAATGTGTAGTCCTTCTTCCTGCCCTGCGAATCCTTATCGCTTACAGTACCGTCAAGCTCCTTGCTCACGGTGAAGCTTCCTGTTTTTATCTTGTGAGTGTATTCGATTGAAATATCCTCTGAAATTACCTTAAATTCTCCGCCGCCGTAAGACGCTGCTGTTTCTGCATTTGACTGTGCAGAATAACCTCCGTTTGACGCTGTATCGCCTGTATACTCTCCGCCTGTAAGAGCAATGCTTGCGGTGTAGAACTCGCTGTGTTTTCTTTCAAGCGGGGGCTTTTCCTCAACTCCGCCGACAACATCATTATAGATGTCAATAAGACCTGTTGTGCTGTCGTTGGTATTTTTGAACGCCTGAAGATTTTCCTTGAGCTGGAATGCAATCGTAGGCACTGTTCCTGCCGAAACAGGGTCAGCGGGGAACTGATTTCTGAATATTGCCGTCTGGTCATACAAAAGGTCTACAATTCCTCCGTGAGGTATGCCTACTCCCTTTTCATTTTCTGCCGAATAAAATTCAGGCTGGAGCGGTTCTCCGCTGAGGTCAAGCTGCTTTGATGTATCAGTCCATTCGTAATATGCCGTTATGTCCGTATAGCCGCTGCCTGATGACGCTGAATTTTTCTTTTCGCTTTCATCGGGCTCCCAGTTTTCTTTTCTCAGCTGCAGTACATCAATCTTCTGTGTCAAGCTTGTAATCGGTGTCTGTGCTGCATATCTGAGATGGTCGGGATAGTAAATCTCGCCCTCGATATAGGTATAGTTAGGAGATCTTCGTGAGAAATCGTGATTTATCGGAATTGTCACATCGTTATCCTCACCTGCACCCATATCCTTTGTTCCCATCTTGACCTCAAATACATCTCTGTTTGCAACTCCGAGAGTTTCCAGCTTTAAGCCGGGGTTAACATCGTCAGCGTCAACCTTGTGACTTAATTTAAGCTCATTTGAGCCTGACGGGATTCGAGTGTTTGGAATTGTTATTGTATACGTATTGCTGTTTGCCGTAACAAGCGACAGATAATCCTGATGTCCTGCACTGTTTATTGTTACGTATCCGTCGGAAACAGTGAAAATAATATCCTCGCCGAGCTTCTCGTAATTTGCAGGAGGAGAAATTTCCGTAAGATAATACTTGCCCTCGGGCAGTGTATTGTCTATCTGAGGAATAACGCCGTTTGCGTCAGACACAAGCTCTTCATATCCGGGAGCAGGTCTTACATCCTTAAGCTCTCCGCCTATACCCTTTACGCTTCTGTAGAGAGCAAATTTTGCACCGCTTAATGCTGTATTTGTTACACTGTCCCTCTTTTCGGCTTTGAGAACAAACTGCTTGTTGAACAAATCAATATACGCCACAAGCTCATCACCCTGAGCAGGGTTCTTATATCCGTCCTCCCACGTCTCCACGACGCTCTCGTTACCGTACACTGATACATCAACAGACTTTACGTTATTGGGATTGTCCCTGAAAATAAAGAACGTTGTTGTATTGGGAACTGCAATATAGCTTTGTGGTGTTCCTACCTGAGTAATCGTATATTCCTCAACTGTTTCGTTGGGAGAAGCACTGGCATTTGACGCAAAGTCGTAAAGAACCGTTATTCTTCCGAATGAATTTGACGTAAATGTACCCAGCGTTTCAGTGGTTGTGGTGGTTGAAATTACATTTCCGCTGCCGTCTGTAACTCTCTCTATATTTTTGCGTTTGATTACAAAATCACCGTCAGCAAGAGGTTCTCCTGTTTCCATATCATAGAGGGAAATTACAAGTCCGCCTGAACGTCTGTTTTCTATGGTATCAGTTCGGACATTTCCGCTTGACGAAGCTCCCGAGGCAGTCTTTGAAACTGTACCCTGAGTATACCTTGCAACATACGAAAGGTCTTCCTGAACATTCGTTCTTACAGGTGTCGCCCGTATAACAAGCGGGTCGCCGTCAATAACTCTGCTGACAGCTCCGTAGCCTGTAAGATTTCCGCTGCTGTCAAATACAGGGTCTGTAAGCTCAACCTCCTGTATGATGTAGTTTGAGATATTCTTTCCTGTTTCGAGCGAATCGAAGAAATAGCGTACATATGTATCGGGGTCATCTATTTTCTTTACGGTATTTGCAACGGGAGTTAGTGAATCTCCGATAAATACAGCTGTATATATGGAATTATGCCATGATGTGAAGTCGCTGTCTGACCATACCTTATTTGCTTCAAGACCGAAGCCACGCTTGTTCTTTACGGTCATATCGGGCGTATCTGTGCTTCCTATCCAGCCGATATTGTTTCCGCCGTCAGTTTCATAAGAATTGTTTTCGCATACATATTCCATAAAGCTGTAGCCCAGAGGAATTTCGTTTTCTCTTTCCTCAATCTCGAACTTCATACCCGCAGGCAGGTACGGAACCTCAACAACATATCTTGCAGGTATTTTTGAAATAGAACCGTTCATTGATGTTTCAAAGGTAACGGAATCTATATCCTCCTCCGTCAGACTGCTGCTTTTCAGGTTTGTTATGTTGGTAGCGGCAAAGCACTGGTTAGCCACGTCCCAGCGGCAGTATTTACCCTCGGGATTTTTAACGTGGTACTCGTACATATCGGCAAGCTTCAACTTATCGTCAGCACCGTTTGACAGATACAGACGGTAATTGAATGTGGTTCTGTCCTGCTGGTCTGCCGTCATTCCGCTTCCAAGGTCATAAAACAGCTCATTGCCTGATTCATCATACAGCTTTTTGGAAAAACGCAGTGTACGCAGAAAATCGGGGTCTACATTATTCTGATATACTATTGTAGGGTCTTGCTTTACATGATATTCGTCAGATTCATATGACGCTCGTCCTGTAGAACCGAGAATATTTTCATTGCTCTGTCCTCCGTTTATTTTTACTTCCTGGTAAACGTCAGTATTTACGCCGCATTCTACGACCTTGTACATAACGGCAACTGAGGGGAAATGAATTTCCGCATTTCTTCCCGGGTGCAGGAAATAAACAGAGGAATACGGAGTAGTGCCTCTCGGCGGCAGATATGATTCTTCAAAACTAACCCTTTGAGTTGAATTCATATAAGTAACCCTATCTTCTTCGTAGTTGCCGTGCTCGTCATTATTGCTGAGTAGTTTCCAGTCGGAAGCATTCGGATTTTCTCTTTCGGCATACCAAATCTGATAAGGATATTCAACGAGGTCAAAATCAAGATCCCTTGTGCCAATGGTTTCTTTTGTCAGCATAACGTTACCCGGTGTAACGTAGCTGAGATTGAAACGCATATGCAGGTTGGAAGCACCTGCACCTCTTTCCATATAGAAAATTTTCATAGTGTGGACTGAGTAGTCCTTGAAAACCTTCTCATATACGGTTTCAGTATCAGTGCTTAAATTCCGGTCAACATCGAAAAACTGTGCAAGATAGTTATTTACTTCGGTATCCGTTGCATTCGGATTTCGTTGTCTGTAGTTTGACTCAAACAAATCGCTGAGATAAGTACGGGTCATTACATTATTGTCTGTCTGTACAACAACCTCTCCTGTAGAGAAGTTTACATTGCCTGCCAGTGCTGAGTGAATACCGCCCAAATCAATAACCAGCTCATCGTCAACATAGAACCAGAAATCATCGTCACCTGTAAATTCAAATATAATATCGTGTCCCCATGCGTCCTTGCCGCTCGGTGTCTGTATAAAGCCTGCACTCAGCTCCATTCCGTTGTAGTAGTTGGTAGACTTACCTATTGTGTGCAGATTTTCATGCTTTCGCGGGTCACTGTCAGGCAGTAAACCTACTGTCGGTTTTGAGGGCTGTGACAAAGCAGTGTAAAGATTTTCGGGGTTTTTCTCGGAATAAACACCTGCTGTTATGGTATCATACGGCAGGAACTGTCCGTGCTTCAAGGTTTCCTTGCCGTTTCCCTCGTCCGTTGTGCCAAGCTCCTTATATACAATGAAGTTTTCGCCGACAGTACCGTCCTCCTGTACAAGCGTGGCAAAGTTCTGACAGCTGTCAAATTCAAAATATCCGCTTGACTGATATGTACTTTCGATAAACAAGTGGTTTGCTGTCCTGTAATTCTTATTTGCAGAATTTGAAAATAAGTCGTACAGACTGTCACCGTAGTAAGTACTTGCTGTATTTGCAACGGTAGGATAACCGCTGCTGTTAAGATTTGTGGACAACAGTCCCTGAGTGGGCGATGAAGCTATGTACGTACTATTACCTAAAAACTCATTTTGCAGGGATACCGTGTAATCAGGGTTGCTCGGGTCAGGCTTGTAAGGCTGCTTCGGGAAGTCAACCATTTTCATACTTATACCGTACTCGTTGTTATCAAGAGTTTTTACTTTTGTAAGTGTGGGAACGGCAGTTTCTACCATAGCAAAGTAAAAGGTGTCAGCCTTTGCCCTTTTGGCAGTAATAACCTCGCCTTTTTTTCCCCCATTGGTACCCATATATATATGGGCTTTAAGTCCTGCATAGGAATAATACGAATCGTCCCACGCAACAATATCCGTATGATATTCTTCATCACGTCTGCCCGGAAGATTTATACCGATTTTTGTGTCGGAAATAGTCTGTCCGTTTGAAAGCTTGGGAGCGATATATTTTCTTGAATAGGGATTGTACAGCTCATAGTAATAGTTCGGAGAACCGTCCCTTTCCTTATATTCCTTGAAATTCCATATAAGAGTGTTAATCCTGTGACCTATCCACATAATGCTGTCGCCGCGTTCATAACAGGGATATAATGAGCCGTCATAGTCAACAGCATAAAAATCATATACTTTCCTTTCACTGTCCCACACACGGGTATAAACAATTACCGAACAGCCGTCTGAAACAGTTTCGTCCGATACGCCTACCTTGTCGGCAGAATAAGTAACGTAATCCTCTTGTGCAAGTCCCGAAAGCTCAACTATGTTCAGCCACTGTTTTGAATCATTGTCATCACTTAAGGCTACATAAAATCCGTGGTTGGTGTCATTATTCAGAAAAGTGATGGAATTTCCGTCAGCGGTAGTAAGCTTAATTTTATTGTTCCTATTGCTTTGAATGTTTATTAACGAAGCATCTGATATGTCATCAACAAGCGACAGCGAGTTATTGTCGATTTTCATATATTTTGTTGTGCCGTTAATTTCTGTGGATATGTTGTAGTCGTTACCTGATACATTGTGGAATGTCCACATGGAAATATCGCTGTCCTCGGCAACATACAGCGTTTTTGTGCTTGAATCCTCTCTTACGACTAAGGAAAGCATATCAAGGTAATTGCTGCCGCCCTCTGCCATAAGAGCATCGCCTAATGTACCGCCACTGTAGCTCATAAGACCATAGGTCTTTCCGTCAAGTCTGCAGTAGTCATCAGACAAATCCACCGAATCGGCAAAACCAATTTTTATGCTGCAGTTTGTTTCATTACTGTTACTGGTGAAATAACGAATGCCGCCTCCGCCGTTTGAATGCTGAAGCCACCTGTTGTTATTTTTTTTCTTGAAATAAAAGCAACCTGTCTTGCCTGTGGAAGTAATTTCAAAAGTATCAGCAGCAGCTTTATTGGTTACCCTTACCTCATTTCCGCTTGATGTTCCTGTTTTTGTACATATATAGTTCTTTACAATTTCTCCTGTATCTCTATCTGCCTTATAGCTATAAAGACGATAATCATCTCCGTCAGCTTCAAAATACCATACTGCCGCAGAAGAAATACTTTGTGTTTCTATAATTGCATAGCTGTCGTTGGTACGGTTGGTAAAATAATTATCAGCACCGTAATAAAGGTAAAAGCCATCTTCTGCCCTTGCCCCGGTCAGGTCGGCTAAATCAGTCAGATTTTCCAACTGTGTGGGCGGTCTTACATTAACAAGAGCATATATACTGAAGCCCCTTGCATAGAATGTTACTCTGCCCTCCTCAACAGAAAAATCTTTAATTTGTTCTTTCGTGCCGTCATCCTTTATATGCCAAAGCTCGCTCGTAATGTCACTGCGGATTTCGGGATTTGTGATTTCAACACGTATGGGCTTGTCCTCATCAGGCTGATATTCTTTTTTTCCGTTTTTTATGGTGATGTCATAGGCAAAAATTATATCAGTCTCTTTGTTTTTCTGATTATCAGCCTTAAGGTCAAGCCTTGAAGCATCTTCTGTAACATCTACCGCTTCGGCAGACGCTCCCTTCGGCATAAGACCATCGAGGGTAACCGAGGCTTCCGTTTCACCCTCGTCAGGATAAAGCTCAAAATTCTGCTGACGGTAGACCGTACCCTTTTCGGACACGGAAAACGCCGTCAAGGCAGGCATACAGGCTCCCGAACAAAGCAGCAGCAATGCACAGAACGTGCTTATGATACGTCTGCCCATATTTTTTTTATTGACACACAAAAAAAACACAAAAATAAGAAGAGCTAAGGTACAAACAGAAACAATAATTTTTTGTGTCATCAGACACTCCTCCTTTCACTTATCCGACAGAACAGAACAATATATTAAAAATTTCGGTTACCATCGGAAAAAATAAATTATTAAAAACAATAAAAAAATCACTTCACCTCCTGATTTGTCTTAAAAAACATTCTGTCTGTTAAAGTGTTATCCTCTGCAATAAGCGGAATAAATCCGAATTATTAAATCAAGTACAATAATATTCACGTACCTTGTTTCTGTTATACAGCTCCCCTGATTATACTTTTCCTTGTATATTAACATTTTTTTTTATTTTTTTCAATAACGTGCATATATAAATAAAATGAGCAAAATATAAAATTTGTGTTATAATGCACAAAAAAATTATTAGGGACTATTTTCAGAGGACACTTCAATACATTAAAGCGTTATACAGCTTGAAGTGCAGCCTGTAAAGTTGTATAATACAGGTACCAAAATATATTTCAGGAGGTATGTATTTATGAAAACTGCCATTGTATATTACTCTATGGGCGGCAATACGGCGTACATCGCAGCGAGAATAGCCAAAAAGCTCGCTGCAAATGTTGATGTTATTGAGCTTACCCCCGTCAAGGCATATCCCGACAAGGGCTTCAAAAAATTCCTTTGGGGCGGAAAGAGTGCTGTAATGTCCGAAAAGCCGCCTCTTATGCCGTATTCATTCAACGCAGGTAATTATGAACAGATTATTCTGGGCTTTCCTGTATGGGCAAGCCGTGCAGCACCGCCCTTATGCACATTCGCAGAGGAGAACAAGGAGCTGCTAAAGGACAAAAAAATCTCCGCTTATGCCTGTCAGGCAGGCTCGGGAGCAAAAAAGGCTCTGAACGGCTTAAAGAACCTGCTCGGAATTTCAGAGTATAATGCAGAAATGATTTTCAACGACCCGAAGGACAGACCCGATGAAGACAACGAAAAAAAGATAAATGAGCTTTGTGATAAATTATTGATTTCGTCAGAAACAATATAATATAAATAATGAGGAATGGAAAATTAAATATGAAAATATTGGTATTGAACGGAAGTCCGAAGAAAGAAAAAAGCGATACCATGCACATAACTCGTGCCTTTCTTGAGGGTATGAGCGAAGTATCGGAAAACGAAACGGAAATCATTCACGCTGTTGACAAGCATATTGAATACTGTACAGGCTGTTTTTCTTGTATGAGAAACGGCGGACAATGTATTTATGACGATGATATGCGTTACATTTTAGAAAAAATTCTGAAATGTGACCTGCTTATTTTAAGCTATCCTCTGTACTGCTACGGTATGCCCGCACCGCTCAAGGCGATAATTGACCGCATACTTCCGCTTTCATCTATGGAAATGCAAAGGACAGGCGACAGATACGGGCATACAGGACAGGCTGATTTTTCACATCTGCACTATCTTATGATTTGCGGCTGCGGTTTTCCAAACAGCAGGCACAACTTTGAACCTGCGGAAGCTCAGTTTCGGCTTATGTTTCAGGACAACCACACTATAATAACCATACCTGAAAGTCCGATGTTCAACGCACCCGAAGCCGCTGCCGTAACCGTTCCAAGACTGGAGCTTGTCAGGAAGGCAGGAAAGCAGTATGCTGAAAATTTTGCAGTTGACAGCGAACTGCTCAAAAAAATACGTACACCTATGATTCCCGAGGAACAGTATGCCGCAATAGTAAACGGTACTGTAAATTAATTCAAGAAAGCACAGTGGGGAAAAATGAATACAATATGCGGAGCAAAATGCGGAAAATGCAATCTCAGTGATAAATGCCCAGGCTGTGCTGCAACATACGGAAGACCTTTTGGAGGAGCTTGTATTGCCGCTGAATACATCAAAGCAGACGGAAAGGAAAAGTATGCTGAGTTTCGGCAGGGACTGTTGAACGAAATAAATACTGTCCTTACAGAAAACAACATTCCCGAAGCCGATACACTTTACGAATTGCAGGTTTTTTTGTGAACCTTGCCTATCCGCTTCCTAGCGGTGAAGCTGTAAAATTTCTGGACGACAGGAAAATCTATCTCGGCACACAGATTGAGCTTGCCGACACGGGCATATGCTGCGGCGTTGCCGCCGATACGAATTTCATACTTGTTTGCAGCTACGGTGCAGACGGCTCACAGCCTGAGCTGATTGCTTATAAGAAAAGATAATATAAGGATAAAAATACACCCCCTGCTTCAGTGAAGAGAAAGCCTCACTGAAGCAGGGGATGTTTAAACCTAAGTCTATATTAAGTATATATAATATAATGTCTTGTCTTTTTATTTTTTAGCTTTTCTTTTTTCAATAATAGTATCTATTTCTTTCTTGTCGAAAATATAGTGTTTGTTGCAATAATGGCATATTGCCTCAACCTTACCCTTAGAGTTAACCAATCCCCTTAACTGAGCATCAGTCAATGTTGCAAAGCTCTGTTCAACTCTCTGCTTACTGCACGTACAATAATAATGAACAGGTCTTTCCTCAAGAACCTCTACACTAAATCCATCCAGTGCCATTTTACACATATCAAGCAGGCTGATACCCTTTGCCATCATAGTGGTTACAGGCTCCAGCTTTTTTATATTGTTCTCAAGCTTCACGGCAGTCTGCATATCAGCTCCGGGTAAAAGCTGT
>ONDU01000001.1 GCA_900316615.1 uncultured Eubacteriales bacterium | reverse complement strand
TAAATGCTCAATTTTTTTGTATTGTTTTTTTGTTAGTTTCATACCTCTATTATACCGATTTTAAGCTGGTTTGTAAATACTTATGTGAACACGCTCTAAAATACCTCGTATTGAGGTCTCTTCTCGTATACGAAATGAAATAGCAACCAAGACCCGCTTATCATCGCTCTGAAATAGTGTAACAGGATAAGCGGGTCAACATGTTTCTGTAAACGGGCAAAATAAAGCTGTGACACTGCCGCAATCTCGTTTGACTTTTCATAAACGGTGATTTCACCAAGCGTTATTTGATTTTCAGCCACAAAGGCACTTACAACGTTATGTGCTTTGTGCTTATCATTAACGCTTTATTTATAATATTTGGCTCTGTGTCAATAGTTGGGGTAAACCCGAGTAAAACAGAATAAGGTTATACTAACAGGAGATGGCTAAGAAGTTGTCGCTTGTTTTGGGTTGATAAGGGACTGATTGGAAAAAATATTTTTTATTTTCTACTGGCACAACCGGTTGATTACTAATCTTGAATTTGTTCAAACTCCAGATTAGGATTCCAATCCCGAAGAATCCTCTTATCAAAGAGTCGCTGTAGTGCATTTATTCTACGTGACAGAACATATGGACTCTTTTTGATATCTACAACTTCATATGAGGATGACGATTCTGATAGACTTTTGGATACAGGTATCAGTTTTGCATTGCTGATTTTCTGATAATCAGCCTCCAGTTCTGGACAATGAGCATGAAGCAATGCCCCTATATCTGAATAAGTTTTGACAATCCCAAACATGGGTGAATTATAGAATGTTAGAGTGCCATCATAAACATTCACCATGATATGGTTTTCAAAGTCAATATCGACAATAGTACCGTGTATTGTTCCACAGCCGCCAAAGCTCTTGATATAAGTTGACAACTGCTCTTGAGCACGCCTCAATGGAGATAATGTGCGTATGTAATTGTTTACCATTGGAATAAAATTAGTCATGTAGCGGTCAAGAGGTTCATAGGAACCAATTTTCCTTATTTGTCCACCATTGCAAATGTAAATACCTTGAGGTGCTACAAGAAAGAAACCTACATACCCATCTTGTTTGAGTACAAACAGTTTTGCCTCATATAACTTAATGTGCCGTTCAATGACTCCCGTTCCTGGCAAAGCTTCACAAACATAGCTATAGTATTCTTTGTACTCGTCACAGGTAATTTCTCTAAATCCGTCCGCATCTGATGCGAAAGGATTGCGAGGTATATGTAGTTTTGCCTTTTTAAAGCTGAATTTTTTGCCGCTATAGCCCACCTGATTGTCGGAAAAAATGAAAGTATTGTTTTCACCAAAATGTACTATGTTTCGATGAGTGTGACCGCTGAATATAAAGCAATTAGAGCATTCTTCCTGTTGCGGCAGCCAGTCAGATATGGGATTATGACTGAGAACGACCAAGGAGCAGTGGTTTTGCTCTGCGATTTTTAACGCCTTACTGAACTTCATCCGCCATTCCTCACATCGTTTCAGTTCCTCTTCTCGATTGACTGCTTTCCCATAAATGCCCTGCTCGGCATTAAAAGAGAAATTCATGGAAGCAAAACCTAATCCTCCAACAATTAGCATATTTTCCATATAGAATAACTGCTGTTCATATTCTTTAGGATCATCTTCCCTTTTAAGCAAAGAATAAGTAACAGTTCTGGTTTCCGGATTATAATTTCTTTGCCATGGTTCTCTATAGACCCCAAGTGAAGAAATTCGATTATTTAGGAAAACGATATTAAGCTCCTCAAATAAATCGCTGTAAGTTGTCTCGCAGGTATCATATGAATCGAAATCCCATAATTCGTGATTACCTAAAATGGTGTACACATAAGGATGTTTGCGTGTTCTCTTATAGTCGGATTCCCAGTTGTAACTAAGACCGAGTTCCCCTCGTTTACCACATATTTGGTGTGTCAGCTCACTTATCCTAGAGTTCAGTTCCTTGATCTTACGAGGAACTTTCCTTTCACTGTATTCCTCTAATGGCTTTCGAGCTTTTTTTATCCACGGATGACTTTCTTTCCATTCCTCAAAAAGCTTTTTAGTACTATCTAATTCCTCTCGCATTTGAGAAAACTCTTTGCAGTAAAAATCGTATTGTTCGTCTGCTACCCGTTCCCATGTCGTGAGGAAATCACGATAAAAGACTTCTGCAAGTGTGAAACTGGATGAAATATCTCCGCCAAAAAGAACGATTGGCGTATTAAATTCCTTAATAGCATTGCCAAATTCGCCATCAAACAGTTGCATAACGATTTTGTGAATATATGCCCGTATGCAGTCTTCAGAAACAGTTTCCTTAAAGTAACGTATTACATGATTGACTAAATGGAGATCACTGATGTAGTACACATCTCGTCCTTTCCTATTTGCTTGCTCATTTCCAATAAACGATGGGATAGTTACATGGAGATTAGTACGTTCTGATATATCAGTAAGGGCTATGGAATTAGGAGCCTCCTCATGCGAGATATGAGGACCATTTGTCAAAGAGACACATTCTTCATACAGACTCATGACTCTCACCTCTCACTTAATATAGATACCTTGCACTAGAGGAATCAAGACTTACGATAATGTTCTCAGATTCTTCATATTGCAAGTTGCTGCAAATTACAATGCTATCTGTTTCATTGCGGTCAAAGATGGTTGGCATGATATCAATGTGATTCTTCGCGGCAGACATAAACCGGAGCAGATGACGTTTTCTGCACGGATCGCTTAATATCACTATTCTACTGTTACTCGCTTTGTCACGCAGTTGGGCACATAGTGCCACTCTTTTGTTTTGATACTCTTCGATGTAGCATCTTAGTTTTTCCATTTTGAGTATCTCCTTCAAATATTTTTACTTAAATTGTATCATCGTTTTGTGCCACACCGTAAGAACGATTTTCAGGATTTTGGGGAAAGATTGTTTGAATGAGGTGCCGCATATTGCGTTCGAGCATTTCGCTGTACTAAGCAATGACATCATTTTTCTGAAATAAAGTCGGAATGAGACTATCCGTGATATTTGACGGATAGTCTTTAGTGTGTTATTCGTTATTCATAGCGTTTTTTATATCACTCCAGCTCCAGCCAAGTCTTTGCAGAGCGGCTATTGCTCTTTTCTTAATCTTTTCGTCCTGTAAATAAGACGGGTACTTCTTTGCAAGAACCTGCTGTATTTCTGCTGCAGGGTCACATTCAAGCTCTTTACTGATAATTTGTATTATTTCAGGCGAAATTCCTTTCTCACGCAGCCTGAACTCTATACCTCTCATTGACATATGCTTTTTGCGTAAAAGCTCCTCTGCATATTTTCTGGCATATTCCTCGTCATTGACAAGACCCGCTTCCTGCATTTTTTCAGCGATTTCCTCCGCTGTTTCCTCCGAGTAAGTCCTGCTGAGCTTTTCCTTAAGCTCCTTTTTGGAGTGGTCACGGTAGGTTATAAGGTTCAGAGCCTTTTCGTTTGCACGCTGTTTCTCCGACTGCTGTATCAGACTGTGAAGCTCTTCGTCCGAGATTTCAGCACCTGCTTTTATATGGTTCTTAATAAGTGTCATGGTATCGAGCGTCACAGCATACTCTCCGTCAATATAGACGGCACTCATAGACTTTTTCCAAGGCTCAACCGCACTTATGAGCATACTATCAGTCCTCTACCATAATATCTATATCTTTTGTATCGACAGAGGGTGCCTGAACATCGTCAATATCTATAACGGTTTCCTTTTTGGCAGAAGAAGCGTCTTTTTTGCCTGCCTTTGCAAGTGAAGAACCGTTTTCCTCATCAATAGCTTCAAGAACCTTCTGTTCTATTTCCTGAGCAAGCTCCTGATTTTCCATAAGCAGCTTTTTGATATTATCCCTGCCCTGTCCGAGACGCTCGGCACCGTAAGAAAACCATGCACCGCTCTTGTGTACAATATCCCTCTCAACGGCAAGGTCAAGAAGCTCGCCTGTTCTTGAAATGCCTTTTCCGTACATAATGTCAAAGTGAGCTTCCTTGAAAGGAGGAGCTATCTTGTTTTTAACAACCTTTGCTTTTGTTCTTGAGCCTATTATCTCGCTTCCGTTTTTGATAGGTTCTTCTTTTCTTACTTCAATTCTTACGGAAGAATAGTATTTAAGGGCACGTCCGCCTGTAGTTACTTCGGGATTACCGTATATAACTCCAACCTTTTCTCTGAGCTGATTTATAAATATAGCAACACAGTTCGATTTTGAAATAGCACCTGCGAGCTTTCTCAGAGCCTGCGACATAAGTCTTGCATGCAAGCCAACATGAGAATCGCCCATATCGCCGTCTATCTCTGCTTTTGGTACGAGAGCTGCAACGGAGTCCACAACTATTACATCAATAGCACCCGAACGTATAAGAGCCTCTGCAATTTCCAACGCCTGTTCACCCGTATCAGGCTGAGAAACGAGCAAATCGTCTACGTTAACACCGAGAGCCTTTGCGTATACAGGGTCAAGAGCATGTTCAACGTCTATAAATGCGACATTTCCGTTCATCTTCTGACCCTCTGCGATACAGTGCAGTGCCAGAGTTGTTTTTCCTGATGATTCGGGTCCGTATATTTCAATAATTCTTCCCTTGGGAAGTCCTCCTATACCCAAAGCAAGGTCGAGCGTAAGCGAGCCTGTGGGAACACAGCCTACGTTCATAGCCTGATTTTGACCAAGACGCATAACAGCACCTTTACCGAACTGCTTTTCAATCTGGCTTATGGCTGTTTCCAGAGCCTTTGCTCTTTCCTCAGAGCTTTGGTTTAATTTTATCTTCAAATCTTTTGCTTTTGTTTCCTTAGCCATAATATCCTCCTGAAACGAAAATTTGTTTTATATATTATAACTTAATATTGTCCGAATTGCAATATAAAAAAGAATTAAATTTTAACGTACAAATTTTTAAGAAGAAATGGTGTGTAAGACAAGCTGTCTCACACACCATTTTTATTTATGATATTATCTGCATAATCGAAAAGCTTTGATTCGAGCATAAACGAATATACCGCAACGTAAGAGGCAACAGCAAACAGTGCTTGTATCGTATTTCCGAGCAAATCAGCAAAAGCTCCTGCATAGCCGTATATAACCAGTTCAAACAAAAAATATCCGGAAAGCATAACAGCCTCGGCAGCAACGGACGCTGAAGCTGCATTTAAAATTTTGAGCGGAGATGTTTTTTTGCGTGCAAGCAGCGTAATGAAATATGCTGTAACTGCCATAAGCCCTTTTATAATAAAGGTAGCAGGTGCGTATATTCCGAAACCTAAGAATATATCAGACAGAGCCGAGCCTATACCTGCGGCTAAAGCTCCGTATACAGGGCCGAGCATATAACCTGATAAAATTACGAAGCAGTCGCCAAGGTTTACATATCCTCCCGTAGGAAGAGGAACTACAAACAATATTGTAGACATACATACCAAAGCCGCCGATAATCCTGCAAATACGAGCTTTAAAAAATTTGAAGCATTTTTCTTCACTTTAAAAACCTCCGTTTAAGTCATAGTTTATATCGTGTAGATTGTATCACTAAACGGCCGGCTTGTCAATATTCCTATAGTATTAACACAGGGTTTTTGAATGAGTAAACAAATTATGAACAAAGTTAATATCCTTATAAATGTTAGTGTTTCTCAAAATTTAGGTTTATTTGCTCGATTTAATATTAAGTCACATTAATTGCAATTTACTTTGAAAAAAATCAAATTTCATACCAAGTTGAAAAAATGTTCATAAAAAATTAACTCGTTCAAAAACCCTGAGTATTAACAGGAATTTGATGTAATTCTGAAATAAATACTTTTATGTAATTTCTCCTTTTATAATCTCATACATTTTCTTTTCAACATCTTCACCGGTACTTGCTTCCGCAGGTACGGTATCAGTCTGAGGAGAAAACTCCCCGCCATAGTTTTCCTGCTGAGTCTGCTCCTCTGTACTCTGTTCCAACGGAGGTATAACAAGCTGCGAAGATTCACTGCCATTATCTTCAGGAGCTTCCGCATAATCGGGTGTCTGCTGCTGATATGACTGAGTTGGCTGTTCCAACGTTACCGATGGAGGCTGAGTTTCCGCTTCTGTCGCTACTATACGGTTAGGCTGAAAATATGAAGCATTGTCTTTGTTATCCGTTCTTCCCTCAATAAGATTTGAACAGTTAAGTCTTCCCTTATCGTCCTCCGAAAGCTTCTGCATAATAATCGTCATTGCCGTTCTTATCTTGTAGTCAACATATTCGGGCATACCTATAACTATCTTTATCCTGTCATCATAGTTAAGCTCTATATCAGACATATCCGATACATTTATCTCTTTTATGCCAATAACTCTGTTTTTATCTATAGAAGCAGCTATTTCCTTTATTACAGTCATAACCTTATCGTTTTCTATATCGGTCTTTTCCCCAACCTTAGGTGATCTCAGCCTGCAGCCTACTATATTGGGAATTTCAAATTCTCTTTTTACTACCTGCTCAAGAATTTTACTGTTTTTACTTATCATGTAAAATCTTGTACCGTCCTGAATATAATATTCGGGAACAGCTTCTGTTACCTTTATTGTGATAGTATCAGGAACCGAAAAGCCTATTTTAGCATTTTCGATATACGGATACTCCTCCTCTATTCTCTTTTTTGCAGAAGATTTATTTGCAAGAAATATGTTTTCTCCGTATTTAATATTGCTTACATTTATTATATCTTCATTTGAATATCTTGTAGTACCCTCTACAATTATTTTTTCGCACTTAAAAAGTACCGTTACCGAAAGTACTATTCCTATAACAAGTATGACGGCAACTATTCCTGCAGTCATCAATATATTTTTAAGCTTTCTCTGTCCTCTGGTAAGCAGCTTTTTATTTCCCTGAAGCTCATCAAGCAGCTTTCTGTTTTTCCTTTTGCTTTTTATTCCTTCCGCTATTCCCGTATGTCCGTAATCCTCAAAATCTTCCTCATCTTCTCCTGCGGAAAATACTCTCTCGGACACCTTCTCTACTCTGCTTTTCAGACTGCTTTTAACTGATAATTTATCTCTGCTCTTTTTTCTTATCCTTGTATCACTTTGCTGTGATGAATTGCTTCTGTTAAATTCATCATCATTATCCCATGGGGTATAATTCTTGTTTTCAAAAAAATCATCGGCTCTGTCGGTTCTTAAGCTGACATCTCCGTTTACTGCACTGTTCTTAAAAAACATAGAGTCACTTTCATAAAAGCCCTCCCCATCGTCCGAAGTATTTCTCTTTAACCTATAGGCTCTGTTATCATTTCTTCCATACGAATTATCCCCTCTCCTTCTGTAAGGGACAGAAGAGCTTCTTCGTCTTTTTTCACCGCTTCGGTAATTATCTTTATTTCCTTTCCTATCCATTTTTACATTCCTCTGTCAAATCACATTTTTATAATATCAGCACCTGCGTTTCCGAGGTTTTCTTCAAAAGCCTCATATCCACGCTCAATATAATTTATATTCTTTACTACTGTTTTTCCGCTTGCTCCAAGTCCCGCAACAACCAGTGCGGCTCCTCCACGCAAATCCTTTGCCTCTACCGTAGCTCCCGACATATCGAAGCTTCCCTCAACAACTGCTACCTTTCCCTGTACATATATGTTTGCACCCATTCTGCAAAGCTCGCTTACGTGGCGGTATCTGCTTTCAAAAACATTTTCCACAAATACTGATGTTCCTCTTGCAAAACAGCTCATTGCCATAACGGGCGGCTGTGCGTCTGTCGGAAAACCGGGGTACGGCATTGTTCTGACAAGCCCTGCTCTTTCGGGTACTCCTTGTGCGGATACGTGCAGTCCTTTTGTATCATAATCAGTCATCAAGCCGCTATGCTCAAATGCATTTGATACTCCTCTTAACTGCAGCGGCGATACACCTTTCAGCAAAAGCCTTCCTCCGCATACGGAAAGTGCTGCCATATATGTAGCCGTTACTATTCTGTCGGGAATTATTATATGCTGAGTACCGCTGAGAGTCTTTACTCCTTCTATGTATAATGTTCCCTCTCCTGCTCCGGTAATTCTTGCACCGCATTTATTAAGAAAATCAGCAAGGTCACATATTTCAGGTTCTTTTGCCGCATTCGTAACGGTTACAACACCGTCTGAGCATACTGCCGCAAGCATAATGTTCTCTGTAGCTCCCACACTGGGAAAAGAAAGGTTTATATCTGCGGAATGTATGCCTTTTTCAATACTACACGATATTATTCCGTGATTTTCTTCAAATTCTGCTCCCATTCGGGCAAGAGATGAAATATGAAGGTCTATCGGTCTGGGACCAAGCTCACAGCCTCCCGGAAGAGATACCTCAGCACGTTTCATTCTGCCGAGTATGGCTCCCATAAATACTATTGACGACCTCATCTCTCTCATAAGCTCCGCAGGTATGTCATACCTGTAAATTTGTCTGCTGTCAACGTAAACCGTGTGTCCGTCACGGTAAACACTGCACCCGAGATAGCGAAGTATCTTTATACAGGTATCCGTGTCCGATATTATCGGACAGTTATTCAGTATTACCTCTCCCCTGCAAAGAACTGACGCCGCAAGTATCGGCAAAGCACTGTTCTTTGCTCCCTGTATCTCAATACAACCGTTGAGCCTCCTGCCACCGTCTATAACATACTCTGCCAAACTCTACACCCTTTCTTTCACCATATTCCTACAGTTTATCAGGCTATGTGGAAATATCAGAACCTAATCTTCTGCAAATAAAAAACCTTACGGCTTCACTGCGGCGATTGCAGTCCGCTAACAAATTTATTTGTTAGCGGCTTAAAAGTGCAAAGCACTTTTAAACATCAAAATACTTGTATTTTGATGTCTGCAATCGCCTGCCCAAGCACAGCCGAAACGATGTTCTTTATTTAGGAATTGTAAAGTCAAGGGCAATCAGTACCGGATTTCGGTCAATAAACCGGTAACTGCAAGCAATAAACAGCTCTGCCGAAATCTGATATAAAAGATACGCAGCTTGTAAGCGTATATCTTATCTGACCCCCGGACTTTCTAAAACATTCTATGTCAGAAAGTCCGGGAATGTGATTAATAATTTTAAAGTTTAACGTACTTCTTTATTATAGATAAAATTCTGTCATTTGAATCGGTTATTGCCATTTTTCTTGCATTCTGTGAATACTGCTGCAGTCTCTGAGGCTCTGAAAGCATATCATCTACCATTTGCATAAGCTTTTCGGAGGTGAGGTCTTTTTCCTCGATAATAGCTGCTGCACCCTCATTTACCATTGACATTGCATTATGATACTGATGATTTTCCGCAACATTCGGCGATGGTATCAGAATCGACGGCTTGCCCTGAACCTGAAGCTCACTTAAAGTCATAGCTCCTGCACGGCATATTACCAAATCTGCCGCTGCAAGACATACGGGCATATTATCTATGAACTCCCTTATATCAAGATTGCTGCATTCATCAGGATTGCAGCCCTTCTCTTTGAGCAAATCGGGAAACCATTTTCCGAATTTTCCGTATGCGTGTATAATCTGATATTTTCCGTCAAGACCGCTTCTTGCAATATAATCTGCAACGCTTTCGTTTATACGTTTTGCACCGAGGCTTCCCCCGAATGAAAGAACTACGGGGCGTTCATCAAGACCAAGCTTTTTTCTTGCAGTCGCCTTGTCTGCCGTTATAATCTCCTGCCTTACGGGGTTTCCCGTAATAATGTAGTTATACTTACCGCCCATACGCTTTTTTGCATCGGCATTTGCAAGCATTACTGCTCTTGCACTTCTTGCGAGCATTTTATTTGTTACTCCAGGAAATGCGTTCTGTTCGTGGATAATTATAGGAATACCCATTTTTGCGGCTGTCCTCAGAACAGGTCCGCTTACATATCCGCCCGTTCCGACGCATATATCAGGCTTGAATTCCTTTATTATCTTTCTTGCGGCAAAGCTGGAATTTATAGCTCTGTTTACGGTAGCTATGTTGTGTACCACTGCTGACGGTGACATACTTCTCTTAAAGCCGCTGACCTTTATTCCTACAAAATCATATCCCGCTTTCGGAACAAGTGTGGCTTCCATTCCGCCCTCTGCACCTATATAAAGAATTTCTGAGCTTTTTATTCCCTCTTTTACCGTGCCTGCTATGGCAAGAGCAGGATTAATATGTCCTGCCGTTCCCCCTCCTGCTAATATCATTCTCATTTTTTACCCTCATTTCACGTAGTCTGCCATACCAAGTGCATACTACGTTTTATTTATATTTGAATTTCGTGATATGGAAAGAACTATTCCCATCTGTGCCAGAAGCATAAGCAGTGATGTTCCTCCGTAGCTGAAAAACGGCAGACTTATTCCCGTATTAGGAAGCGTATCCGTTATAACCAGTATATTGAGAACTACCTGAAGTCCTATCTGAGACACAAGTCCTACTCCCAAAAACATTCCGAACTTATCCTTTGCCCTCAGCGAAATCATTATGCCTCTTATTACCAGAAGCACAAATATCAGAAGTATTATAACTCCGCCTATAAGTCCCAGCTCTTCAACAACTACCGCAAAAACAAAGTCGTTCTGCGGCTCAGGCAGATAGAGGTACTTTTCCCTCGACTGCCCCAGTCCAAGTCCCGTAAGACCCCCTGAGCCTATAGCATAAAGTGAGTTCATCGTCTGCCATACAGTCCACTGCATATCCGACGAAAGATTATCCTCAAGTGCCATCCCCCAGCCGTCAAGACGCTCCATAGCATACGAAAGCTTATCGGTAACCAGTAGTACCATAAACACTCCCACTATAAGTGCTATTCCTATAGCAAACCATCTCTTCTGTACTCCCGAAATCCACATCATTATGGCAAAAAGCATTGCCACAATTACTATACATGAATAGTGAGGCTCAAGCAAAAGCAAACCTATTGACGGAAGTCCGACAACAAGTGCGGGAGCTACTCCGTATGCAAATGTTCCCATCTTGTCAAAATATACCGATGCCCAGTGTGCATAAAATAAAATTATCGCAAATTTTAAAACCTCTGATGCCTGAAAGTTAATCGGTCCTAAATCTATCCATCTGCGTACTCCGTTTACGTCAGGCATAAAAAGAACCACAACAAGCAGTATAATTGCTGCACCAACTGCTATAACCGCAATTCTATGAAACTGATGATAGTCAAAAAACGACAGAATTATCATAACAACTATTCCGCCCGCTGCAAAACCTGCCTGCCTTATAAGATAATGATAGCTGTTCCCCTCATTATAGTAGGCATATGCATATGATGCCGAAAACATCATCGCTATTCCAACTACAAGCAGTACCAGTATTAAAAAGAAAAACGGCATATCCATACCGCCTCTTGCGGAAAACAGTCTGTTGAATGTATTTCCTATACCTCCGAACCATTCCTTTAAGGGAGATTTTTTCTTGCTGTCAGCCCTTTTCGTATTCACGGCTTTGCTTCTTTTTCCCTCTTCATACTCCCGTGATGCTCTTCCTGCGGTCTGAGGACTCCTGCGGACTGAGGACGATATTCTTTTAGAATTTTCCATAGCTACACCACCGTATTTTTTATCAATGATTTAATTTATAACCCGGGTCTGACCTTAATTAAGAACAAACATACGGCTGCTTTCATACTGCGATTGCAGACGGCAAAAGCTTTACGCTTTTGCCAAATTTCAAGCTAAGCTTGAAATTTCGTTTCGGACATTTGTCCGAAACGGTCTGCAATCGCCGCAGCACTCCCACAAAGCATTATCTTCCCAAAGCTCTGCCAAGCCCGTGTTCAAAAATCCGTAGTAAAACTCATTTATCCTGCCATTGATGTATATGTGTATATAACCGAAAGAAATGTCAGAATTCCCATAACAGCCGTAACGGCACTGAAAACTGCCACTATCTTTACCTCTGACCAGCCGCACATCTCAAAGTGATGATGTATCGGACTCATTTTGAAAAGTCTTTTTCCGTGCGTAGCCTTGAAGTAGCCTACCTGAAGCATTACCGAAAACATCTCGATTATATAAACAATTCCTATCGGTACTATAAGTACAGGCATATTTATACCATATGCGACCGCACACAAAAAGCCTCCCAGAAACAGCGAGCCTGTATCTCCCATAAAAACCTTCGCAGGATAAAAATTCCACAGCAAAAATCCGAGACAAGCTCCTGCAAGTGCCGCACTGGCTACCGACATTCCGTTGTTTACCACATATCCCGATATTACCATAAATATTATCGAAGCAAAAAACGTAACCGAACCGTCCAAACCGTCTATGCCATCAGTTAGATTGGTTGCGTTTACAAATCCTACTATCAGAATAACGGAAAATATCCAGTAAAACGCACCTAAATCCACTATTCCTACAAACGGCACAACTGTAGCAGAACGGCATCCGCTGAGCATAAGCGTAAACACATAGGCTATTGCTACCAAAGACTGTAAAACAAGCTTCTGCTTTTCTGTAAGACCGTCATTGTTTTTCTTTACTACCTTTATGTAGTCGTCTATGAAGCCTATTGCACCAAAGCATACTGCCATAACCATCCCTGCATAAAACTGTATATGATCCTGAAAATCCTTATCCCCGGGATTCATTATGCACAGGCATATGTAGCATACCACCGAAACCAGTACAGATGCCGATATAAACATTATTCCTCCCATGGTAGGCGTTCCGGCTTTCTTCTGATGCCATTTGGGACCTATTTCCTTTATATACTGACCGAATTTTATTTTGTGTAAAACCGGTATCAGAAATTTTCCCGTTACTGACGAAATTACAAATGCCGCTACCGCTGCAATTACTATCATCCAGTTACTCATTTTGTACCTCCGAATATATTTGACTGTTTTTATCTATAATAAAGCCTGCGGCTTGGTTCGGACAGCGATTGCAGACATCAAAAGCTTCGCTTTTGATAAATTAAAGGGCTTCCCCTTTAATTTGCCCGCAGACGTATCTGCGGGGGTCTGCAATCGCACCGTCTCTTTTCAAGCTTACAGGTTTATTTCCGTTACATTACGCCGCTTCCGTAATTGCTGTCCTGCTCAAAGTTTACTGCAATTACCGTTCCTGACTGAACCTTTGTACCTGCCTTTATATCCTGAGAGTAGGATGTACCCTCTCCCTGAGCATTTGAACCAACTATACTTATGTTGAGGTCATATACTGACGCAAGGTCGTTTACTCCTGCTACAGTAAGTCCCTTGAAATCAGGAACCGTAACCGTATCGCCGCTCACGCTTTCATCATCGGTATAAAGTACCACCGTTCCCTTTTGAGGAAGCCTTGACTTAGCCGAAGGAACCTGTGATATTACCTTGTCACCGTCTCCGAGAACAATAGGTCTGAAGCCTCCCGCCGATACCTTGTTCTGAGCTTCGCTGATGTTCATACCCACATAGTTTTCAGCTGTAGTATCCATAAGTGCTATTTCCTCAGCCGTATACTCAGCCTCAACATTGAGATAAGGAAGCACCTCGCTCATAATATTTGCAAACACCGGTGCTGCAACAGAGCTTCCGTAATAGCTGTTTCCGAGCGGTGTATCAAAGTAAACGAGCATACACACCTTAGGGTCATTTGCAGGTGCAAATCCACAGAACGAAGCTATATACTGCTGACTTCCGTCCGAGTTATATTTCTTTTTTTCAGACGTACCTGTCTTTCCTGCAATGCGGTAACCTGCAACATAGCTGTTTTTCGCAGAGCCTGTCTTTGAATTTTCCTCCATAGCCTCTATTACCTTTTGGGTAA
Source organism: uncultured Eubacteriales bacterium (assembly GCA_900316615.1). Classification (GTDB taxonomy): domain Bacteria; phylum Bacillota; class Clostridia; order Oscillospirales; family Acutalibacteraceae; genus CAG-964. The sequence continues at coordinate 116,490 of ONDU01000001.1, read as the reverse complement.
CAGCCTTTGAAACAACCTGACGCTTTTCAACAGGCTTTCGGCTTTCTATAACATTTCCGTCAGTATCCGTTATTTCCTTTACTATATACGGCTGCATAAGCTTTCCGTCATTTCCTACAGCCGAAATCGCTGTAACCATCTGGATAGGCGTTATAGCAAAGTTTTGTCCGAATGATGCAACCGCTAAATCCATAGGCTGCATAACTCCTGTTCCGTTTCCGAAAAATATGTCGGACTGTTCGCCGGGCAAATCTATTCCTGTCTTTTCGGAAAATCCGAATGCCTGATAGTATTCCCAGAATTTTTCAGCTCCTACCGCCTGACCTATCTGCATAAATGCGGGGTTGCAGGAATTGCACAATGCCTGCTTATAGCTCTGCACTCCGTGACCTGCTCTATTATGGCAGCCTATCGCAATTGCTCCCTCGAAAGGTACATAATAACCTGTACATGTATATGTACTCTGGTCATTTATTACTCCCTCAGACCAGCCCATACATGATGTTATTACCTTCCATACCGAACCCGGATAATACGTATCGGATACTGCCTTGTTTCTCCACTGCTTTGAAAGTGCGTTGCTCTCCGCCGTTTCCTTTTCCGTTACGGGAAGCCTGTCTATAACCTTCTGTGTAGCTTCATCTGCTACGGTAAACGGATCGTTCAAATCATATCCGTTTTCTACTGCCATTCCGAGAATAGCGGCTGTCTTTACGTCCATCATTATTGCTACCGCACGGTTCGCAACCTTATGCTCCGCTATTCCCTGACGGACATATTTTTCCATTGTATGCTGTATCTTCTCGTCTATCGTAAGAACTATATTGTTTCCGTCCTGAGCATCTATCTTCTGCTCATATTTAAACGGCATTTCAGTTCCTCTCGCATTCGTTGCCGTTATCAAACGTCCCGGAACTCCCGTAAGATATGAATCATACTGAAATTCTATTCCTTCAAGTCCTGTTCCGTCTGAGCCCGTAAAGCCTATTATTGCAGATGCAAAGTCTCCGTACGGATAATATCTCTTATAATCCTCAAGCAAATTTATAACGTTTTCCAGCTTGAATTTTTTATAAAGCTCATCGCACAGATTAAGTACCTGATTTTTTTCCGCAGTTTCAACCTTTCTTTTTACAACTGCATAGTAGGTATTTCCCTGCGTTTTTTTGAATATTTCTCCCTGATCCATATTGAATATCTCAGCAAGACGTTTTGAGGCATATGTTCTTTGTTCGTCCGTCTTGAAATTTCTCGGTGTCAGAACCACCTGCCATACAGTAGCACTCTGTGCAAGCGTCTTTCCCGTAGTATCATATATCGAGCCTCTTTTGGCTGATATTGTCGTATCATTGAGCTGCTGTGAGTACGCTTTCTGCTGAAGCTCTTCACCGATTATACAGCTGAAGTAAAACAATCTTCCTATCGCTATACCAAATCCAACTACCAACAGGACTACAAGCCATACTCTCGAACGGCTTATTATAATCTTGTTGCTTCCGATTTTCGCCATAATATCCCCCTTAATACCTTTTTTATTATATCAGCGTAAGTTTTATAAAGAAAGCATAAAAAAGTTGAGGTCAAGCCTTTTATGGTATTTGTAGGTCAAAGCCTCTTAGCATCATAACGTTTCTAAAATTGCTTTTTACGTTAAACTTACATTATACCAACAAAAAACATCTGTAATTTAAAAAACGCAAAAATCTGCTCACCTCAGTAAAAAATAAGGGTTGTAACAGTAATTTTACAAGGTAGAATTAAGCTATCACGAAAGCCCCTACTTTTTTAAAATAAAGACTATACAACGACCAGCTCCCTCTGTTATGTTACAACCGCTTTTATTATTTCTCTATATGTCTATGCCAAAAATGCACCGTTAAGACCACAAATCACTTATTGCATTGGCTATCGACTCAAATATATTTGAACCTCCGCTCTCTGCTGCCTCTGCCTTATCGCCATCCTCAAGACTTATGTACTCCTTCTGGTAAGAGTCCGCTCTGCTCATACCAAGCTCTGCCTGTGCCTTCTCCTCTACTATATCCGATGAATACTTTGACTCAAGCTTCATCTGAGTCTGTATGTAAAGGCTTTGTTTTTCCTCCAAATTCTTATTTTCGTTTGCAATCATCTGATTAAGCTCCGTGAGCTGTGCCTGACCTGCTATTATCAACGCAATCATTACTATCGTCACCAATCCTATTAAGGAAAAGCTTATCTTCTTGCGTCTTTTTATCATATCAAGCTCAAGCTGCCTGTTTTCTTCCTCTTGCTTTTTCCTTTTCTGCCTTTTTACCTGTATGTCCTCTGCGGACATATCCTCCGCTTCAAATAAAGACATATCATAAGCTTCTTTATCATATACAAAAGCCATATCCTAACACTCCAAACAATATTCTACAGAATTTCGTCACTTTCTTCTCTCATATACTCTCACTGTAAAACTCTATAAAATAAGCCAACCTGTTTCTTCCCCAATAACTTCTCTCAATCCGTCTGATTCATATATACACTCATCAAAATTGTTAACCTTATCATTAAAAAATACATATCACAATTTTCTTATTGCCCTTAACCTTGCACTTCGTGAACGCGGATTTTCTTCCTTTTCTTCCTGCGACGCCTCGGCAGGCTTTCTCATAACAAGCTCTCCTTGAGGTTTGTGTCCGCATACACAAACCGGAAAGTCATCGGGACATATGCAGCCCTTGCACCAGTCTGCCATAGCCCTTTTTACTATTCTGTCTTCAAGCGAGTGGAATGTTATAACTGCAAGCACTCCTCCGCTGTTCAGAAGCTTAAACCCTGAAGCAAGTCCCTCACTCAGACGATCCAGCTCTCCGTTTACCGCTATTCTCAATGCCTGAAAGGTCTGTCTTGCAGGGTGTCCCTCACGTCTTTTTGCCGCCGGTACTGCTCCTTTTATAATCTCGGCAAGCTGAAGCGTTGTTTCTATTGGTGTTTTTTCTCTTTCTTTTATTATCGCCCTGACTATCTGCCCTGCAAATTTTTCCTCTCCGTATTTTCTTAATATACTGACAAGCTCTCCGTACTCAAGGCTGTTAACCAAATCGTATGCTGATTCTCCCGACTGGCTCATTCTCATATCAAGCGGTGCGTCATAGTGAAACGAAAATCCCCTTTCGGGTGTATCAAGCTGTCTTGATGAAACTCCTATATCGAGCAGAATGCCGTCTGCACTATAAACTCCAATTTCTCCAAGTATACTCTCCATATCCGCAAAGTTTCCTTTGCATACTGTAACATTTCCGCAGTCTTTAAACCTTTCGCTTACAGTCTTTATTGCATCAGGGTCTTGATCTATCAGAATAAGCCTCCCTTTATCGGAAAGCCTTTTCAATATCTCTGCTGAGTGTCCTCCTCCTCCTGCTGTTCCGTCAACATAAACACCGTCAGGCTTAATGCTCAAAGCGTCTATCGTTTCATTCATAAGCACAGGTGTATGAGAAAATATCACTAAAGCCTCAACTCCAACTTAAATTCCCAAAAGCTCCATCGCAGACATTATACTGTCCTGAGATTGTTTTTCAAGATAATCATTCCAGCGGTCAGTATTCCATATCTCAACCCTGCTTCCTACTCCTACAACGGTTACGTCCTTTCCTATATTCGCATACTTCCTCAGATTTTCGGGAATAAGCACTCTTCCCTGTGCGTTAGGAACAGCCTCAACCGCTCCTGCACAGAAAAATCTTGAAATATCCGTTGCCTTTGAAATAGGCTGTCCCGAAAGCTTTTCCAGAAAGCCGTCCCAACTCTCCTTTGAAAGAACAAACAGGCATTTGTTTATGCCCATAGTTATATAAAAGCTTTCGCCCAGTTCTTCCCTGAATTTGGCAGGCATTATCACACGACCCTTATTATCTATGTTGTGCTGATAAGTACCTATGAACATATTCTTTCCCTTTCATACCTTTTCAGGATATTATATGCCACAAACTGACACCATGTATATACTGTATGATACCTTAAATAGATTATATTCCATATATAAAAAAAATGCAAGTTAAATTAAAAATATTTTATTATCCTTACAGCATTATTTTCTACACGCTATAACTTTGTACGTTTCGGGAGGCAGGGCGATTGCAGCCTTTGCGAAATTTCATTTCGCAAAGCGTTACATTGCTTTGCAATGTAACAAGCCGCAAGACCGTTGTCTTGCGGCTGCTGCAATCGCCCTGCCTCCCCCGAGCTTACTGCGTCTTCGGAAGTAAAGATTTACCGTTACTTAAAGCAGTTGCTTTCATCATCGTACTCATAACCGATGATGCTGAGCTTATTCTTTATTTCTTCCGAGCTTATCCCTATAACACTGCAAAGCTCTTCAAGAGAGGGATAAAAATCCCTGAGCTGAGTATTAACGTATGACAGCAGCATAACAGAATCCTTGGGTATATTCATTGTAAAACCTCCGTTTACTTTTTTTAATTTAAAAACAGAAAAATTTCTTCAAGCCGTCTTTCGGCATCTCTTTTTCCCAAATCGTACATAGCCTTTATTTTTCTGCCGTCCTGCTCCATTCTTCCTACTTCTATCGTCTGAGTGGGACGCAATAAAATAATATTACCTGCTTTTTCCTGTTCCTCTATGTACTTTAAGGTTCTGTTATAGACTGCATAGCGGTTTTTCATAGCCGAAATAAATTCGGGATATTTTCCGTAAAAAATCTGTGCCATAATATTGTTTTCGGGAGTTTTCATATAACCCTTTGGTCTTGTAAGAACAACTACATTTTTCTTATATCCCATATTTTGAAATGCTTTCAGCGGTATGCTGTCGCACACTCCGCCGTCAAGAAGCTTTTTTCCGCCGATTTCCACAATCTGAGAAACATAAGGCAGTGATGCCGAAGCTCTGAGATAGTCCATATTTTTACCTCTCAGACTTTCGCAAAGTATGTACTCAGCTTTTCCCGTTTCTACATTACTGCACGTTGCATAAAACTTTGTAGCTGATTTCTCAAAGGCTTCATAGTCAAACCTTTCAAGTTTGTTGGGAAGAATATCGTATGCAAATTCTGTTCCCACGACATTTCCCGTAGTAATGAGCGAATAAAAGCTCATATACTTTTTTTCCTTTGCAAATCTCAGATTACAGCGTATATTTCTTTCATACTGTCCCGAAACATATGAACAGCCGTTTACAGCTCCTGCTGATGTTCCTATAAGTCCGTCAAATTTAATTCCGTTCTCCATAAAAACATCAAGCACTCCTGCGGCATATATTCCTCTTTTTCCTCCGCCCTCCAGAACAAGTCCTTTTTTCAATTCGGGTCACCCTTATCCTTTTCATACTCGTCATAGCCTGAAAACAGCTTATGTATCGCAAGCCAGCCCTTTTCCTTTTCAGCTATTCCCAAGCCTATAAAATAACCGCCTACTGATTTTACCCTGACAATCTCCCTGTCAGAAAGATTATCAATTTTAAGTCTTGACAAATCAAGCTGACCTCCGCTGCAAAATCTCTTTACCTGTGCCTCTGATACCCTTACTTCTCTGTATATGGAAAAAAGTCCGTCAACACTTTTCAGAATGCTTTCAAGCTTTCCTTCAGATGAAAGCTTTCTGACTTCTTCCAGAGTTACAGCATCGCTCAAAGAATATCCGCAGGCAGAGCTTCTGCACAATGCTGTCATTACTCCTCCGCAGCCCAGCCTTTTTCCTATGTCGTCAATGAGAGTTCTTATATAAGTACCGCCCGAACAGCCTGTCAGCAATCTGCCGGTCTGAGCCTTTTCATCGTATTCCAGCAGTTCCAGCTTATATATTGTGACTTCTCTTTTTTCACGTTCTACTTCTATTCCCTGTCTTGCAAGCTCATAAAGTCTTTTTCCGTCTTTCTGAACCGCCGAATACATAGGCGGTATCTGAAAAATATTTCCCGTAAATTCAGGAAGCACATCTGAAATTTCTCTTTCTGAAATTTCAGACTTTTTCTCTTCGATAATTTTACCCGTAATATCAAGTGTATCTGTTGTTATTCCAAGCCTGAAATCAGCTATATATTCCTTGCTGCTGTCTGGTATAAGCGACTGTGCCTTTGTAGCGTTTCCCAACAATATGGGAAGAACTCCCGTTGCCATAGGGTCAAGTGTTCCTGTATGACCTGCTTTTCTCGTTTTTGCTATACCACGCATAACTGCCACTACGTCAAATGAAGTAAATCCTGACGGCTTGTTTATAACTATTATTCCGTTCATATTTCAGTCTGCCTTCTCAGTCAAGATATCCGCTTATAACCTCAATAAGCCTGTCCCTTATATCTTCCTTGCTTCCCGATAACGAACAGCCTGCCGCTGCTTTATGTCCGCCGCCGCCAAAATTGCTGCATATCTCAGCCGCATTTATTCCGTCATTAGTTCTAAGGGAAATCTTGAAGCTTTTTTCATTCTCCTGTTTCAGGGTAACTCCTACCTTTACACCTTCTATTGTTCTCGGAACTGCGGAAACGCTTCCAAGCTGATTTATATTTACTCCGAATTTCTCCAGTATATCTATCGTGACGTAAGCGAAAGCTATTTCACCGTTTTTGTAGTATTCCATATTGCATATAACAAAGGCTTCAAGCTCCTTTTTGCTTCTCGGAGCTTTCTCAAACAATTCCCTGTTTACAAATGCCGCATCACAGCCTTTTTTCATAAGGTCTGCCGCAATAATATGAGTTTCGGGTGTGACATTCGTATACTTGAAGCAGCCTGTATCGGTACAAATTCCCGTATAAACAGCATTACAGATGTTCTTTGTAAAGCTTACGCCGAGTTCTTTACCGAGTTTGTATATTATCTCACAGTTTGCCGCTGCATCTCCGTCAACATAGTATATATCAGCAAATTCTCTGTGATAAATATGGTGGTCAACCGCAAGGTCAACCCTGTCTGCATATATTTTCAATTCTCCCAAAAGATTTGAATCCGCAACGTCAACGCTTATTATTTTGTCAAATTCAAAACTCTGCTCCTCTATTCCGTCCCTGAGATATAAGAACTCACTTCCAAGCTCGCCGTTTATTTTGACTGCGGCATTCTTGCCCATCTGCTGTAACATTCCGCAAAGAGCATATGCCGAACCTAAAGTATCACCATCGGGATATATGTGGGTTAAAATTATAAAATTGTCGTTTTCTTTCAGAAATTCCGCTGCCTGAGAAAGATTATATATCCTCTTCATTTTCTTCTTCCTCCTCTTCTTCGGGAATATCAAGCTCATTCAGTATTTTGTTTATACCTGCACTGTACTCTATGGAATCCGTTGCATAAAACAGCGGTGCAGGTGTATGCCTGAGTCTTAATCTGCTGCCAAGCTCTTTTCTGACAAAGCCTGCCGCATTTTTCAAAGCCTTTACAGCTTCCTTGCTTTTTTCCATTCCGTACATAGAGCTTACATACACGCTGCAATATGACAAATCGTTTGTAACCTCTACCCTTACTACACTTATCATAGAATCACGTACACGAGGATCTTTCATTTCACGGAGAATAGCTGTCATCTCACGTTTTATATCCTCGGTTGTACGCCCCATTTTATATCCTGCCATAATAAAATTATTCCTTCCTATTGCTGATTTCCTCACATAACGGAACACAGCTTTGCATATAAATATTTTTTTATTTTCAGCTTTTGTTATTCAGTTTTTCCTCTATCCTGTTTCTTACATCGTCTATTTTCAGAAGCTCGTCTATGAAGTAATTTATATTGTCCTCCATATCGTGTTTTCTTCCTCTTATAATATCGTCATAGCTTATTTTGAGAACATCGCAAAGTTCCTGACCGTTCATAATATGCTCAGGCTCGAATTTATTTTTGAAGCCTTCTTTTATAATTTCCTTGTCGGGCTGATTGAAGCAGCATATATAAAATTCAGTCACAAACGGTATTTTTGCACCGAACTGCAGCGAAAACTGTTCAAGGTGTTCACGCTCGCTCTGGGATTTCTTTGTATCGAAATTATCGCCGTCTTTAAGCTCTATAACCTTACATACTCTTTTTCTGTCTACGGTAAATATCAGCAGGTCAGGCTCTATTCCGGGTATTGAGTAAATACTTTTTTTCAGCACCTTTTTCTGACAAAGATATACTCCCTCAGGCTGTACTCCCTCGGTAACGTTATCAATAAATTCTTCGAGAGAGTTTATGGTTTTTGTCATTGAAACTATTATTCTTTCAAGCTCCGTTCCGTTTGATATAACGGTAGACTGTATTCTTGATATAAGCTGTCCCAGCTCGTCGTTGCCCAGAACTCTTGTATATCCTGAGCTTCCGTCCTTTCTTCCCCTTGCGTCACGGATTTTCATTACTGCTCTCCATTTCTGCGTCACCGAACTTTATATCTCCGCCTATGAAATTACGCTTTGTCTGCTTACAGGCTCTGAACACGGAATATCCGCCTGCTGCGGGGTCGCATACAAAATCGTTTTCCTGAGTAACCGCAAGAATAAGCTGTTTCTGCAATTCTATGGGTTTGGAATGAGTATGGATTTTATCAACCTTTTCGTCCCATACATCAGGAATATTGTGAAGCTTCCATGTTGCCTTTGCAAGCTTCGGGTGTTTTTGCAGTATTACAAGATATTCACATTTGCGTCTTGTACGATAGCCCATTCCTATTTTCATCTTGTTCCACGTAATCATATCAACTGCCTGTATACTGCCAAGGTCTTTGAACCAGTCCTTTATTCCCTCGACAAGATGAAATTTATCTACCCATAAAAATAAATATCCGCTGGGAACAAGAATTCTCTCTATTTCCGCAAGAAACTCAGATATTATTTTTTCCGTCATCTGAGGCAAGGCACTTCTGTCCCTGCCTCTGTTCTTACCCTCGTTTCCGTAGGACATTTTGTCAAGTACACCACGGTATTGGGGGTCAAAAAAGACTGCTTTTATGCTTCTGTCCTTTATCTGACGCAGAAGCTCAACACCATCGGCAATATTGCGGTAATTCACCTGTACCGCAGAATTATCCTTTAATATTTCATTCATCACTGTTTCCTTTTTATTTTACGAACCTTAAAACAAAAGCGGAAATACGTCTTTATTCCGCATAATCCGCTTGTAAATATAACAACTTTCTTTATATTTTCGGTAAAGACTCACGGCTGTGATTAAAGTGCGATTGCAGACCGTCAAAAGCTATGCTTTTGACAAATTCAAGGCAAGCCTTGAATTTCACGGCAGCTTCGCTGCCGTGGGTCTGCAATCGCCGCACCTTTCCGATAACCCTGCCGAAAATGTATCTCAGATTAATCCCTGTATTCTTCTATCCTGAAAGCTTCGATTATATCGCCTTCCTTGAGGTCAGAGAAATGCTCAAGTCCGATACCGCACTCATAGCCTGCCGCAACCTCTTTTACGGAGTCCTTAAATCTCTGTAATGATGACATGGTGTCCTCAGCAACAACTATTCCGTCACGAACAACTCTTACCATAGCATTACGCTCAACCTTACCGCTGAGTACATAGCTTCCTGCGATAAATCCTACATTTTTAATCTTGATAACGTTTCTGCATTCAGCCTTTCCGAGTTCTACTTCTCTTGTTTTGGGAGCGAGCATACCCTTCATAGCCTGTTCTATTTCCTCAATGCAGTCATAGATAATACGGTACATATGGAGTTCCACACCGTCACGCTCAGCCGTAGCCTGTGCGAGAGCATCGGGTCTTACGTTGAAGCCTACAATAATGGCATTTGATGCTTTTGCAAGCGAAACGTCCGACTCGTTTATAGCACCTACCGCACCATGTATAACGTTAACTCTTACCTCATCGTTCGAGAGCTTTTCAAGTGACTGTCTTACAGCCTCAACCGAACCCTGAACATCTGCTTTCACTATAATTTTAAGGTCTTTTATTTCGCCAAGCTGCATCTGGTCAAAGAGGTTATCAAGAGTAACCTTTGTCTGAGCATTGAACATTTCTTCCTTAGTACAAGCTCTCTTGCAAGACGCTCGTCAGATACGGCATTGAAAATATCGCCGCCTACGGGAACTTCATCAAGACCTGAGATTTCAACAGGATATGAAGGTCCTGCATGTTCTACCTTCTCTCCCCTGTCGTTTGTCATAGCTCTCACACGTCCTACCGTTGTACCTGCTACTATTATATCGCCCACGTTGAGTGTGCCGTTCTGTACAAGCATAGTAGCTATAGGACCTCTTCCCTTGTCGAGCCTTGCTTCTATTACTATACCCTTTGCACTTCTGTCGGGATTCGCCTTAAGCTCTGCAACCTCAGCGGTGAGAAGAACCATTTCGAGAAGCTCATCTATACCCTCTTTTGTTTTTGCGGAAACAGGTATGCACGGTACATCTCCTCCCCATTCCTCGGGAACTATATTGTACTCGGTAAGCTGCTGCTTTACAGCATCGGGATTTGCCCCCATCTTATCCATTTTGTTTATTGCTACTATTATGGAAACGCCTGCTGCCTTTGCATGATTTATAGCCTCTACCGTCTGCGGCATGATACCGTCATCGGCTGCTACAACAAGTATTGCTATATCGGTAGCCATTGCACCTCTTGCCCTCATAGCCGTAAATGCTTCGTGTCCGGGGGTATCAAGGAAGGTTATTTCCTTTCCGTTCACCTGAACACGGTATGCTCCTATATGCTGTGTAATACCTCCTGCTTCGCCCACCGTTACATTTGCGTGACGTATAGCGTCAAGCAGAGAGGTCTTTCCGTGGTCAACGTGTCCCATAACTACAACTACAGGTGCTCTTTCTATCAGGTTGCTGTCATCGTCCTCGCTGTCGTCTATAATTCTTTCCTCGATAGTCACGACAACCTCTTTTTCAACCTTTGCATGAAATTCCATTGCTACAAGAGATGCAGTATCAAAATCTATGGTTTCGTTCATTTTTGCGGCTACTCCCATAAGGAAGAGCTTCTTGATAACCTCTGCCGTTGTAGCCTTTAATCTGAGTGCAAGCTCGTTTACTGTTATTTCATCGGGAATTGATATTGTTATTTTCTTTTTCTTTCTCTCTGCCTCTATTCTGTTGAGACGCTCCTGCTCGGTTTCCCTCTTGCCTCTCTTCTGCTTTCCCTTCTGCTGGGAACGCTGGTTTATCTTTTGCTTGTGAGCTGTCTGATTTTCACTTTTTATCTTTTCGCTTGCAAGCCTGTCATACTTTTCATTGTATCTCTCAACATCAACAACTATCTGACGTGTATCTACAACCTTTCTTTCCCTTTTGTTCCTGAATACTGTCTCGCCGCTGTCGGAATTTGCGGACTGATTATTTGCCGAAGCTTCCGTATTTTCATTTTTGGAAGCCGCTTCAGCCGAAACACCTTCTTTGGGCTTGCGTGATTTTCCCTGCCTTGAATCCGCTGAATTTCTGGAAGGCTTTTTATCCGAGACTGTTTTATTTGCAGCTTTTCCGTCAGTCTTTTTTGCCTGAGCAGACTTTTCTTCACGAACCTCTTTTTCGCTGCTTTTCTGTTCCTCAGCAGCATTGCTGTTGTCTGCATATGCCGTTGCATAATATCTTTCAAAGCTTTCTACGCTGTTTTTCTGCGTAAAATAATCAAATACTATGTTAAGCTCCTCATCGGTAAGAACCGTTGTCTGTTTTTTAGGAACTCCTCCTACATATTTGCTCAGTACTTCTATTACCTCTTTACCGGTTACACCTAAATCGCTTGCAACCTCTCGTAATTTATATTTTATCATAAGCAAATTTCCTCCTTATTCGTTGCCCATCATCTCAATTATTTTTTTGGCAAATCCCCTGTTGTCTACCGACATAACCCCTGCAAACTTTCCCAACGCAGCATTCATATCATCTCTGCTGTAGGGAAGCTTCCTTATTTCAAGCCTGCTTCCGCTTTTTTCAAGCTTTTTTCTCAGTGTTTCTTCTGTTCTGTCTGATACGTCCTGTGCCAAAATTATAAGATATGTTTTTCCGTTGTTTATATTTTGGGTAACGGCATCGTTACCTATTGTCATTTTTCCCGCTCTGCGGCAAAGTCCAAGAAATGAAAGCAGTCTGTCATTACTCAATTTTTTTAATACCCTCTTCCAGCCTTGCATATATCTCGTCCGAAATTCTGCATGAAAATGCTTTTTCAAGTCTTCTTGCTTTCTGTGCCGTTTTCAGACATTCCGCATTTCTGCATATGTAAGCTCCCCTGCCTGATTTCTTTCCGGTGAAGTCTACGGATATTTCTCCTTTTTGCAGCACCTCTCCGTTTTCGTCTTTCAAATCGGGAGCTTTCACTACTCTTATAAGTTCTTTTTTAGGCTTCATCTCCATACAGCCGCTGCATTTCCTCAGTGGTATTCTTTTTTGCTTCACTTCATCACTGCCCTTCAACAATAATAAACGGATATATGTTACCTGTGTGTTTATTATTAAAATTCATCGTCTTTCTCGCTGCTGTCAACACCGAGAATCGCATCAAGAATATCGTCGGATATTTCTTCCTTTTTATTTTTTGCTTCTGCTTGTGCATTATCCGCAGGGTGACTGTAACTGTCCTTTTCTGATACTTCTTCTGCAAAAGCTTCTTCATTCAGGACAGCATTTTCTTCAGCCTCCTCAAACGAATCGCTCTCATCTAAAAAGCCGTCTGTCTCCTTATTATCGTTAAGCTGTACAAGCTCATCTGAGAACAGTTCGTCATCCTCGTCCTCTCCGAAAAAGCCGCTCTCAGGTCTTATGTCTATCTTCCATCCTGTAAGCCTTGCTGCAAGCCTCGCATTCTGTCCCTTATTTCCTATTGCAAGCGAAAGCTGACTGTCGGGAACGGTTACTCTGCACGTTTTTGAACCGTCCGTTGCCGTCTGTACCTTTACAACGCTCGCAGGTGAAAGTGCCGCTGCTATGAATTTCTTCGGGTCTTCGTCATATTCTATTATGTCAATTTTTTCTCCGTTAAGCTCGTTTACTATTGTTCCTACTCTTGCACCCTTTGTTCCTATGCACGCTCCTATTGCGTCCACCTGCTTATCCTTGCTGACAACCGCAATCTTTGTTCTTGAGCCTGCCTCTCTCGATACGGATTTTATTTCAACCGTTCCATCGTATATTTCGGGAACCTCGGTTTCAAACAGTCTTTTTACAAACTCAGGGTGAGTTCTTGATATATGGACTTTCGGTGTTCCCTTTTCCTTTTTCTGAACATCTGATATATATACCTTTATAAGCTCACCCTCTGTAAGAACCTCTCCGCTTACCTGTTCTCCTGCGAGAAGATTTGCTGTAGACTTTCCTATTCTTACTGTTGCATTTCCCGTTTTAGGATCTATTCTTTCCACGGTTGCTGTGACAAGCTCGCCTATCTTACTTTGAAATTCGAGCATAAGCTGTCCCTTTTCGCTCTCGTTTATACCCTGTCTTATTACGTTTCTTGCCGCATTTACTCCTATTCTGCCAAGCGTCTTTGTATCTACCTTTAATCCTACAAAATCTCCGATTTCAGCCCCGGGATTTATCTCCCTTGCCTTTTCAAGTGTAATTTTGGCATTGGGACTGTCTTTTTCTCCCAGCTCCTCAACCACTTCCTTCTGGAGATACGCTTCAAATGACTTTGTATCTCTGTCTATTACGAACTTCACCCTGTCATTTCCGTAGTTCTTTCCGAATGCTATTTCTATTGCCTTCTGTATCTGTGCAAACATATACTCGGCAGGTATGTTCTTTTCTTTTTCAAGCATATCTATTGCTTCAAAAAGCTCCTTATTATTCATTTTTCAATCAACCTCTCTTTTTCTGTTTAAGGGCTCTTCTGTTTAAGGGCTCTGCCCTTAAAAATCCCGCCAAAGGCTCTGCCTTTGGAAACCGCAAGGGCTCTGCCCTTGACCCGCAAGCCTTTGAAAAGGCTTGACCTAAACTTTACGGTTTATATTTTTCGGGTGTCAGTGTTTATTTACAAGTCAGACAAATCATATTTCAAGTCAGATAAATCACATTTTAAGTCAGACAAATAACATTATTAAGTCAGACAAATCATATTTCAAGTCAGACAAATCACATTTTAAAAGTCAAAGTCGTCAAGCTTTACCCACACGCTGTCCTTTTTACGGAAAGTAATATCTCCGTTTTCGGTTTCCACCGTGCAGCTTTCCTTATCAGACGACTTCAGTACTCCCTTGAATTCCTTTCCTGCTCCCTCAAGCGGTCTTATCATCTTAACCATAACATCCGCACCGATAAACTTCTCAAAATGCTCCTCCCTCACAAGCTCACGCTCTATCCCCGGTGAACATACCTCAAGGCAGTAGCTCTTGTCTATTGGGTCTGCTATGTCAAGCGGTTCATCTATAGCACGGCTTACAGCCTCGCAGTCCTCTATGGTTATTCCTTTTTCGCTATCTATGAAAATACGGAGATACCATTCCGCTCCCTCCTTGACAAAACGAACGTCCCACAGTTCCAGACCAAGCTCTTTCACATAAGGCTCTGCTATCCTCCAAACCGTCTCCGCAGTGTTCTTTCCCGCCATATGCAGTACACTTCCTTTCAATATAAACAACAAAAAGAGTGGGCTTTCTATTTCCCACTCCCTATTTTATGTTTATTTTATTGTCATATATTTTATCACACAAATATATAATTATCAAGTTTTATTTTGAAATTACAGCTATTTTTAACTCACATAAACAAACTTAATTTTATTTTTTATCTATATTTTATGGATTTTGACCATCTTTTGACATGCTTCCAAAATAAACAGCCTGAGCAAAGCCACCAACTGCGATTGCAGACGACAAAAGCATTTGCTTTTGTCAAATTCAAAGCATCCGCTTTGAATTTCCTCAGCAGCATTCGCTGCTGAGGGTCTGCAATCGCCCTAACCTTTTAATTTTGCAACTTTTCAAAAAAAAATTGCAAAAATTACCGAAAAAGTATTGCATTTCTTAAATTTATATGCTACACTCCAAAAGTATTCAGCAGATAAATTTCAGATTTACAAAATTTTATAACTGTTGAATTTAATATAACGGCTTCATTTTTTGTCATATGGGGTCTATTTATAAATTTATTAAGGGGGCAGTATTTCAATGTCATACGTTAGCGAACAGTTGGAAATACTTAAAGCAAAAAATTCAAACGAGCCTGAATTTATCCAGGCAGCTACAGAGGTTCTTACTTCTCTCGAGCCCGTTTTCGAGCAGAATCCCAAATATCAGGAAAACAGCATTCTCGAAAGAATTACAGAGCCTGAAAGAGTTATAATGTTCAGAGTTCCCTGGGTAGACGATAACGGCAAGGTTCAGGTTAACCGTGGCTTCCGTGTACAGTTCAACAGTGCTATCGGACCTTACAAGGGCGGTCTCAGACTTCACCCCTCAGTAAATCTCGGCGTTATAAAGTTCCTCGGCTTTGAGCAGATTTTCAAGAACTCACTTACAGGTCTGCCTATCGGCGGCGGTAAGGGAGGCTCAGACTTTGACCCCAAGGGCAAGAGCGACAGAGAGATTATGGCTTTCTGTCAGAGCTTCATGACTGAGCTTTGCAGACATATCGGTGCAGATACCGACGTTCCCGCAGGTGACATCGGTACGGGTGCACGTGAAATCGGATATATGTTCGGTCAGTATAAAAGACTTAAAAATGTTTATGAAGGCGTTCTCACAGGCAAAGGACTTTCCTACGGCGGCTCTCTCGCAAGAACAGAGGCTACAGGATACGGTCTGCTCTATCTTACAGAGGAAATGCTCAAGCAGAACGGTCACGATATAAAAGGCAAGACAGTTTGTATCTCAGGTGCTGGAAACGTTGCTACATATGCAGCTCAGAAGGCTTTCCAGCTCGGTGCAAAGGTTGTTACAATGTCAGATTCAACCGGCTGGATTTATGATGCAGAAGGTATCGACATCGCTGCTATCAAGGAAATCAAAGAGGTTAAAAGACAGCGTCTTACAGAGTATAAGAACTACCGTCCCAACTCAGAGTATCACGAGGGCAAGTTCGACTGGTCAGTTAAGTGTGACGTTGCTCTCCCCTGTGCTACACAGAACGAGCTTCGTGAAGATGATGCAAAGAGACTTATCGCTAACGGCGTTATCGCTGTTGCAGAGGGTGCTAATATGCCTACAACGCTTGAGGCTACTCACCTGCTCCAGAACAGCGGTGTTCTGTTCGCTCCCGGTAAGGCTGCAAACGCAGGCGGTGTTGCTACATCTGCTCTCGAAATGAGCCAGAACTCAATGCGTCTTTCATGGACTTTTGAAGAGGTTGACCAGAAGCTTCAGGGTATTATGGTTAATATCTTCAATAACATCTCCAACGCTGCCAAGAAGTACGGCTTTGAGGGCAACTACGTTGTAGGTGCAAACATCGCAGGCTTTGAAAAGGTTGCAGACGCTATGATTGCTCAGGGTGTTTAATTAATATACATTTAATATTTATTAACAATTTATCTTTCGGAACAGCTGTTCTTCAAACGGAGCAGCTGTTCTTTTTTTCATTTTTCTCAAATTTCATAAAAAACACATCATTAAAAATCGAAATTTCGGCATTATTTCAATGAAAAATTTTTCTGAATTCATAATTTGTTAAAAAATAACAAAAATTATATGAATAATTTATTAATAAAATGAATTTACAAATTGTTCAAAACAGTTATAATACAGTTAACATATTAATAAAAGAGACGTGATTACGATGAAGATTTTTAAGAAATGTGTGGCTGTCGCACTCGCACTTGTAATGGCTCAGGGGGGTGCCGTTACTTCATTCGCAGCTGAAACTTATGCAGTTGAATCCGCTGCAACAATAGATATTGCAGGTTCATCAGCAGTTACAAGAACCGCTACAATAGATCTCTGCGTAGGTCAGGGTAAAGATGTAAACGGCGTTCTGTTCGTTTCGGGAAGAGCAAGCTATTCAAGCAAAACTCCTGACATCTTATCTGTAAGTAAAGGCGGAAAAATGAGAGGTCTCAAGGTTGGTAAAGGCACAGCTGTTGTAAATATGCTCGATACAGGTGAGGTTTACGAGTGTTATGTCAACGTAAAGCCTGCTCCTACAAGTGTTACTCTTAACAAAACCGCTGTAACAAACGGCGTTGGTCAGTCATTTACTCTTACTGCTTCTGTTGCACCTTCCAACACAATAAACAAGGTTACATGGTCAACCAGTGACAGAACTGTTGCTACAGTAAGTACTTCAGGTGTTGTAAAGTGCGTAAAAGAAGGCACTGCAACAATTACTGCAAAAACCTATAACGGAAAAACAGCAACATGTACTGTTACCGTTAAGCCTGCCCCCACTTCCCTGAAGCTTAACGCAACTTCATTGACAATGGGAGTAAGTGCATCATATACTCTCAAGGGCACGGTTTCTCCCTCAAATGCTTACGATGCTTTGACCTTCAAGAGCAGCAATACAAGCGTTGCTACTGTATCAAACAAGGGAATTATAAGAGGCAGAACAGCAGGAACAGAAACTATCACAGTTACAACCTGCAACGGAATATCAGCTTCATGTAAGGTTACTGTAAAGAATGCTCCTACAGCTATAGCACTTAACAAGACTTCTCTGTCACTCGAAAAGGGTAAGTCATATACGCTTACAAGAACACTTACACCTTCAAATGCATTTTCCTCTGAAACATGGACAAGCTCCAACACAAGTGTAGCTACCGTATCAAGCAAGGGAACTGTAACAGCTAAGGGTGTAGGAACAGCAACAGTAACTGTTAAAACTTATAACGGTAAAACCGCTTCCTGCAAGGTTACAGTAAAAGAAGTTGACGAGACTGCCGCTATTGCAAACCAGGTAGTAAAGCTTGTAAACGAAGAAAGAAAGAAGAACGGACTCTCAGCTTTGACAACAACAACCTCACTCACAAAGGCTGCTCAGAAGAGAGCTGTAGAGACTTCACAGTCATTCTCACATACAAGACCCGATGGTACTTCATGCTTCACAATTTTCAGTGAGTATGGAATAAGCAACCGCGGCGGCGGCGAAAACATAGCTTGTGGTTATGCAAACCCTCAGAGCGTTATGGACGGCTGGATGAATTCTTCAGGTCATAAGGCTAACATACTCAACTCCAGCTTCAAGAGTATAGGTGTAGGCTACTATGTAAAGGACGAACGCAAATACTGGGTTCAGCTTTTCATCGCATAATAAACAACTGATTAATAATATTTGACTTCAACAGTCAGCTGTCTCAGGATAGCTGACTGTTGTTTTCTTTATGCTCTTTTTTTAATCCAATCTTTAAATCTTTACCACAGAGCCTGAAAAATCTACACTCAGAATACATTAACCGTTCATAATTTATACAATATTTCAAGTCAATTATCAGTACTGTTTGGGCTGAAAAAAGTTTTTCAGGAATAAAAAAGCTCCTCTATTGAGAGCATAATTATTCTAATTTGGAATTTTGTTAAAATATGACAAAATTTTTATGAACAATTTATTAATAAAATATATTTACATTTCGTAAAACATTTGTTATAATTTTGTTAACAAATTGTTAAGGGAGACGTGATTACGATGATAAAATTTTTCAAAAGATTTGTATGTGCTGCTCTTACATTGGTAATGGCTCAGGGTGTTGCCGTTACATCACTGGCAGCAGAAACTTCCGTAAATGAATCAGCAGCTGTAAGTACAGTTGTTTCAAGTGCAAAAACTACAAATGCATATATAACTCTTGGTGTGGGACAATCAAAAAGTATGACATCTGTATTCTCAATTTCGGGAAATGTAACCTATAAAAGCAGCAGCTCATCTACTGTAAAGGTAACCTCAGGCGGAAAAATGACCGTTCTCAAAACAGGCGGTGCAACTGTTACAGCTACTATGGCAAACAGCGGAGATATTTACAGATGTTATGTAACCGCAGTACCTGCACCTACAAGCATAAAACTCAACAAGAAAAACCCTTCAACAGGTGTAGGCAAATCACTCACACTTACCTCTTCAGTGTTACCTGAAACAACGGTAAAGACTGTTACGTGGAAAAGCAGTAACACATCTATAGCTACCGTATCCAGCAAGGGTGTTGTAAAGACTCTCAAAAGCGGCAGCGTTACCATAACAGCATCGCCCTACAACGGACTTAGTTCTTCATGCAGCATTACTGTAAAGCCTTCCCCCACGAGCCTTAAGCTTGACAAAACCTCTCTCACTCTCGAAAAGGGTAAGACATATACTCTTACAAAGACACTCACACCTGCAAATGCTTATCCTGATGCAGAATGGAAAAGCGACAATTCTACCATAGCTTCCGTATCAAGCAGCGGAACTGTAACAGCTAAAAGTGCCGGCAAAACAGTTATCAGAGTTACAACATATAACGGAATACCTGCTTCCTGCACGGTTACAGTAAACGAACCCGCTTCACCGGATGTTGCAGGTGTAGTAAAGCTCGTAAATGAGGAAAGAAAAAAGGAAGGTCTTTCCGCTTTGTCCAGTACAGATGCAGCCCTCAACAAGGCTGCTCAGAAAAGAGCTGAAGAAATTTCAAAAGTATTTTCTCACTCAAGACCAGACGGTTCTTCATGCTTCACTGTACTCAAGGAGTTCGGAGTAAAATATTCGGCAGCAGGCGAGAATATCGCAGCAGGACAGAAAACTCCCGAAGCTGTTATGAACTGTTGGATGAATTCAGCAGGTCACAAAAAAAATATCCTCAATCCAAGCTATAAGAAAATAGGTGTAGGCTGTTTTGAAAAGAACGGATGCAAATATTGGGTTCAGCTTTTCGCATCATAATAGAATAGCCAAAACAATTACTTCTGAGTAATGATTAAGACAGCCTGTTGTTTTCGCACAGCAGGCTGTTATTATTTTTACATTTTGTTCTATATAAAAATAAGCTCTGCCCATTATTTTTAGGGCAAAGCTTATTTTTCTTTTTTCAGAGGCTTATTCTGACAATTTGAAAACATTCATATATTCATTCATACTGACAAATTTCTGATAAAACAGCTTATCAGTATCCAAAGTAATTTCCATACTTTTTGAATTTAATTTTTCAACAAGCTCCTTGAGCTTATCGGCAGCTTCCTGCTCAAAGCCGTTGCAATTGAAATATGCAAGCGTTATATGCGGCGTAAGATACGGATAAGGACATACTCTTACCTTATCAACCAAGGAGTAAAGCTTTTGCAGCTTATTCCATTCTGTCTTATCGGCAGGAACAAGTGCCATAACAAGACTTATATTTGCCATATTTACAATATAATTAGTCTGCATTTGTATTTTGTGTGATTCAATAGGTTCTTTTTTGATAGCTCTCAGAAGCTTCACCTCATTTCTGAAAACATCCGCTGCTATCTCCTCAATATTATCTGCCGCACTTAAATCGTGAAGCGTCATATGCAGAGTATGCTCTTTAAGTCTTTCGCAGAAGCATTCGGAAGCTTCCTCATAGAGCTTGTCTATTATTTTATTCAGTTTCTTCTTTGTCTTGCCCCCAAGGTCAAACACTACTGTATCGCCGTAAAAGGCTTTAAAGCAGTTTTCGGAATTTACCTTTTGAGATACTCCTGCGGCAGCTTCAAATTTTCCTTCTCCGAGCTGAAGCTGCGGCTGCTGATAGCTTATTCTGCTTAAAAAATCATTGTATTTCTCCATACCTGAATTTCATCTCCTTAGTATATATTTTTGTCTCAGTCCGAAACAATCCTTCAATAAAAATAATACACTTAAATAAATATCTTATCAATCGTAATTTCATATAAATTTATATAAGTTTTTTTATGTAACATTTAAAAACCGTACCTATATTTAACGAAAAGGAAAATTTATAACACCTGCATATTATTTATTTCTATTTTGTTTGACAGGATATATATAATTATGGTATGATTTGAATGTATATAGAATATCTTATTTTAACATTTTTTATATCAAAATTGTATAATTTGCATAAAAAGGGCGGTTAAAAATGGGAATGGTATCCTTTCAACAAAAACAAAACGGAATGTACGTCATAAATAGTCTTGTATATCCCGAAATGATAAATAATCACGAATTAATGATAGCTTCTTCGGGAAGAGTTGACGGCCTTCTTATAATCAGAGCAGGAAATTTTTACGGCAGACCTTCCATCGAGTGCAGAGTAAACGGTCTTGTTCAGCTCAGTCAGTACTTAAAAGGAACAGTTTCAAAAAGAAAGTTCCTTGATATTATTTACAAGGCTGTTCAGATTATGAAAAACTGTAAAAGAAACAGGCTTAGTCTCAATAATCTTTACTTCAACAGAGATTTTATGTTTATAGAGCCAAACAGCGGAAGGCTTTTCTGTATATATTTTCCTATAATCAGTATTCAGAATACGGCTGTTCCTTATGTGTTCTTAAAGCAAATTGCTTTCAACGTACTTTTTGACGGCAATGAGGACAGAACATATGTATATGAATATATAAACTTCTTTAAAAATCCGAACGGATTTTCTCTTGAAGAATTTGAAGCTTTTATAATCAGACTTTCAGGAAATAATTCAAGAAATAACAATGGCTTTGCCAGACCGATAAATCTGCAAAATCCGCTAAATTTAAAAAATCCTCAGAATTTACAAAGTCTGCAGGTTTCGCAAAGCTCTCCCGTTCAAAAGACACAAAATACAGTTTCTCAGGAGCTGTATACAAAGCCTGTTCATCAAAAACCCGATTCGTCAGAAAAAGAAGCTCCGTCTGCCACCATAAATAAAGGCTTGGAAAAGGACGCTTCTGACTTAGTAAGCGAACAGCACAGCAAAGCTGTAACACTGAGTAAGGATAACCTTAATCTCACTGACATTCAAAAGACTGATGTCATAATTCCGCCTGATATTACCGAAGCCGTTACGCCGGACGAAAGTCAAAACGAAAAAACAGAATTATCTGCTGCTTCTGAAATTAACGAAAATAAGCAAAATGACTTTGAACCCGAAAAAGCTCCATCAGACATTACATACAATAATAATACAGCAAGTCCCTCCGAAGATAACGCCGACAAAACCGCTTTAAAAACTGAAACAGAAAATATTGAAGCTGATAACTTAACCTCGGACGAAATCAAAATTTGCAGTAACTGCGGTGCTGAAAATGATAATTCCGCTGTTTTCTGCTTTGAGTGCGGTAACAGGTTCGGACTATCAGGAAGCTCTGTCAACTCTGAAAGCGATAACTCAGCCTCTGCAAGCTCTGACAAAATCAAAATTTGCGGTAACTGCGGTGCTGAAAATGATAACTCCGCTGTTTTCTGCTTCGAGTGCGGTAACAGATTCGGACTATCTGAAAACTCTGTCAACTCTGACAGCAACAATGCAGTCTCTGCAAGCTCTGACAAAATCAAGATTTGCGGTAACTGCGGTGCTGAAAATGATAACTCCGCTGTTTTCTGCTTCGAGTGCGGTAACAGGCTCGGACTATCTGAAAACCCTGTCAACCCTGACGGCAACAATGCAGTCTCTGCAAGCTCCGACGAAATCAAAATTTGCGGTAACTGCGGTGCTGAAAATGATAACTCCGCTGTTTTCTGCTTCGAGTGCGGTAAGAACTTAAACAATAATTCTGAAATTTCTAAACAACAGGATAAAACCCCAATTTTGGAAGAACAACTAAACAGTTCTCAGAATAACAATGTTTTAAATCCGAACACACCAACGTTATATTCAGATGACAACACCCCGGAAAAATATGATAAAACAACAGCTTTATCACGAGATGTTATGATAAACCAAAATGTAAAATATCCGTATCTTATAAGAGTAAGCAATGGTGAAAAAATTATAATAAATAAAGCTTGCTTCAAAATCGGAAGGGAAAAATCAAGCTGTGATTATGTTATTGCCGATAACCGTGCTGTCAGCCGTATTCACGCAGAAATAATAACAAGAAATAACCGCTGCTACATAATTGACCTCGATTCCGTAAATAAGACTTATGTCAATGATGTAATTATCCCTCCCCAAAAAGAGACGGAGCTTTCTTCCTTCAACTCCCAGCTTAAAATAAGACTGGCTAACGAAGAATTCAGATTCTTTGCTCAATAACAATGCTTTCGGCTTAGCTGCGGCGATTGCAGCTGCCCGTGATTTATCACGGGCGGTAAAAGTGCCTGCACTTTTACTCGCTCAAAATATAAAATATTTTGAGCACTGCAATCGCCTGTCTGAGCGTAACCGAAAGCTTTTTGTTTAAAGATAAGCTTAAATTTTAAAAGAACAGTTGCAACATTTTTTCAAATATAATATAATTAAAAAAGTTTCTTAAAACTAATTATTAAAATCAGGAGGAATATTATGACTTACAGCGAAAATGATGAAGAAAAGGTAGTACCTGATACCGAAAAAAGCATTGAAGACGATACTCCTTCGGAAGAATGGTCAGAATCTTTTACAACCGAAGCCTTGGAAGACACAGCAAAAAGTTCTGATATAAATCCCGAAAAATCAGATGACAGCAATAAGGAAGATATATTATCGGAATTCTCATATGATGACGATGATGACGAAAAGTATACTTCACAATTCGGCGAGCTTGAAGACTATGTAGAGGGCTACGACAAAAACGATTTTACAGAGAAAACTCTCGCTGAGACAGAAGCAAAAAACAAAAAGAAAATGAAAGCTTCTACCAAGGTTACAATAGCAATTATAACCTTAATTGTACTTTCCGCACTGGCAGCAAGTGTATATTTCGTATTTTTCAACAACACAATCAAGGGTAAATGGGTTGTAAATCAGACAGATGACAACACCGGACAAACTTCTTCAGCATATTATAACTTCGGTGACAATTATCTTGAGGTTATAAGCTACGATGATTACATATATCAGAAAAATACCTATACCGATGTAAAATACGAAGATAATACTTTCTCAATTATACAAGACGGACAAGTTATCATAAAATTTTTATATGATGTAAGGGGTAATCTCATACAGGGAAAAACTCTGACAATGACTATTGACGGCTACGGAGATGACGGAAAATTTGATATGACAAACACTTGGGAAATTCCCGGAGCAGAAAGTCTTAAAGGTCCCGAATTCAAAAATAATGACAGCATTCTCGGCATATGGAAAAAAGATGATTCCGCTGTTTCTTACGGTTATATAGAATACGTAAGATTTGACGATAACGGCTTTATGACACAGTACAGCGGTTATAACTCCAGAATAGTTGAAACTATTCAAAAATATAATTTTGACGGAAAAAATATTACTATGAAATACGAGAATGAATATTCCGTTGAAGCTTCAGTAAAGAATAACAAGCTTTCAATAAATACCGAGAACGCTTATGTAGGAAAAATTACCATAAACTACAACAAGCTCAGCGAGGACGATTTCAACAAGGATATTGCAACGCTTAAGGCGGGAGAATACGAAATGCCTACCGAAGCTGAAATTTCCACTGAGAACGAAACCTCCGACAGCACCGAAATTACTTCTGAAACCGAAAAGGTTACGGAAGCAGCAACCAAATAACAAAACTAAAATAAGCCCGTATCATCTGCATATAATACGGGTTTATTTTCATTTATAGTAATATTCTTTAAAATGTAAAAATATTCTACTGTTAAATAAACATAAATATTGATTTAATCATTTAATTATGGTACAATAAGCACAGATAAGCTTAAAACAGACTTATTTTATAAATAATTGTTCATAAGCATATTACAGTCCTTGAAAGATTGATAAAGCATACATAAAGGAGTTGTTTTTTATGGCAAACGAATCAAGAGCTTTTCGCATTATCAACGGAGTAAATCTTGATGATATTGTAAAATCCGTAACATCATTTCTTAACATTGAAAAGCATATGGAGGTTCAGTCCTCCCCCACATCAGAGGGATATATTTTACAGGCAAGTCAGCCTAAAGACGCTTGGAAAACCCTTTCGGGTACACGTCTTGCAATAACCGTCAACTTTGTTCTTTCAGGTGATGTTCTCAATGTAATGGTCGGAGAGGGCAACTGGTCGGACAAACTAGGTGCAGGTGCTGTAGGTCTTTTCATAGCATGGCCTCTCGCTATATCCGCAGGCTTCGGAGCATTCAGACAAAAACGTCTGCCTACCGAAATATTTGCCGTTATCGAAAAAGCTATCTACACAGGCGGTAAGCAGGTTCTTATAAACAGTGCCGGCTCTAAAGTAGGCAGTGACCAGGTTGTTTGTCCTAAATGTAAGGCTATAAATCCCGAAACCTCAAAATTCTGCAATAAATGCGGTGCTCCCATAAGCAATAACTGCCCCAACTGCGGTGCAAAACTTGTTAACGGTGCTAAATTTTGCAATCAGTGCGGAAAACAGCTTTGATTTTCTATAAATTAAAAACATAAAGTTTAGGTCAAGCCTTTTCAAAGGCTTGCGGGTCGAGGGCAGAGCCCTCGTCAGGATTTTTAAGGGTGAAGCCCTTAAACTCTCAATGCCTCAAAGCCCCTATGCCGTAAAACGGCATAGGGGCAAAAATACGCCGTCTTATTATTTTTTCAAAATAATAAGACGGCTGCTTTTATCAGGACATAGCCTCTATACGTTTCTTCAGAAGCTCCTTGTTCTGTTTCTGTGTCTTGATTACCTTCATTCTTGAGAACTCCTCCCTGTCCATCTCGTCAAGGGCATCTGTTATCATCTTAACGTCATTCTCAAAGCGAGGTATCATAATATTTTTAAGAGCATTTGCACGTCTTTGCGTGGTCTTTATAGCCACGGCAAGCCTGTATACACTGTTTTCTATCTCAGCAAGTATCGCTGTAAGCCTTTTTACCTGTACAAACTTGAACCTTGCATTATCAAGTACATTGTTGGTTTCATACATACCATATTCAAGCGATATTCCTGCGGTGCTGTCACAGTCTATTGTAACTATCGGAATTTCAACTCCCATAACACTCCTGTACGAAATCTGAAGAGTGTCCTCTATCGGAATAGCGTTTGCTATGGCACTGTTAAAACCTATTGTTATATTAGCCGTCTGCAAGCTGAGATATGCCTCGCTGTAGGCATCGTCAATTTTGCTCTGTATTTCATTTGCCTTGTCTATCAGAGCCATCATTTCCCTTATAAGAATATTTCTTTTCTTATCCATAAGGTCATAGCCTACTTTAGCAAGAGCCAGTGATTTTTTCATATTGATAAGATTACCCTTTGTCGCAGCAGTCTTACCTGCCATTTAAATCACCGCTTTCATTTTTTATACGGGCGTATTTTTTCTTGCGTCCCTCTCCTCAATATTGTCTATATAATGAGCATTGAGCGTTTCATCATCTACACGGTCAAGCTCACTCTTGGGAAGGTGCGACAGAAGCTCCCAGCCTAAATCCAAGCTTTGTTCAATAGTTCTGTTATCGTTTTTGCCCTGCTTGACAAACCTCTGTTCAAAAAGCCTTCCGAACTGTATATACTTCTTGTCTACCGCAGAAAGCTCCTCTTCACCGATAACCGATGACAGAGAACGTGCGTCCATAACCTTTGCATACGAAGCAAAAAGCTGGTTTGCAATTGCCTGATGATCCTCTCTTGTAAAACCTTTTCCTATACCGTCCTTCATAAGACGTGAAAGCGACGGCAGAACCGAAACAGGCGGATATATTCCCTGTGCCTGCAAAGACCTGTCAAGAACAATCTGTCCCTCGGTAATATATCCCGTAAGGTCGGGTATAGGGTGAGTAATATCATCATTCGGCATTGTAAGTATCGGTATCTGCGTAACAGAACCCTGCTTTCCCTTTACCATACCTGCACGCTCATAAAGTGATGCAAGGTCAGAGTACATATATCCGGGGAAACCCTTTCTTCCCGGAATTTCTCCCTTTGATGTACTGAACTCTCGGAGTGCCTCAGCATATGATGTCATATCCGTCATAATTACAAGTACGTGCTTGTTCTGCTCAAATGCAAGATACTCAGCCGTAGCTAAAGCACATCTGGGAGTAAGTATACGCTCAATAATAGGGTCATTCGCAAGGTTTAGAAACATTACAACCCTTTGCAGTACTCCCGATTCCTCAAAGCTTCTTCTGAAATAATCGGCAACATCGTTCTTTACACCCATAGCAGCAAACACTACTACAAAGCCCTGTCCTGCCGTATCGGCAATTTTAGCCTGTCTTACTATCTGTACCGCAAGTTCGTTGTGGCTCATACCCGAACCCGAAAATATAGGAAGCTTCTGCCCTCTTATCAGGGTCATAAGCGTGTCTATAGTGGAAATTCCCGTATTTATGTAGTTCTGGGGATATATACGTGAAACAGGGTTTATCGGAGAACCGTTTATATCATATTTCTTATCGGGGAATACATCTCCGAAGCCGTCTATAGGCTCACCTGCACCGTTGAACACTCTGCCGACTACCTCAGATGAAAGCGATACTTCCATAGGGTGTCCTGTCAGTCTTGTTCTTGTGTTTGAAAGAGAGATTGAACGTGTACCCTGAAATACCTGTACTACTACACGCTCGCCCTCCATGGTTACTATTCTTCCCCTGCGTACCGTGCCGTCATCTAAACGAATGTCCACAACCTCATCGAAGAAAGCGTCTTTTACTCCGTCGATAACTATAAGTGAACCGTTTATTTCCTTAACGCCCACATAATCTATAATCATTGGTGCTTACCTTCTTTCAATGAAATTAAACCTGAACAGACGTTATATCAGCAATCTTTTCGTCTATCTCTCTTATATAATCGTCAAACATTTCAAGCTTGTCGTTCGGAATATCGTACTTCATTTTCAGGAGCTTGTCAAAAAGTCCCTGCTCCAAAACCCTGCTTATCGGAATATTCGCACTTACAAGGTGCTTTGTTCTGTCGTACAGGTGAAGTATCGTTTTCATCATAAGCATCTGCTTTTCTATTGATACATAGGTATCGTCCTTGTGAAAAGCATTCTGCTGCAAATAACCTACTCTTATAACCTTTGCTATTTCTATTACAAGCTTCTGGTCATCGGGCAGAACATCTGCTCCTATAAGCTTTACAATTTCCATCAAGGAGCTTTCCTCCTGAAGAAGAGAGCTTATATTGTTTCTGTACCTTACAAACTCCTCGCCGTAATTTTCCTTGAACCACGG
The DNA here is from genome assembly GCA_900316615.1 of uncultured Eubacteriales bacterium. Taxonomy (GTDB): domain Bacteria; phylum Bacillota; class Clostridia; order Oscillospirales; family Acutalibacteraceae; genus CAG-964. The sequence continues at coordinate 88,489 of ONDU01000001.1, read as the reverse complement.
GTCTAAGTCTGTAAAGTATTCGCTGTAGCTGTCTATCCAGTTTATTGCAGGATAGTGACGTGCATATGCAAGGGATTTATCCAATGCCCAAAAACAGCGTATAAATCTTTTAGTATTCTGCGTTACAGGCTCGGAGAAGTCGCCGCCCTGCGGTGATACCGCACCGATTATAGTTACAGAACCCTGTACTCCGCACAAGGGCGTTACTCTTCCTGCTCTTTCGTAGAACTCCGCCAGTCTTGAGGGAAGATATGCAGGATAACCCTCCTCGGCAGGCATTTCTTCAAGACGACCTGAAATTTCTCTGAGTGCCTCTGCCCAGCGTGAGGTCGAATCCGCCATTATAGCAACATCATAGCCCATATCCCTGTAATACTCGGCAAGAGTTATTCCCGTATATATGGAAGCCTCTCTTGCTGCAACAGGCATATTGGAGGTATTTGCTATAAGTACGGTTCTGTCGGTCATAGGACGGTTATTCTTGGGGTCTACGAGTGCCGAAAATTCTTCGAGTACCTGACTCATTTCATTTCCACGCTCACCGCAGCCTACATATACTATTATGTCGGCATCGCACCATTTTGCTATCTGGTGCTGTGTCATTGTCTTGCCTGTTCCGAAGCCGCCCGGTACTGCCGCAGTTCCTCCCTTTGAAACAGGGAACAAAGTATCTATTACTCTCTGTCCTGTTACAAGCGGAACTGTGGGAGCAAGTCTTTCCTTTACGGGACGTGGAGTTCTTATAGGCCACTTCTGACAAAGCGTAAGGTTATATTTCCTGCCGTCCTCAAGAGTAAGTACGGCTATTGTATCATTGAGCTTATATTTTCCGTTTTTGGCAACTCTTTCTACCTTTCCGCCTATATTTGGCGGAACAAGCAGTCTGTGCTCAATGACTGGTGTTTCGGGTAATGTTGCATAAATATCTCCCGGATTAAGTCTGTCGCCTGTTTTTATTTTTAAGGTAACGTCCCATTCCTTTTCGGTATCGAGTGAAGGTACGGAAACTCCTCTTGATATGAATGCACCGCTTTCTTTTGCTATTGCCTGAAGCGGACGCTCTATTCCGTCAAAAATATTTGTTATTATTCCGGGACCGAGCAGAACGTTCATAGGTGCTCCTGTGCCTACAACAGGGTCGCCCGGCTTTAGTCCTGTTGTTTCTTCGTAAACCTGAATTGTGGTAAGTTCATCTGTAACAGTGATGACCTCACCGACAAGCTTCTTTTCACCTACGTAAACCATTTCCATCATAGAAAAGGCTTTTGTTTTTAGTACGGTAACAACAGGTCCGTTTATACCGTATACTACATTCTGATTTTCCATTTTGAAAGCATTTCCTCTCTATGAAGCTTTTGTGTGTTGTATTTAAGAGTTTCACCCTTAAAAATCCTGACCAAAGGCCCTGCCTTTGGAAAGGCTTGACCTAAACTTTACCGTTTATATTTTTCAGGCTGGTATAAGATTTTTTTACTTTACCTTTAAACCGGAGTTTTCGTAAAACCACCCTTTCTGCATTTCAAGGCGTGTATCGAGAGTTTTATCGGCGGCTATCTTCTTTTCGGGACAGTATGCCCTGAAGCCGCCTATCTTTATATCTGATACTTCTTTGACGGTACAGCCTCCCTTGAACAGCTTTGAAAGCTTTCTGGACAATGAGGAAATATCTCTTGAACAAAAACAAAGCTCTACTGCCGACTTTCCGAAAAATTCGGCACATTCCCTTGCGTCCTCAAGCATATCCTTTTCGTACTCGGAGGTTTCCGCATAAGCCTTCAGTTTTTCGGCTGCCTTTGCGAATACGTCCCTTGTAATCTCCTGCCGTCTTTTGAATATCTCCAGCTTACCTTTTGCTTCCTCGTTAGCCATTTCGGAAGCTATTTTCATACGCATTGCGTCCTGTTCCCTATGTATAAGGCTGTATGCATCTCTAAGACCGTCCTGCTCAGCTTTTGCGATTGCTTCCTTTTCAAAAATTTCAGTTTCCGATATAAGTGCATCCCTCTGCTGTTTTGCGTATTTCTCTATAGCCTTGAGAAACTTGCTTTCATTTTCTTCGACAGCCTTGTTTGCAGTTTTTTCATCAGCCATAAACCGCAGCTCCTCTCACGTTATTTTAATTTTATTCCGATAGCGTCCTGCACATACTTTGTTATCGAATCCTTTGTACGCCCGTTTCCGTGTCTGTCGGGAATTTCGACTATAAGAGGACATGAACGGTTCAGCTTCAGCTCATATATCAGTTCAGGACAAAGCACCACAAGCTTTTCGGTCATAAGTATTACGGCTATATCTTCGGTATTCATAGCCTTTTCAAGAGCTTCTCTTACTTCGTTTTCCTCGTGAACGACTACTCCCTCTATGCCTGCCAGTCTCATACCGAGCTGCGTATCGACGTTATCGCTTATCAGATAAAAACGCATAATGTCACCGTCTTTTTTTAATATGCAATCAGCACTTTGTGTATATAAGAATTGATATGAGCAAACCGTAAATAGCAACACCTTCGCCAAGTACTACGAAAATCAAAGCCTTACCGAATGCCTTGGGGTCTTCTGAGGTTGCTCCGATAGCTGCGGGTGCTGCACCTGCTACTGCGATACCTGCTCCCAAACAAGCTACTGCGGTTGAAATACCACAGCCTATAAGTCCAAGTCCGTTTGCCGATGCAGCTGTCTGTGCTGCCTCGTTAGCATCTGCTGCTCCTGCTATAAGCGGAAATGCAGAACAGCATATAAGTACTGCCGCAAATGAGAGTATCTGAATTATAACTGCTTTCTTCTTTCTTGCACCTCTGCTTACCGCATTGTTTGCAATAACTGCCGAGCCTATAAGAACTATAACAGGTAATAATAATAACAGCATTTCCATAATGATAATCCTCCATATCTTTTTTATAACCGTATGACGGTTTTTTATTTTTATAAATATTTATTTTGTGTTAAGCTTTTTTAATGTAACCGGATTATAGGGTCTGCCTGTTCCGCTGTAGAAACGGCTGAACATTTCGTAAAATTCAAGACGAAGCGTTTGTATAGATACCAGAAGTCCCTCCAATGCTATGACAAACAGATTTCCGAATATAAGCACCAGTATTCCTGCTACACTTGTTACTCCGCCTACAAGTCCTATCAGTGTAAATACAACCTCCATCATTCCTGCGTGTACCATTACAAACGCTCCCACTCTCAGAAATGACATCGTATTCGACAGGTAGGAAAGTATTACCTCGAACATCTCAAATCCGCTCTGTACACAGTAATCTCCCCATTTCTCAGGCTTCCATCTCTTATTTCCTTCCGCAAGCTTTCCAAGCGGCTCGGCAAGAAATATAAGTACAAGTGGCACTATAATTAAAAGCAGTATCGTTACTATGTTGAATATATTTGCATCAAGCAAAAGTATAGACGAAATTCCAACACATACGGTAGTATATAATACCAATCCCGCTATTCCGTTCGAGCCGAATATCGCCTTAGCCATATCCTTTTGCTTGAACGATGAGTATATGTTCAGGCACATCGCCAAAATAAGCAAAAATATTCCTACTGCTACCGACACAAGTATAACGTCTATTATATTCCTGCCCATTACCTCTATGGGTTTTTCATCAAGTGAGAAAAGTTCCTTGTATAAGCCGTTGAAAGCATCCTCGAAACCAAAACAGGAACCAAATATCAATCCGAATATCGCTGAGCTTATACCGCACGGTACAATTATTTTTCCTACCTTGAATCCCTTGAGCTTATACATAACTACTCCCGCTATGGAAAGCACTATACCGTGTCCGAAATCACCGAACATAGCTCCGAAAAGTACTGTATATGTTATCGCTACAAACAAAGTGGGGTCTATCTCATTGTACTTAGGTACCCCATACATTTCAACATAAAAGCTGTACGGCTTCGCAAAACAGCTGTTTTTAAGCTTTATCGGCGGCGATTTCTCAAGCTGGTTTATGGCATCATCTGTCTGCCATTCGACGCTTTTTATCTTTTTAAGCTTCTTTTCAACAGCTTCAAACTCACTGTCGGGTAACCAGCCACATATTACAAAGCTGCTGCTTTCCTTGCTGTTGTATACCATTGCGTGGCTTTTAAGTCCCTGATAAATCGCCTTTTCGGTAAGCTTGGTGTAATATCTGAGAATTTCTTCCCTGTTTTTTTCTATAAAGCTTTTAAGCTCACCTTTGGATTGCTCAATTTCTTTTTCAAGCTTTTCCTTTCTGGCTGTCTGGGTCTTGATGTATTCCTCAGGTGTTCCCTCTATCTGCGATACATCACAGTTTTCAAACAACATTCCGGAAAAAATCCTGTCTATCTCTTCCTCCCTGTCCACAGGAACCATATATGCTCCCCAGCAGTAATTCCTGTCAACAGAGGTCTGTATGAACATTACGTAAGGATTGTCCTTGTACCTGTCAAGATACCTCATACTTTCTACAGGTATTCTTCCAAACCTCGGCTTGATGTACTGGCATGACTGAAGTCTGTCCATATCGAGCTTTACTCCCGAGAAATGCGATGTTTGCTCTATCTTCTTTATGCAGTTTTCCTTTTCTGCTTCCTTTGAGGAAATCTCCTGCATATATCGGTCGCATTCCTCTATAACACTCTCACAGTATCCGAAAAGAGCTTCTTCCTTTGGCTTAAAGCCCGAAATGTCAACAAGCTCAGGTTCAAGTCCTGCTGTCATAAGTACTCCGTCAAACTCCGTTAGAAGTTCGGAATACCTGTTCGCCTCAGAAAAATTCTGAAATTTTTCTGTATTGGTGTAGAAACTCGTTACAGGCTCAGGCTCAAATGCCTGGGACGCTCCAAGTATGTTTATTACTTTGTCAAAATCCCTGCTAAGTCCTATAATACTTATCGCTTTCATTGGAGAAACGGACATATCATTTCCTCCTTTCATTTCTATAAAAAATATTTTTACTGCCCTACTTTATCCGCAAAATGTGGCTAAAGCAAGACTGAAAAATATTTCTTTACTTGTATATCAGAAGCTTTCTGATTTTTTCGGTATCGGCTTTATACCGAACTCCCTCTATTATGTTTATTATATTGTTTATTTCGGCTTCCTCAAGATTATAAAATGCTACAAGCACGACTGATGGATTCACCGAAAAATACATACTTTTATAGCTTTCGTTGTACAACGCTCTTCGGGGTATCTCAAATATAAATGTATAGTCAAGCTTTGAAATCACCTTTCCCGGAGCAGTCTGCTTCATCAACGTAAAAAGCTCCTTTGTATCGTTTGCATTGCAAAGCTCAAAAATCTGCTTTTCAGTAAGCGATCCGAAAGGCAAAAGATGCTTTTTTATATCCTCTGGTGCAAGCTTATAGTACTTTTTGAGTCTGAAAATTCTCGTAAAATTGCGGAGGTCTATATTTGTATCAAACATATCCTGCAACGCCTTCTTTTCTTCTCTGCCGGTTTTTTCTATAATTTCGTACACCTTGCCGAACATATTGTTATACAGCGTATTTTCTATATCCGCAAGTCTCAGTTTTTCGTTTTTCTTAGGTCTGAACGGTTCCAGAAGCCTGTAATAGTCCGACTTTTTTATTACGCTCAAAAATTCGTCATACGTCTGAGCCCCTGCCATAGCTGTGAAGTTCACAGATGAAATTCTTAAAAAGTACTTGGGCAGCGTACTGTAAAACTTTTGCGGTTCTCCTGAGCTTAACATTATCAGATAGTGCATTATCTGTCCTATTTCCGCTTTCATAACGGTATATCTTGCAAAATCCTCTCCGACCGTCATCTCATAACGGCAAAGCGACTCGTAATCCTGAAAGAGCTTCTGTCTGAGTACTGCTTCCAAATCACGTCTGCGTACTGTTTTTTCACTCAGCTTTGACATAAGAGGTGCATATTTGCTGTTACTTTTAAGATATGTAAGTATTTCGGGAACGCTTCCGCATGAAAGAAGCTTTTTATAGTCATTTTCGGTAAGCCGTTTTCCGTACATAGCTCGTGCCTTTGAGAGTATTGCATTAGAGGCGTAAGCTGACAACTTTTATCCCTCCTTTTGCTGTGAAATAATTTCTGCGGTTATTCGGTCTGCAAGCCTGTAATGTCAAGAGCTTATCACTCTTTTTACCAGCTCGCTTACCCACCTGTCGCCGTACTTTCTGTACTGCGTTTCCATATCCGACAGGCATTTCTTCTGTTCCTTCTGAATAATCTCCAGCTTTTTGGCGGCTGCCTCCTGTTCGGCGGCATAGTTCTTTTCTATCCGTACTCTTGCACGGCTGATGTAATCGTTGTAGATAGCATCCTTTTTGGCTGCGATATTTTTGAACGTATCTGCTTTACGCTGTTCGGCCTTCTGAGTTTCAACTCTTACTCTCTCGTCCATATCAACAATCCTGGACAACATATCTTCCATCTAATCACCTCCACAAATTTAGCTCGGATAAGGTTAATTCCAAATACGAATTTTTAAATACCGTATATAAGGTAAAATTCAAAATCAACCCTATGACTTTTATAATTTTACCACTTGCAAATAATTATTTCAAGTAATTATCATATATTTTAAATATAGTTTTTATTGTATATATCTTATAAAAATTTCCGTATTTTATATCATATATAACAACAAAATCACCGTGTCCAATTACACAAAAATCAACTTATTGTATATTAATATACTCTTTCAGCGATGTTGTCATCAATTTTTTTGAATATATATTATCCGTAAAGCTTTTCTTCAAAAAGAAAAAAGAAGGTTCCTGCACAAGCAAGCCTTCTTTTTCTCAAACAAAATATATATTAAAAGGGAGATGAAAAAATCTTATTTTCATTATTTCTATGCTTATATATTAATACTGAAATTTGTACAAATTATTAATAGCAAATAAACATTACATTAATATTTCACTGACAATATTCTTCTTTTTTTACGGGAATAAAACAGTTTACGAACTCATATTTCCCTCTGTTTTTCATATGATAAAAGCCTGCTGTACAAAATATTACCGCACCTATAAAATTAACTGATAAGTCTTTCATGGTATCATTAAGACCTGTATCAAGATAGCCTCCTTCTACAGTATATCTTTCTCCGTTTTTAAAATATATTTCAGTTCTTGTTATATCATCAATTTTTAAAGGCTCATTCTCATTTTTTCCGTTCAGTTCTACAGATGATATATTTTTTATAACCTTATCCTTCTGCATATCTGTCCTGAGCCAATTATCACAGGTAAATTCAAAAAATTCCCATAAAAGTCCTGCTGTCAAAGAAAAGCAAATTCCTGTCAGGGCTATATATAATGCCGACATTCTGAGTTTTTGCTTTCTTCCGTTCATAAGACGTGCCAGAGAAAATCCAACTCCTGCAAGTACAAAACCGCTCAATACATGAAGTACTGTGTCCCAGAAAGGAAGAAGTCCGTAAAAATTATTTATTTCGCCCAATATTGCCGATGAAAATATAAATACGTATATTGCTGTTTCCATAGCATCGGGCAAAACCAACCCAAAGCTTTTGTAAAGTATTGACGGCAGCGTAAAAATTATCAGAACCACTATACACAATACTCCGTTTTTTATATTTCCCGACCCGAACTCAATAAACAAGCTTATTACCGTAAGTATTCTCAGAATTATACAAATAAACAGTGATGTTTTCGGTTTACTGAATCTATTTTTAAAAATTTTTCTCAATTTCATAGCCTCCGTTAAAAATATTCTTAACGGACTTTTGAATTTTATTCATAGGCATATTATCAGCAAATATTGTTGTGCGAATTTTCTTAAAAAATTCGCACAAATTACATAATAAATATCATTTTGTTCTCAGCTTATCCTTGTCAACCTGCTGCTGATATTTGAGTATTTCCTGATAAATACGCTCACAGTTATTATGGTCATCGTTATATTCGTAAAACTCCTCCACTCTTTTTACATACTGAGGTTTCATTTTACAACTGTTTTCCATATATTCACAAAGCGTATCTACAAGCTGCTCGCTTTCGGTGCATATTTCTCCGAAGCCCATAGTATCGTAGAAAAATCCTCCGTCCTCATAGTGAGCAGGAAGCTGTGAGGGGTGGAAATATACCAGCGGCTTCTTCATATATGCAAAATCAAACTGTACTCCGGAATAGTCTGTCACCATTAAGCTTGACTGTGTCAATATTTTTTCATAGCTCAAATCGCCTACGGAGGATATAACTTCAACATAGGGGTCTGGAATAAAGTCATTTACCTGAGCACTAAGTATCGGATGAAGAAGATATTTTATTCCGTAGCCTGTTTTTTTAGCCGTTTCTATAAGCTTCTGATTATTTATAAGGTCGTTGTATATCTTATAATAGGTTGTGTGTTTAAATTCGGGATTATAGGCACGCTGTTCACCCTCACTTGTAGTCACCGGCATTGCATTGTACATACGCCATGTTGGCGAAATCAGAATTTGATTACGGTCATCGTTTATAAGACCGTCATATCTTCCTATTCCCGTCATTTTCAGAATATCAAAATCCTGATAATTGTATGCGTGATTGCTCAGATTTTGGTACTCGTGCTTTGAAGCAAGAAAATACATCTGCGTATTATCGACAATTCTCTGCTGAGCCATAGCACATTTCTGTACGGACAATCCATGCTGCAAGCACATAGACGGAAAATTGCAAAGTCCCCTTATGAACCTTGACCTGTCCATACTGTAGCCGTTAAAGGGAAATACGTTTGAATTTGTTATCAAAGCTATATCGGTATTAAGAAATATCATTTTATGCTTGAACGAACGGTTTTTCACAGGTTTAAGTCCGTCAGCCTTGAGCTTCTTGTAATCGGAGGTATTTTTATCTATTATGTAGTATCTTGTTATACCGTCTTTTTTATCTGCACAATATCTGTAAAGATATTCACTGCTGTCACCGCCCTTATAAAGCTTGTCATACATAAGCCATATTCTCTTATTCTTAAAAAACGGACGTGTCAGCCAGTACTCTATTCTTGTTATGAAAAGACGTTTGCTTTCCTTAAATACCTTGGGTAAAAATTTCAGCTCACTTTTAAGTGTGCTTATAGCTGAAGCGTGATTTATTACTATAGCTCTGGAGTTTTCTATATGGGCAATATATCTGTTGAAACGCCAGTATGAATTTTCAGGCGACAGCGTAAACTTAGCCCAGTGATGTAAAAACGAAAGCTTCAGCGGTATTACAGTATATCTGTATCTTGCAAAAAATTCGACTGTCTGTCTTTCACAGCTGTAGTCAAGCGGTAACTCTAAATGGAAAGTAAATTTTTTGTATGCACTTATTCCGAAGTATTTTGTGAGCGAATATCTGTCATTGTTGACAAGCTTTTTCTTCTTATTATTGAATTTTACGAAAAACTCCACCTCTCTCAGGTCAAAAACTCTTCTGAACGAGCCGTCTATAACAATATTTCCGCTGCGGTAATCGATAACGTGCATACCCACTCTCTGGTCTGTAAGTCTTGCTATAAAAACGTTGTCACAATTAAGGTACACCTCGTTTTTGCCTTCTACGTTAACAACGGGCATATCATCAAACGTTATATCGTATTTGAGCATATAGAACATCTCTGCCGCTTCTTCGCTGTATCCGAATGCTTTAAGCTTGTTTTTGTTCAGAACATAACTGTTGTCAACATAACCGAGAACCTCTCTGGCAGATGCAAAAAATTCTTTCAGCTCCTGCTCGTTCATATTACGCTTGTTCCTGTTGTTCATATTGCAGAGAAATCTTGTGGAAACGGCAAACATCAGATAAAATTGTATGAACTCAGGTATAAAACCGCACTTATCCTTTGCGTACTGCACAAGCGGCTTCAAAAAGCTGTCCATAGATTCCTTATACCAGTCCTTGTAATTTGAAGGAACAAAATACAAAAAATCGTCCTCCAGCGGCATAAAATAGTCATACGTTGTATTGCCTGCCTCAACAGATTCGGGTACATCAAGCTGGATTCTCAGCATAAAATCCTGAAAATATTCATATTTTAACTCTGTATTAAATCTGTACTTTTTAAACAGCTCGCTTTTAAACAAATTGCCGCATACCTCACTGTTTACCTGAAACGGCTTATCTTCAAGTACGACAGCGGAAGTTTTCTTTATATCGTCCTTGTTAAGTCGGTTAGCTTTTTTCTCCTTGAAAACCGGGTTTATGCAGAATTTCTTTACACTTACATACGGAACGTTCTCATATTCCCTGAAAGCTTTCATACATTCCTGAAAGTATTCTCTTCCGAAAACATCTCCGCATCTGCATACGGTTACATATTCACCCGTTATGTAATCCATAGCGAAATTACAAGCTTCTGCCTCATTGCTTACAGATTTTGTGCTTATAATTTTGCATATGGACAAGTCACCTGTAGACTTTCTGCTGCTTTCTCCTTCTGTAACATCTACTATAAGAACCTCTATCTTAGTTCCGTCAAAGCCCTTTTGTTTGCATACGGACGAAAGTGTATCTACTATCTTGCTGTTTTCCTCCATATAAGGAATAATTACCGAAACTACTGTGTTACCCATAATACCTCCGACTTTTTTACATTATATAATGTATATTTTTTACTTTAAATCAAATTTTTTCAAATATTATGACCCTAAACTTACCTTAAAATTATAACACACATATTTTAAAAATCAAATATTTTTTACCTTTATCTTCTTTTTGTAAAATATTTGGATAACCTGTACAATCTGATTAACTTTTATTGTGAAAATATAATGCTGTATTAAACTTTCTTCTGTACTAATACGGCAGGCGGCTGCATACCTTTCGCAGAAATTCTTCTGCGAAAGCTTTAAGTGCTTTCAGCACTTAAAGAACCCGAAGACATTCGTCTTCGGGTGTATGCAGCCGCCTGCCGTATTAAGAGCAAACCTTTAAGTTTACTGTTTATTTTTCTTTCTTTTGTCTGAAACGCTCAAAACAAAAATTACATAAATTATAAAAAGCAATAAAACAACAATCGTTATAATAATAAACAAAGGTGTTTTTACTATATTTTCTGCCACTGCCTTAAAATACAATAAATCGCTTTTATTAACGTCCTTTTCCGCTATAAGATTAACTTTTGTCAGCTCCTCGCCTTTATAGCTTACCGTAGCTGTTCCCAGAACAGTACCTCTTTTAACAGGAGCGTCAACCTCATTCTGACACTTTGCAGATATAACTATATCCTTATCCTTTATATTTTTATCGAGCATAGTAGAATAGGCATATTCAGGAATAAGATTTACCTTATCTGCACCGTCCCCGTACTTCACGTTTACTGTTCCCACAGAAGCACTGTTTCCAAGAACCTCACGCATAGTTACGTTTGCATATGCCCACTCATAAACCTTTTTACTTTCAAGTATAGCGTAGTTTGTTTCTTCCCAATCTCCGTTTGCGTCATAGCAGGGAGCATTGTATGCTATACACATATAGGAAACATTGTCCTTCAACGCAGTGGATACAAGACAATGACCTGCTTCGTCTGTAGTTCCCGTTTTTACTCCCTTTGCGTACTTGTAATAATAATCCTTTTCATCGGGATTTATCATTTTATTTGTGTTGATAAGAGGTTCTTCCGCATCGCCGTCTACATAATACTCCACCGTATTTGTTATATCCATAAAATAAGGCTTTGTCATAGCATAACGTGCTATCTTGCTCATATCCTCAGCCGTTGTATACTGCTCATCATCGTGAAGTCCGTGTGCATTTACAAAGTGAGTATTACGGCATCCAAGCTCAGCAGCCTTCGCATTCATAAGCTTTACAAATTCTTCTGTCTTTCCGCCGCCCACATAATCAGCAAGAACCTCAGCAGCATCATTTCCTGAGCTTATCATCATACACTTTAAAAGCTGAAGTATTGAAAGTTCAGCTCCCACATAGCCCTGTACACCTGCCAGTGAGCTGTCTGTTCCTACCAAACGGTCGAGTACCTCCTGCTTTATTTCTACCTTTGTACCCTCAACATCGCTTATATTCTCCGAAACTATTATATACGTCATTATTTTTGTTGTTGATGCGGGATAACACTTTTTATCTGAGTTTTTGCTGTACACAACAGTATCTGTATCAAGATTTACAAGATAAATGATATCTGTTTTTGTTTCAAAATTAATATTGTTCTTGACCGCATACGCAGGTATAACAGATACCAGCATGATTACGATACACATAACAATCGCCGAAAGCTTCTTTTTCATTTAATTTTAACACCTCTTAATTCAGGAAAGCTGAAATGTATTTTTCATTTTCCCGACTGATTTTACTCATACAACATATAATACAACATTCTTTTACAAATTACAAATACTAAATGTAAAAATTTTAAATTTATACAAATTTATATCAGAGCTTCTTCAACGCTTATGGGCGATTGCAGCCCTCGGCGTATTAATTATGCCGACATTTAAAAGCATTGCCTTTAAATAAAAATACAAAGTATTTTTGTCTGCAATCGCATTCTCCCCTCAAGCTAACTGCTCAATTAAAGCCTCCTTCTCCTATCTTTGAAAAAAGACGCTTCACTTCCCTTGCAAGCAATTTATGTTCTGCAAGCTTAAGCTCGGGGTCATATTCCATAATTTCGGCTGCTGCCTTTCCTGCATTCTCAAAATAGCTCATATCGGTTATATCAGCTATCTTCATTTCAGGAAGTCCGTGCTGTCTTGAGCCGAAAAAGTCGCCGGGTCCCCTGAGTTTAAGGTCTTTATCGGCAATTTCAAATCCGTTATTGGTCTTGCACATAGTCTTTAACCGCTCCTGTGTATCCTCATTTTTGTTATCAGATATAAGCACACAGTAAGATTTTTCACTTCCGCGTCCTACTCTTCCTCTGAGCTGGTGAAGCTGCGAAAGTCCGAATCTTTCGGCATTTTCAACCGCTATAAATGTAGCGTTCGGAACATCTACACCTACTTCAATTACGGTAGTGGCTACAAGTATCTGAATTTCACCGTTTTTAAAGCAACTCATAACGTCCTCCTTGACAGCACTTTTCATTTTTCCGTGAAGTACGCCTACTTTATAGTCGGTAAATTCTTCTTTCTGTATTTTTTCCGCATACTGCTCTGCTGCAGCTACATTGAACATCTCATTTTCTTCTACAGCAGGACAAACTATGTAACACTGATTTCCTTTTTTTATGTTGTCCCTCATAAAGTTATACATTCGTTTTCTTTTTTTGCCGTCTATAAGAAATGTTTCAACAGGCTTTCTTCCTTTCGGCATAGTATCTATAACCGAAATATCCAAATCACCGTATACTATCAGTGCAAGAGTCCTCGGTATAGGAGTTGCCGACATTATAAGAAGGTGCGGATTTGCACCCTTTTCTACAAGCGTATTTCTCTGACTGACTCCAAATCTGTGCTGTTCATCCGTTATAACCAAACCTAAGCTGTGAAATTCAACCGTATCTGACAGAAGTGCGTGAGTTCCTATCAGAAAGTCACACGCTCCAGTAACGACTGCATCATTTATGCGTCTTTTCTGCTTTGCGGTACATCTTCCCGACAAAAGCTCTACATTTACACCTGTTCCCGAAAATAACCGTACAAAATAATTGTAATGCTGCTCCGCTAAAATTTCAGTAGGTGCCATAAACGCCACCTGATAGCCGTTTTTTACAACAGTATAACCGACACAGCCTGCAACCGCTGTCTTTCCGCAGCCTACATCTCCCTGTACAAGCCTGCTCATGGGATATTTTCTGTTGAGCATATCCTTTATACAGTCATTTACCGCCTTTCTTTGACCGTCCGTGAAGCTGAAAGGCAGAAGCTTTTCATATTCAGCCGTATAATCGTTCCTTATCTCAACCGCAGTTTCTGCCTGTCTGCCGTTTTTCATTGAACAAAGTCCCATAGAAAAAACAAGCATTTCTTCAAATGCAAATCTTTTTCTTGCCCGGATAAGCTTTTCGCTGCTATCCGGAAAATGTATCTGCCTTACAGCCTCGGAGTAGGTTATTATATCATACTTTATGCGTATTTTTTCAGGTATGCTCTCTCTTATATTGTCGGGAAGCAGCTTGAGAGCATTTGTAACAGCACTTTCAATCTGTCTGCTGGTAATTCCTGAAGTACAGCCGTAAACAGGTCTTATATTTTTTGCCTTTCCTGAAGCTATAAACTCAGGAGAAAGCATTTCTGCTTTTCCTGCTGAACGTGTAACCTTTCCCATAAACAAATATTCTCCTCCATACAGAAGCATATTCCTTAAATATCTGTTGTTAAAAAAGGTTGCATTGATAATTCCGCTTTCGTCCTCAAGCCTTACTCTGGAAAGTATTCTTCCTCCTGATATTCTGTTTTCGTAAACAGGTGATGCAACTGTCGCTTTTATGCAGCATACTTCCCCTTCCTGTACCTGAGATATATTCACCGTATTGCTCCAGTCCTCATAGCTTCTGGGATAATAACATATAAGCTCACCTATGGAGCTTACTCCAAGCTTTCTGAAAAGCTCTCCTTTTTTTGCACCTATTCCCTTAAGCTCCTCTATGGGCATTTCAAACAATGATGCCACTAATTATTTCACCCCGCTTCAAATTCAAACCTGAAAATTATACTCAAACAAGGCGATTGCAGACATACAAAAGACAAAGTCTTTTGTATGTTAAAGTGCCTTGCACTTTAATGCCTTGCGTATTCACGCAAGGGGTCTGCAATCGCCGCAATAAACGCAGGTTCTGACTGATACCTTTAATCCGTTACGACAACCGTAAGTGTTGCCGCAGGCTCATCATCTTTTCCTACAATGTAGTAATAAACCTTATATCTTCCGACAGTAGTCAGGTCAACCTCACTGTTATATATAACCTGTTCGGAAACATCTTCACCCTTTCTGTCGGTAGCTGAAGCAATGTACTTATTCGGAGCAAATACACTGTTTTTCTTTATCGTGACTGTTTCGGTAGTAAGCGTTACGTTATAAGTTTCGAGCTTTCCCGTTACTTTTACGGATATAGTCTGATTTGCAGTATCTGCAAAGGCATTTCTCAGGGTAAGCGGAATCTTATAATTACCGGCAGTTTTAATCTGCATAGAATTATCACGGTATATTGCCGATGATATATCATTTCCGAAGCCGTCATCAGCACTTATCGTACCGTCAGCTATAAGGCTCTTGATATAGTCATCTATTTCGTTTATATCGCAGGTATAGCTCTTTTTCTTTACAGTTATTGACGGAAGCTTGTAATTCATAAGCTTAAGACCTCTCTGGAAGGTTTCAAGTTCATAGTTATCACCGTTAACGCTGTACGCCAGTACTTTTTTGTTGTTTTCGTTTATAACCGAAACATTTACCAGATTTGTTACATCATTTTCATACTCGTCCAGTGCCGTAACGCCCTGCATAAAATCAATATCCTTACCGTCTATTACAAGGGGGTCGGTATCAAAATTAATTGTAACGGTCTTTGCAGAAGTATTTACCAAACTGCCTTTATCCTTTACTGCGAATATTATATCTGAAAATAAAATAAGTATTATAACTATGAATGTACAAACAACAGCAAGAAAGGTTATAAGAAAATTAATAATTCTTCCAAACAACGCTTTATCCTCCCGAAATAAAATATCCGTTAATTTTTCTTCGATTTTCTCGTTTTCCTTGTTTTCCTTGTTTTCTTTGTTCCCTCTGTTTTCTTTGGAGCAGAATTCTGAGCGTTATCGCTGTCAATGTCATCAATCATATTACTATCACTATAACTGATTTCATCGTTATTGACAGTCTCGTTATTGTCAATATAGCCCTCGTCAGCATTATCATCGCCGTCATAAGGGACATTTTCATCTCTGTATCCGTCCTGTTCTTCATCGTCATACTGCCCGAGGTCTATTTCCGATACTTTTTCACCGTAGTCCATAATTTCTCCGCGAATCAGTTCTTCACCGTAATCTCCGTAGTCACCGTAGTCACCGTAATCTCCGTAGTTGCCGTAGTCACCGTAATCTCCGTAATTGCCGTAATCTCCGTAATTGCCGTAGTTGCCGTAATCTCCGTAGTTTCCGTAATTGCCGTAATCTCCGTAATTGCCGTAGTTGCCGTAATTTCCGTAGTTACCGTAATTTCCGTAATTGCCATAGTTTCCATATTTACCATAGCTTCCGTAGCTTCCGTATTTGCCGTAGGACTTTCCGTATCTTCCGTATTTTCCGTATTTTCCATACTTTCCGTATTTGCTGTAACCGCCGTAGCCGTATCCGTATCCGTATCTTCCGTATCTTCCGTATCCCTTTGTTCCGAATACTCCTGAAGCCATATTGAATACACAGCCAAAAATCTCTATCTTGCTTAATCCGAATTCACTTATAGCTTCCTTTATTCTGTTTACCTTTATATAGTCCTGTCGTACTATAAACAGAACACCGCCAACATAGTCCTTGAACTCCAGTGCATCAGCAACAATTCCTACCGGAGGTGCGTCTATTATAACATAGTCAAACATCTTCTCAAGTGCTTTTATGAGATTGTACATCTGCTTGCTTCCCACAAGCTCAGCTGCATTCTCTACAGGTATTGTTCCCGGCAAAACATACAGACCACTCTTCTTCATTCTTACAAGTGCCTGCTCCAACGTGCATTTTCCTGTAATTACGTCTACTATTCCAAGCTCGCTTTCTTCGTTGGGAATAACGAACTGTCCTCTTAACGAAGGGTGTCTGAGGTCACAGTCTATTATAATTGTATTGTAATGCTTCCTTGCAAACGCAATAGCAAGGTTCGAGGAAATTGTTGTCTTTCCTTCACCTGCTCCCGTACTTGTAATCACAAACGAATTTATTTTCTTTTCTTCACACTTGTTTATTATATTGTTTCTTATAGAAAGTATTGCTTCCTTGAATCTCGCATCGACGTGTACATGGTCAAGTGAAACTACACTTGACGAATTACTGCTTCGTTTTCTTATTACCTTTACAATGGTTCCTACTTTTCTGTTGTTCAGCAAGTCCTCTACGTCATCAGGCTTTCTTACCGTTATGTTGAACATCTCTACCATAGTTATTATGATAAGTGCCAAAGCCACTCCCAAGCCTGTTCCTATAAGTGCATTCTGACGGTAAGAAACAGTATTGTTAGGCTCTGCTGATGCTGTCGGAGGTACGACAATTACAAGCTCTGTATCTCCTACTATATACTCCGCAACCTCACTGTAGTTGTTTATTACAGATTTCAACAGCTTATATGCCATTTCATAGCTGTCAGACGTAGCCGTTATTGTAAAAAGGTTGGTATCTCCAAGTGTACTGGCATAAACCGAGCCCGGCATATAACCTGTTCCCAAATCCTTTCCTATTATCTTTACAAGCTGTGAACTTGTTATTATGTACGGAAAGGTTTTTTCAAGCTGCTTAGATGAAACACCACCGGTGTAAGATGAAATCGTAGAGCTTTTCGGTGAAACTATGAGAGTAGCCGTAGCAGTATAGCTTGGTGTATAGCCTCTGTAGGCATACAAAACAAATCCCAAAGCACCTATTGCAGCCAGTATCGGAACAAGCCACCACATACCCTTCAGTCCTACCAAAGTTCTTTTTACTATGTCTAAGGGTTGTACGGCTGAGGATTTATTGCTGTTATTGCTTTTATTACTTGAGTTATTTGTACTGTTGCTGTTCATAATAAAACCGCCCGGTTATCCTCCTTAAAAATAATTTGTAATCTTGCTTTCATATGCGGCGATTGCTCGCTTATAAACAAACGTTTATAAGCTGCAAGGTGCGTTTACGCACCTTGCAGACATTAAAATACACAGTATTTTAATGTCTGCAATCGCCTGACTGCGGGCATTCCCGAAGCCTAAAATCAAAAACCTGAAAAAATAAATTACTTGGTATCATTAACATACTTGGCATCATCAACATACTTGGTATCGTCGTCTGCGTGCTTGGCATCATCAGCATACTTACCGTAAGCTCCGTAAGACCCGTAAGCTCCGTAAGATCCGTATTTACCATAAGCTCCGTATTTGCCGTAGCCATATTTTCCTCCGTAGCCATAACCGTACTTACTCTTATAACCATAGCCATAGCCGTAACCATAGCCGTATTTTCCATAAACCGCACCGCCTGTAAGAGGTACACTCTCAGCCTCGTTATAAACGCAGCCCATAATATGTACTCCCGTATCCATTATCAAATCTATACTGTCGTTTACCGTTATCGCTGTAGCTATATCGCGTCTTACAACTATCATTGCAGCATCACTAAGCTTCATTATATCCTCCGCATCGGCAACAAATCCGAGTGGCGGAGTATCCATTACTATATAATCAAACTCTTTCCTTGCCGTATCAAGCAGATACTTCATTTTATCGCTTGTAATAAGCTCATTTGCTCTTGGCGTACCCTTATTGCAGCCCATTATCGTTATTTTCATTATTTCATCGTAATGATAAATATCACTGAGCCTTACCTTGCCCATAAGGAAATCGACTATGGATTCCCCTTGCGGGACAGGTCTTTCAAGGAATTTTGATACAGCGGGCTTTCTCAGGTCAGCATCTATCAGGAGAACCTTGCAGTCCATTTTTCCCAAATCAAGAGCCAGATTGACCGCTATTGTTGTTTTACCCTCGTTTTCCAGAGAGCTTGTAACAGAATAAATCTTACGATTGTTATTTCTGCTATCGGAAACAACAAGCCGCCTCAGCTTTTTGAATGACTCTCTGAAAGCAAAGTCTATAACGGGATTCATAAGAGAAAGGGATTTTTTTACACCTTTTACTTTCTCTCTGAATTTCAGCTTCTTCTTTTGTCTTGGAATAGAAATCATTTTCTTTATGTTAAGCTTCTTTTCTATATCAGATTCCTTTTTAATAGTATCCTTAAAGAATGAGCGGACACCATAGAAGGCAACCATAACAATCATTCCACCGAGGAAACCAAATCCCATAAATCTAAATGCTTCCGAAGCATTTCCGGGATATGACGGAACACGAGCAGGCTCCAGCGTTTTCAAAACTACTCTGGAAATCATTGATTTTGTAAATATCGGGTAGGTGTCTAAAGCCTCATTAAGAACCTTGTATGCCTTTATGGGTGAATCCGAGGTCACTCCAACAGTCATTATATTTGTTTCATCAACAATACTGCAATATATCGTACCGGGAAATTTCTTATAACCCATTTTTTCAGCAACCGTACTTTGAAGCTGACTGCTTTCCAGTACTGTTTTTAAGGTCTGGGCAATACTCATTGAATTTCCCAGACTGCTGTAGGTATTCGCAGTATTTGTCTTGCTCTGCACAAGGAAAGTTGTGGAAGCACTGTATACAGGCTGGTAAGTCTGCGTTGCATATACAAAAAAACATACCGCAGTAAAAGATGCTACAATAAGTATATTGTACCATCTTCTTGAAATATCCCTAAGCGTACTGCGAAGGTCAAATGTATAATTCATTCCTGAACTTCTTTCTTCATTATTGACGGCATTGCTATTCATCTCACCGCTCCCCTCCTCCTTAATAATCACATAAACATTATTGTTAACTTTTGGAATATTATTATTTTTGCGGGCTTTATCGGTGCTTTTATTCGATAAGTGTAACAGCAGTATTATAATATACGGTGTCGCCACAACTATTAGTAACAGATAGAACAACCGGGAAAACTCCTCGGCGTATATTTTCTCTGCTAGAATCAAGCGACTCTATTTTTATCAAATCGCTTATGTCCCCGTCTATTACGTCCGTTGCCTTGAAGCAGGCAAGAACATCGGCGTATTTTCTTTCTCTTATAACAGGAACCTTATCCACTGATTCTATAACAGGTTCTTTATAATCCAAATATTTTATTTCTTTGGTCACTTTCGTAACATTGTCATCGGAATCACATACTACATACGTTATATCTCTTGTAACGGTCTTTACCTTGGTTTTCTTGTCCTCAGATATTATCACGTTCGACATACTCTCTATAATAACATCCAAACTTAAATCCCCGTCCTCAATATCCGTTGCTAAAATTCCGCTGAGCAAATCCATTTCTGTGCTTTTTACACTGACTGCTGTCTTGTACTTGTCCGAAAACGTTATCTGAGGAACGTTTTTCTTTTTCAATATCTGACTTTGGTAATAGTAAAGTACAAATAAAGTCAGTATAGCCAGAAAGACTATCGTAAATATTACTATTCTTACTATTCTAAGCCTAAAAAATCTAAGCATACAATTCTCCTCATTAAAAATTATCGGAACGACCGCTTGATAATCTCTGATTATTCAGTAATCTTACAGGATTTATCTTGAAAATTCTGTCGGCAGCTCTGCTTCCGTAACATTCCTTTACGAACTCATAGGCATCTATAAGTATGGGCTGACGTACATAGGGCTTATGTCCATCGCTTCCTGCAAAATGTGCAAGACCATGCTCAAGAATAAAATGCACTGCGTCTTCGGCTTCTGCTCCGAAGCGTCCCACTATGCTTCCTCTGTTGACCTGCATAAGACAGCCGCTTCTCACCCAGTCGTATACCATAAACGGAAACTCCTGCACATACTCGTACCTTTCAGGGTGTGCCATTACCGGAGTAAGACCTGTAGACTGTATTTTGTACAGTATGTGGCTTACCCACATAGGATCTCCCTCAAAAGGAAACTCAACAAGCAGATACCTGCTTTTATTTATAGTTGCAACCTCTCCCGCTCTTATCAGATAGTCTATATCGTCGCTTGCATGAACCTCCATACCAAGGTATATATTTATATCTATATTCAGCCTTTCTGCTTCTTTCTTTATTTTTTCATATCTTCCTGTAATAGTAGGATTCATATAATTGGTATATCCGCCCGGAACATTGCAGTGCGGAGTAAGTACAAGATTTCTGGTTCCTGTCCTGCTCGCCATGTCAAGCATATCCATAGACATTTCCAAGCTCTCGGAGCCGTCGTCAACCCCATAAAGAATATGCGAATGCAAATCAGTCATAATATCATTAAACCGTCGCTTCCCTGCATTAGATTTACACTTACTTATATACAACTGATTATACCACAAATTAAAATAATAGCAAATTATTTGATCTCAAAAAATTAAAAATTAACAGAAAATTTTCAAGGAAATTTCAGCCTCTTTTTTACTACAAGTAAGCTTTTCATATATTTTTTCATCTAAGTATTATTTTTTTAGGAAATACGCTCTTTATTATAAATTTGACAAACCTGTGGAATTTATGTAAATTATATGATAGAATAGCTTTTGAAATTTGTATTATGGAGTGACTTTAATTTGGATACATATGACATACTAATGCTTATCATTATTATAGTCTGTATATTTTTATCTGCATTCTTCTCATCTATAGAAACAGCATTTTCCACCGTAAGCACAATACGCCTTAAATACCGTTCAGAACGTGGAGATAAGCGTGCAAAAAACTGCCTGAAAATCGTTGAAAACTTTGACAGGGCTTTAACCACAATTCTTATAGGAAACAACATTGTAAATATAGGCTGTTCTTCGGTAGCTACGGTTTTCTGCATAAAGCTCTTCGGTGATGCAGGTGCCGCCATAAGTACCGGTATTATAACACTGCTTGTGCTTACCTTCGGAGAAATTATACCAAAATGTCTTGCCAAAGAAAAGGCTGAAAGCTTCTGCGTATCTTCTTCAAATGTTCTTCTGTTCCTTATGACAATCCTTACCCCGTTTGTATTCCTTTTCATATCAGTTAAATCTTTTGCATTGAAAATTTTTACAAGCGATACCTCCCAGCCGTCGGTAACGGAAGATGAGCTTAAAGTTCTTATCGGTACAAGTCAGCAGGAGGGCGTACTGGAACAGCAGGAAAAAGAGCTTGTCCAATCTGCTCTTGATTTTGACGAAAAAACTGTTCAGGAAATTCTTACACCGAGAGTTGATATAACCGCTATAGACGTTAACGATACACCGCAGGATATTAAAAAACTGGTTATAGAAGAAAGATTTTCAAGAATACCCGTATTCAAAGACAGTATTGACAACATAATCGGTATCCTTCATACAAGAGATTATCTTGAGGCTCTTCTGCACTGTGAAGAGCCTGATATAATATCTCTTATAAAGCCTGCATATTTCATATATAAAACCAAAAAGCTTTCTGTCGTTCTGGCAGAATTTAAAAAGAAAAAGCTTCATATAGCCGTAGTAACAGATGATTACGGCGGCACGCTCGGCATTGTTACAATGGAGGATTTGCTTGAGGAGCTTGTCGGAGATATATGGGACGAAGATGAAATTGAAGACCCCTGCTACAAAAAAATTTCCGATAACTCATATAATGTAAGCGGAGATATGACAATATCTGCTATGCTGGAGCTTCTTAATCTGCGTGAGGATTTCATAGAAAGCGACAGTGTTTCCGTAGGCGGCTGGATTATGGAAAATCTCGGTGATATTCCTGCTTCCGGCGACAGCTTCACCTATAAGAATACAATAAGATTCACAGTAACCCAGACCGACGAACAGAGAGTTGAAAAAGTAAATATAACACTTCTTCAGGATAAGGTAAACTAAGGTATAAATTATCCGCCGCTGTCAATACTACCATTGGTGATTTTTTATGGTAAAAAAATTGACGCAGGATACTCTTGTTTTCTCTTTTGGCGGAATAATTTACGGCTTGATAGAAATATTGTGGCGGCAAAGAACTCACTGGACTATGCTTATAACAGGAGGTCTTTGCTTTCTTATATTATTCAGAGTATTTTTGAAGATACGTAAAATAAACGCTCTTTTTAAATGTATAATAGGCTCTGTCGTTATAACCACTATAGAGCTTGCGGCAGGCTGTATAGTAAACCTTAAGCTAAAAATGAATGTATGGGACTATTCCTCTCTTCCGTTTAATCTTTGGGGACAGATATGCCCCCGATACAGTATGCTATGGGCTGTTCTTACAATTCCTATAATGCTTGCATGCACTTGTATGGAAAAATTTCTAAACTCTGAAATTTCTGCATAAGCGTCAGACTGCGGCGGTTGCCGCCTTTGCGGAGTCTCCGCAAAGGGTAAAAAGTACCTTTATGTACTTTTTACTGTCAAAATACTCCGTATTTTGACACGGCAACCGCCGCAGTCTGACGCTCAGCCATAGTTTGTGTGTATTTCAACATATTACATTAATGAAATATTTTTGTTATTCATTTGTTGTTGAAAATCGTAGAAATATATGGTAAAATTTGTCTTACAAAAGAGATATGCTAATAAGTATTGTTGATTTTTATAGATTTGGACTCCTCCAATAAAAAACTACAGGTTTGCTGTGGTTTTTTATTTTTTACAGGAATTTAAAATAATTTTTGCTCTTGAAATAATGTGAAAAATCATGTTATACTTTTCATATAGGAGATGATTTTCATGTCTGTTCCGAAATACTATGAATTTATTCCTTTTATTATAAAATTTTTAAGTGATAATCAGACAAAAACAATAAAGGAGATTACCGAATACTGTGCAACTGAATTTGATTTAAGCGAAAGCGACAGAAATGAAAAGCTTCCGAGCGGCAAAACTAAAATTTACGATAGAGTCGGTTGGGCAAAAACCTACTTAAAGAAAGCAGGATTGATTGAAAGTCCTAAAAGAGGTACAGTATGTTTAACAAAAGCAGGGCATGAAGCTTTTAAAAATAGTAATTCCAACGTAACGTTGGAGTATCTGAGTAATTTTGATGCGTTCACGCAATTCAGAAACAGAAGTAATAACAAAAAAAGAGAAGAACAACTCTTTGAATATTCACAAATAAAAAATGAAAGTCCGCAGGAACAGATTGAAACAGCTATCAAGGAACTGAATGATGAATTAACGTCTGAACTGATGGTTGAAATAAGCAAAATATCACCTTATGAATTTGAAAGACTGGTTGTAAAGCTTCTCATAAAAATGGGGTATGGAGATATGGAGGAAAATAAAAATGCCGTAACAAAAAAATCTGCTGATGAAGGAATAGACGGAATTGTCAGTGCAGATAAATTCGGCTTTGATTCAATATATATTCAGGCAAAGCAGTGGAAATCCGATAATTCAGTAGGACGACCTGAAATACAGCGTTTTTTAGGTGCTTTGGCAGGACAGGGAGCTGCTAAAGGAATATTTATTACAACCTCAAAATTTTCAGGCGGGGCTGTTGAATTTGCTTCAAAACAGCTTCATAGTAAAATTGTTCTTGTGGACGGCAGAAAACTCGCTGAACTTATGATAGAATACAATCTGGGAGTTTCAACCATAGCTACATATGAAGTAAAGCGTATAGATTCAGATTTCTTTGATGAATGTATCAACTGAGTTTAAGTGCTTTGCCCTTAAAAATCCCACCAAAGGCTCTGCCTTTGGAAACCGCAAGCCTTTAAAAATGCTTGACCTAAACTTTATGTTCTTGCCAAAATAAAATTGAAATCCGAGCCTTATATTAATGCAAGGCTCGGATTTCAGTTATAGAATGGAATTAATTAAGACAAAACTTTACTGAATTGAAGAATCCAAATAGCTGTCGAGTTCCTGTTCTTCCTTCTTCTTTTTTCTTTCTCTTATTACAAGCAAGGTCGTAACCGTTGCTACTACAGCTGTAACAGCAGTAATAATAGAAATTATAAGTATAAGCCTGTTATTGCAGCTTCTGTCTTTTTTTCTGCACATCACAAATTACCTCCCGACAATCAAAATTTATATTATTCTTACTAATGTATATAATAACCAAAAATCAAGAAAAAGTCAATACATATTTCAAGGTTTTGGCTTTAATATGCATCGTTAAAGTCATCATCAGGCAAGTCTGCGTGATGCATATGGTCATGGTGGTGAGCTGCACCCATAAATTCTCCACGTCTTACACTCAGCCTTTGCTTTTCAAGCTCGCTCTGTTCGGAAAGAAGCTCTTTGAATTCATGGGAGTGCTTTATATTCTTTATTTCCAGTTCGGCGTTGGTTACGTCCTGTGAAAAAAGCCTTATTGTTCCCAATCCGAAAAGCTTCTGTAAAAACGAACGTGAGTATGTCATATCAACAACCTTATACAACAGTATCTCATTTTCATTCGATGTAAACAGTCCCGATTCAATCAAAAGCTTTTTATCTGTAATAATATATTTTGTGAATGTAAACGGCAAGCCCAAAAATCCCAATCTTTTACGCTCTTTCATTAACTCCTTATCAGGCATAGGCAAAGTCAGTCCTCTCTGTAGTCAATTATTCATCACCGAATGAAATACCGGTAGCTCTTGCACACTTGATTTCCTCGCAGTCAACAGGAACAACCTTGAGCTTGCCCGCAACCTCAGAAAGCGGTACCGGAACTATTCTGTCGCCCTGAAGTGCAACCATATTTCCGTACTGCTCGTTTATGATAAGCTCTGCCGCCTTAGCTCCGAAGAATGTTGACAAGGCTCTGTCATAGGGGCAGGTAGTTCCTCCACGCTGGATATGTCCGAGAACAGTCGCTCTTGTTTCATGACCTGTAGCCATCTGTATATCCTTAGCAAGCTTTTCGGTAAATGTACCGTTGGGTTGTTCCATAATAGCCTGCTTCTTTTCCTTTTTGGGCAAATCTGCAACTTCCTTGGGGATAGCTCCCTCAGCCATTGCAACAACGGTAAAATGCTTTCCGCTGCGTTCCCTGTCAACTATCTTCTTTACGATATTATCAACTGTATAGGGAATTTCAGGAAGAAGTATTACATCAGCACCGCCTGCTATACCTGCATAGAGTGTAAGCCAGCCTACCTTATGACCCATAACCTCAACTATAAAAATTCTGCTGTGGGATTCTGCCGTTGTATGGATTGCATCTATACCTTCTGTAGCTATATTGATTCCGCTCTGGAATCCGAAGGTTTTATCTGTACCCCAAAGATCGTTGTCTATGGTTTTAGGAAGTGAAACTATGTTGCAGCCCTCTTCACTTAGAAGGTTTGCTGTTTTCTGAGAACCGTTTCCTCCCAGTATTACAAGACAGTCAAGCTTGAGGTATCTGTAGGTTTTCTTCATACAGGCAACCTTGTCTATTCCGTCCTCCTCGATAACTCTCATCATCTTGAACGGCTGACGGGAGGTTCCCAGAATTGTTCCGCCGCGGCTGAGTATTCCGGAAAAATCCTCGGGCTTCATTTTTTTGTAGTCACCGTGTATAAGACCCTTGTAACCGTTGAGTATTCCTATTATCTCAAGGTTTTTATCCCCGTAATGCTCATAAAGTGCCTTCGCTACTCCACGCATAGAGGCATTAAGTCCCTGACAGTCACCGCCGCTTGTTAAAAATCCAACTCTTTTAATCATCTTTTTCTCTCCTTTTCTGTTTATTTTCAGATTATATTTTAATTTTTCAGTTCATCATTTGCAAATCTCGGCGTACCGATTTCCTTTGACGCTATATTATCCTTCTTTACGTCTTTCAGAGCCTTCTTAGCCAGCCTTGAAAATTCAAGCTGACTGTTTATTCTCTTTTTGCCACGCTTGTCTACAAGTGTATAGGTTGTATCGGAATTCTGTTTTCTTGCATTTACGGTATCGCTCAGCGAAATTGAAAGAATTTCATCGCTTCTCTTTTTAAGGATTTCGTCCTCAACAGGGAAAACAAGCTCCACACGTCTGTCAAGGTTTCTGGGCATCCAGTCTGCACTTCCCATATATATTTCGGGATTGCCGCCGTTCTGAAATTTGAAAATTCTGCTGTGTTCCAGAAGCTGCCCTACTATACTGTATACCCTGATGTTTTCGCTCCAGCCCTCAAGTCCCGGAATAAGACAGCATATTCCCCTTACTATCAGGGTTATTTTTACACCCTCGCCGGAAGCAATATATAAAAGTCTTATAATTTCGGGATCAACGAGAGAATTTACCTTGGCTATTATTCCGCTTGGAAGTCCAAGCTTGTGGTTTTCTATTTCCTGTTTTATTTTATCCTCAAAGAATGTTCTCATACCTCTCGGAGCAACAACAAATTTTTCGTATTCGGGCGGCAGTGAATAGCCCGTTATAACGTTGAACAGCGATGATGCATCAACACCGAAATCCTCTCTGCATGTAAACATACCTATATCGGTATAGAAACGTGCCGTACTGTCGTTATAGTTTCCTGTTGCAACGTGAAGATATCTTCTTATTCCGTCACTCTCACGTCTTACTACAAGACATATCTTACAGTGCGTTTTCAGTCCCGTAAGTCCGTATATAACGTGACAGCCTGCTTTTTCGAGCTTTTTAGCCCAGTGTATATTATTTTCCTCATCAAATCTTGCTTTAAGCTCAACGAGTACAGTTACCTGCTTGCCGTTTTCGGCAGCCTTGCTAAGTGCCGCTATTATTGGTGAGTTTCCGCTTACACGGTAAAGCGTCTGCTTTATTGCCAGTACGCTGGGATCTTCGGCTGACTTCTTTATAAACTCAAGAACTGCATCAAAGCTGTCATAAGGGTGATGAACCATTCTGTCACGTTCCCTTATAGCCTGAAAAATGTCATCATAGCCGTAAAAATCTGACGGAGGTGATACAGGGACTATCGGCTTGAAGTGCAGGTCTGCCCTGTCATCTACCCTACAGAACTTTGATAAGAAAGTAAGGTCAAGCGGACCTGAAACTTCATATATTTCCTGTTCGCTTACATTGAGCATATCAACAAGAAAGCTTCTCAGTTCCGCATCTATACGCTTGCTTATCTCCAGCCTTACAGGCTTTCCTCTTTTTCTCATTCTTATAGAATTCTGAATTTCCACAAGCAAATCGTCTGCTTCTTCGTCAATATCCAAATCAGAGTCACGGGTTATTCTGAACGGTGAGTATGCACTTATCCTGTAAAGCTCAAAAAGCTCCTTCAGCTTATACATAATCACATTTTCAAGCATTACAAATACTCTTTCCTCGCCCTTTGACGGAACTTCCAAAAATCTCGGAAGTATTGAAGGTACCTGTATAATTGCAAATACCGATTCACCATCACTGTTATTAAGCCTTACTGCTATGTTAAGACTTTTATTTGCCAAAAGAGGAAAAGGTCGGCTCGTATCTACCGCAAGCGGTGTAAGTACAGGAAATACCTCACTTTCAAAATATCTGTCTATAAACTGAAGCTGTTCCCTGTTGAGCTTCTTTATCTCCGAAAAGCTCATATTATACCTTTTAAGCTCAGGCAAAATAGAGTGACTCAAACATGAATACTGCTTTTTTGCAAAATAATGTATTTTTTCCGCAAGCTTTCCCAAAAGCTCCTTTGGTGTATATCCGCTTGGATCCTGCTTTTTCAAGCCCTGCTGTACCTGATCTATTACTCCTGCAACCCTTACCATAAAAAATTCGTCAAGGTTGGAGGCTGTTATAGAAAGAAAATTAACCCTCTCCATAACAGGATTTTCATGCTCCATAGCTTCTTCAAGAACTCTGAAATTAAAATCCAGCCAACTTAGTTCCCTGTTATTATATGGTATGTACTCTTTAACCTTTTTACGCTTTTCGGATTTTGAAGCCATTTTCTTTTTTCCTGTTTTTTCAGCTTTCTCAGCCTTTTTTTCGTCCGTTTCAAGCTTATCTATTATCTCAGCAAACAATGCTTCTTTTTCCTTTTCTTCAGCTTCAAGTTTTTCTACAATTTCAGCTTCCGTTTCTTTATCTTCAGTTTCATATTCAGATTTATATTCTTCATCTTTTGTTATTTTGTCATCATTTTTTTCTTCCATATACATTCACCTCGTTTTATTGCTTCACTGAAAAAAGTTCTTTGCGTTATTTTGAGGCGATTGCAGACCACGGCAGCATTTGCTGCCGTGAATTTCAAGCGTAAACGCTTGAAATTGGTAAAAAGCTTTGCTTTTTACCGTCTGCAATCGCAGTATCAGCATAACCGCAAGCTGCTGAAAAATCTCACTGCAGCCTAAGCTGCTGCTTTTCTAAAAAAGCAGGGCAGTCCCGAACCGATACCATACACGGTCAAAACTACCCTTATCATAATCATAAGCTTAATTTTATGAATTCAGACAATCGCTCAACGCATTGTATGCCTGCTCAAATACAGCATCGGTAACAAGTACCGAAACCTGAATTTGTGATGTTGTTACTATTCTTATATCAGACTTTGAATCTGCTATAGCTCTGAAAATCTTTGCTGCTACACCCGGATTGTTCTCCATTTCGGTATCTGAAATACTTATTATGGAATTTCCGCTGCTTACAACGGGCTTTATCTTTTTACCCTTAAGCTTTGATGTATAGCCTAGCAAAGCTACCAAATCATCATCTTTTATTGTAAAGGAAACACTCGTTGTAACGCCCTGAACGGGTGCAAGGGAAATCATATCAACATCTATGTTCAGTTTGGAAATTTCCTCGAAAACCGAAGCTATAAATTCCATATCCGCAGGAGTATTATGCAGAGTAACAAGAGTAATGTCACCTGCAACACTTATATTCGCACTCATATTATATCAAAACCTCCGAATAAATTATTCTTCCCTAAGCATATCGGACATATCATACATACCGCAGGTCTTGCCCTTGAGATATACCGCAGCATTTATTGAGCCTACTGCAAATACTTCTCTTGACTGTGCCTGATGAGTAAGAGTAAGAACCTCGTCGTGACCTGCAAATATAACCTGATGCTCACCTACTATAGTTCCTCCACGGACTGCATGGATTCCTATTTCGTTCTTCTCTCTTTTTTTCCTGTACGAATGTCTGTCATATACGTACTGCGGCTCCTGCTCCATAGCCTGAGATATTCCGTCAGCTATCATCATAGCTGTACCGCTGGGAGCATCGAGCTTCCTGTTGTGGTGCTTTTCTATAATCTCAACGTCAAATGCTTTTCCGAGTACCTTTTCAGCTTTCTTTGCAAGCTCTATGAGAAGATTTATTCCCAGAGACATATTTCCCGAGTAGAATACCGCTGTATTTTCGGACGCTTTCTTTATAACATTTACCTGCTCTGATGAAAAGCCTGTTGTGCATATCACAACGGGAACTTTGTTGCTTACAGCATATTTTAACATTCCGTCAAGTGCGGACGGATTGGAAAAATCTATTATTACATCAGCATTTTCTCCTATTTTGTCAAAGCTGCTGTATATAGGAAAACCTGATGAATTATCGGAAAAAACATCTACTCCCGCAACAATTTCACAATCATCTCTCAGTTTTACCTCTTCCGCTATAACTCTTCCCATTTTTCCGCAGCAACCGCTTAAAATTATATTGGTCATTTTTATACTTCTCCTATATCGGGCAACTCACTTAACAGAAACGTAAATTGCCCGAAAACATTTCACTTTATTAATTACGGTTAAAGAACTGCTCTCCTGAAAATTTTGTTAAAGGCTCTGTCTCCTGAAACCGTGAACTTTCAGTTTTTTATCTGAATTTTTAAAATCAAACTTTTTCCTTAAAAAGACCGTACTTAATCATAACGGATTTGAGATAATCGTATGATTTTTCACCGAGCGGTGCAAGCGGCAGTCTGCAAGCTCCGCAGCTGAAGCCCATCATATTCATAGCTTCCTTTACCGGAATAGGGTTGACATCGCAGAAAAGTGCATTCATAAGTTCAAGATAGTGAAGGTGCATTTTAGCTGCTTCCCTGAAATTCCCCTCAAGACAAAGGGCAGCGATTTCGTGCATTTCCTTTGGCATAACGTTAGAGAACACGGAAATTACACCCTTTCCGCCAAGTGACATAACAGGTACTGTCATATCGTCACAGCCTGTATAGACATCAAGATTATCTCCGCAGAGAGCCATAGTTTTTGCAGCCTCGCCTATTTTATCGCCTGCTTCCTTAGTAGCCACTATGTTGGGATTTTTACAAAGCTCGGCATATGTTTCAGGCTTTATACAGCAACCTGTTCTGCTCGGAACATTGTACAAAATCATGGGAATATCAACAGCATTAGCTATTGTGTTGAAGTGTCTTATCAGACCTGTCTGCGAAGTCTTGTTATAGTAGGGTGTAACAGACAAAACAGCATCTGCACCTAATTTTTTTGCTTCTTTCGTAAGCTCTACTGCATAGGCCGTATCGTTGCTTCCTGTTCCTGCTATAACGGGAACTCTTTTGTCTACTTTCTTTAATGTATATTCTATAACCTCACAATGCTCCTTGTGATCCATTACCGCAGACTCTCCCGTTGTTCCGCAGGCAAGTATGGCATCTGTTCCGTTTTCTATCTGAAAATCAATCAGCTTGCCGTATTCCTCATAGTTTATGGAGCCGTCGTAGTTCATAGGCGTAACTATCGCTACACAACTGCCGGTAAATACAGGCTTATTCATAATTAATAACCTCCGTTGTTCTGATTAGTCATCAAGATAACCCTCTGCACACAGAAGCTCTGCCATAAGTACAGCTCCTCCTGCCGCACCTCTGAGGGTATTGTGCGACATACACACAAATTTTATTGTATACTGGCTATCCTCTCTAAGTCTGCCGATGGATACTGCCATTCCGTTTTCAAGATTTCTTTCGCTCTTTATCTGAGGTCTGTCAGGCTCTGTGAAGTAATGTAAGAACTGCTTGGGTGCACTGGGAAGGTTAAGCTCCTGAGCTCTGCCCTTGTAGTTTTCCCACCTTGAGATTATCTCGTCCATTGTTACTTTATGCTCCAGCTCGACAAAAACCGCAGCGGTGTGACCGTTGCTTACAGGTACTCTTATACACTGTGATGTTATAGAAGGAACTTCCGTATCCTTTATTACATCGCCCTCGATATGTCCCCATATCTTAAGAGGCTCTTTCTCGGACTTCTCTTCCTCGCCTCCGATATAAGGTATAACATTGTCTATCATCTCAGGCCAGCTTTCAAAGGTTTTTCCTGCTCCCGAAATTGCCTGATACGTACAAGCAAGAATTTTCTTTACTCCCAAATCCATAAGAGGGTGTACGGCAGGTACATAGCTCTGTAATGAACAGTTGGATTTTACTGCTATAAAGCCCTTCTTCGTTCCAAGACGCTTTTTCTGAGCCGGTATAATAGCTGCATGGTCGGCATTTATCTCGGGTATAATCATTGGAACGTCCGGTGTGTGTCTGTTGGCACTGTTGTTGGACATTACCGGACACTCTGCCTTTGCATATGCTTCCTCAAGTGCCTTTATCTCGTCCTTCTTCATATCTACCGCACAGAATACAAAGTCTACAAGTGCCGCTACCTTCTCTACCTCAGAAGCGTCCATAACCACCATATCAGCAAATTTTGCAGGAATTTCCGAGGTCATAGCCCATTTCCTGCCTACTGCCTCCCTGTAAGTTTTTCCTGCCGAACGCTTGCTCGCTGCAAGAACAACAACCTCAAACCAAGGATGATTTTCAAGCAGAAGCGAAAATCTCTGTCCTACCATTCCTGTTGCTCCGATGATACCTACTTTGTATTTTTTCATAATGAAGTCCTCCTACATATAATACAATATGAATATTTGAATTGCAGTCAGTCTGTAATACAGAAAATATCCGCTTGCAGGATACCGCAAAGCAAACTGCAAAACAGACCTTTATACAGCTTCATTATATAATATACCACCTGTGCAGATTAATGTCAATTTTTATTGCCAAATTTGCGTAACCGGTCAGCTCTTAGCCATGGCTGCGATTGCAGCCTCCCGCAGATTAATCTGCGGACCGTGAAGTGCAAAGCACTTCACTCATGTCAAAATACTTGTATTTTGACGGCTGCAATCGCAGTCCCCTCTCAGGTACGGCTTTATTTTGAATTTATAAGCTTGCTTAGTTCTTCCATGAAAGTGTTTATGTCTTTGAACTGACGGTAAACCGATGCAAAGCGTACATAAGCGACTTCATCTGTTTCCTTAAGCATTTCCATCGCATATTCTCCTATGACGTTTGAAGGAACTTCTCTGTCGAAAGACTTCTGAAGTTTTCTTTCTATTGAATCAACTATTTTGTCAATGCTTCCTACCGAGACAGGACGTTTTTCGCAGGCTCTCATAATACCCGAACGAAGCTTTTCCCTGTTGAACGGTTCTCTTGTTTCATCACGTTTGATTACCATAAGCGGAAAGCTTTCAACCATTTCGTAGGTTGTAAAGCGTTTGCCGCATTTCAAGCATTCACGTCTGCGTCTTATTCTTTCTCCGTCATCAGTGGGACGTGAATCTATAACCTTACTTTCCTCACAACCGCAATAGGGACATTTCATCTGAAAACCTCCTGAGCAACACAATTATACTTTGTAAATTATAACATATTCACAATATAATTTCAATAATAAATAAAAATTAATTACAGATTACTGAAACTGCTGTTCAGCATACGGTATGACTTCATAATATCATCTATATCTTCAAAATTTTTTCTGTATACCTCTATAACGGCATTTCCTCTGTAGCCTTGGCTACACATCATACCTAAAATTTTTTCATAGCCCATAGTTCCTCTTCCCGGCAGCAGACAGTCATTATAACTGTCATTATCATTTATGTGCATATGTGCAATTCTGTTACCCATAGCTCTGCACATCTCAAAAGGATTGTTTTTTGAACGCACAGCCTGCTTTATATCAAATACAAAATCAACATCATTTCCAAGATATTTCCTCATTTTTTCTATAAAAGCAGGACTTTGGCTTCTGAACAGATTGACATTTTCCTGAGCAGGAAAGGCTCCTTCTTTTTTCATAGCTTCTCTGAGTTTATAATATCTTTCAAAGTATTCACCGTCAGGAATACCTCCCTTTCCCTCAAAGCGTTTATCGCCGTGAAGTACAACTATACCGGCTCCGACACGGTATGCAAATTCGCTGTACCTTTTGTAAAAATCCACACTTTCCTCAAATCTTCTGTAATAGTCCGAAAACAGCAGAATATTTTCATAGCCTGACGTAAAAGGGTGTACAGACGTTATTTTTATATTTGACGATGTTATGGAATTTACCGTTTTGGCAAATTCTTTCGTAACCTCTCCTATAGTATTGACAAAAAGCTCCATACAGCACACGTTTTTCTCTGCAAGCATTTCAATGGATTTCAACAAATCCTCGGGATAAAAGCATGCTGTTGAAATTCCGAACTTCAAAGCATATCGCTCCTTTTTCTTTTCAAAATAATTTTCGTTACCATAAAAGCCGATAACGCAAATACAAAAATGCTGATCCACTGAGATGTGGACAAAGCCCCGAAATAACCTCTTTCCTCTGCATCTCCCCTGAAAAATTCGTTTATAAACCTTACAACCGGATAAATCAGTCCGTAAATCCATATAAGCATACCTTTTTCAATATTTCTGCACTTATACAAAATAACAGTTAAAATCAAGCATATTATCAGATTTTCGCCTGCCTCAAAAAGCTGTATGGGCAGTCTGCAAACTCCGTTTGCAGACTCCGCCGCTGCATGGTGATATACTACACCGAAGCTGCTTTCTATTCCGTAGCAGCAGCCGACAAGAAAACAGCCCACTCTGCCGAATGCGTGAAAAAGCGGTATGCACGGAGCTATCGTATCAGCATATGCCCCGACATCAAGCTTCGCTCTCCTCATATAGATATATGCTCCTATACACGCACCCATAAGTCCGCCGTAAAAAACCATACCGCCGAATATGTCAATCATATATAATGTAAACATTCTGAAATCTGAAAAAAGTTTGTCCGTATGTCCTATAATGTATAGTACCTTTTTATACTGTGCCAGTGCGTAAAAAATATGTGCCGTAACAAACGCTCCTATTCCTCCGCATACAGCTATAAAAATATATTCCGGAGCGTCCGTTCCTTCTCTTTTTTTCGACGTAAACCTGAGCAGAAGAAATGCAAAAAATATTCCTGCTGCCGTTGCAAGACCATAAAAAGGAAAATCTATTCCAAGTGTACTTACTGTATCAAACAATGTATTTTTACCTCCACAACTCAAAAAGGGCAGTGTAAACCGCACTGCCCACAAAACCTAAGCTCTTTAATTAAAATGAAAAATAATCAGGATACACGCCTTCTATGCTTTCCGCACTTTCTGATACAGAGGTGAAGTATCTGCTGTAGCTGTCATATCTGCTTGTACTGTCGTAAACATCCTTTGCAAAACAGCTTGTACAGCCTACGCAGGTAACACATGACAATATCGAAAGTGATGAGAATATAAGACCGATTATGGAAAATACAAATCCTACGTTGTTCTTTGATTTGTTGCTGTCATTTACAATACCCATCTGTCCTGAAATCTTCTTATAGGAAGCTCCGAGAACAATTCCTATTATACTGATTATGAAGCTTATTACAGTCATTACCGCAGATACAATAACGCCAACCCCTGCTCCCGCAAGATCCGAGGAGTCGTACAGATAAGTTGATGCTCTGCTTGCAGCACCTATGGCAGAACAACTGAACCCCCAGAAAAATATAATTCCGAGTATTGCGAGCGAAAAGCCTATGATACCCATAACCAAAGCCGCAACAGCCTTGCCCTGATTAGGGTCGTTATCAAACGACCCTGATGAAGGCTGATTATTGTAATAGCTTCCGTTATTGTAACCGCCGCCGTTGTTGTATCCGCTTCCATATCCGTTATTGAAGCCGTTATAGTTACCGTAACTGTTTGCGTCCTTATTGAAGCTGTTGTCCTGATACTGCTGATTGGGATTGAAGCCGCCTGAATAATTACCTCCCGAATAATTCTGTGAATTAGGATCAAAATCCTGTCCTGATGAGAAATTCGGCTGACCATAATTATCGTTTGAGCCTGAGCCTCCGTAGTAATTATTGAACTGATTATCATTTCCGTTATTATTCATAAAAAATCCCCCTTTACGACTTAATTTTACTAAAATCATCATACATTGTCAATATAACAATATATATTTTTTTATAAAAATTTCAGCCTGTTTTTTATTGTCGCAATATAACAAAAATAATTATATGTAAATTTTTTTGTAGGTACTTGATATTTCTTACATTTTAATGTATCATTTAGGATATAAGTTTAAAACTTTGTCTAATACGTAGATATTTTGGAGGATTGTTAAAATGAATAAAAAAGCTATCTTGACTGCGTTTATGATTGTGGCAGCTTCCACTGCCGTAATTTTATCAGGCTGCGGCGGAGATGATGATGATATAATAAGCTCCACTCAGCCTTCTGCTACACCTATTGCCACAGTAGCTCCTACAAAGGCTCCTACAGTTGCTCCCACAGTTGCTCCCACTCAGCCCACTGTTCCCACCATGGAAGCTCCCACACAGGCAGCTACATTTAATTCACAGCTTGCTACCGGAACAATGCCCTCAACCGTTCCTACAGGTACGGAAGTAACAAGTACTCTTCCCTCGGCTTCTTCTCCCTACAGTGCTACAGAAATGCCTACATCATCATCACAGGTTTCACCCTCTTTGGGAGAGCCTGATGTTAACGGAAACTATACTCTTGTAGGTACTGTTACAGGATTTGGCCCCAACACAGTGGTTATCGTTGTGGGTGACGGAAACGAGTACGAATTCAACTACGTTAATTCGGGAATTTCTATGAGCCAGCTTTACAACGGTGCTCCTGTTACTATCATTGCTGACGGTGATCCCAGCGGTGCAGGTGTTCCCAACGCTGTTCAGATGTATATGGGTTAATTTATATATATCGCCTGATTGTGTATTATTGACTGACTTCGGCTGATTTTGAAAAATACTTTCAAAATCAGCCGCTTTTATTTTTTCTAAACCGTTGCTTTTTCGGTCTTTGAATGCATTCTTCCCTCATGGTCTGTATAGTACTCACCCTTGAGAAGCAGTTCGGATATAGGCACTATTTCATATCCCTCGGATTTTATCGTATCTATTATCTGCGGCAAAGCCTCAGGCGTATTTTTAGCTCCGTTATGCATAAGGATTATACTTCCGTTTTTCAGATTGTTCTTTATACGCTCCACCATCTGAGCCGGAGTGGGGTCTTTCCAGTCCAGACTGTCTATATCCCACTGTACACAGTACATATCAGCTTCATTTACACAGGATACAACACTGTTATTATAATCACCGTAAGGCGGTCTGAACAAAGTCGGCTTTTTTCCTGTCAGTTTTTCTATCTTACTGTTGCACTGTTCAACTTCAGCTTTCATTTTTTCGTCCGAAAGCTGCGGCATATGGGGGTGTGTATCGGAATGATTTCCGACATCATGCCCTCTTTTAGCTATATCCTTTACCGATTCGGGATATTTGTCTACCCACATTCCCACAAGGAAAAAAGATGCCTTGACTTTTTTCTCATCAAGAATATTCAGAAGTGTATCTGTCTGTTCGTTTCCCCACGCCGCATCAAACGATATACTGACTACCTTTTCGTCTTTTTCAACACAATAAACAGGTATTTTTCTCTCACCTGCCGATGCTGTTACAACCTGCGAATAGCTGCTGCTGAGTATTCCTGCTCCTATAAGACAGACAGCCAATGCTCCTGCCATAACCAAAATCCTCTGTTTGGTAAAAACAAAAAATTTCACCTGATTCACCCTCCTGACTTTATATTAATTTATATGGCAAACCGTAATCTTTATGACATATTTTTCTTATATTTTCAGTGTGGTAAAATTTACAATGTATTAATTGACAGGATAATGTTACTTTACTATCATAATATTATCAGTTGCATCATCTCTAATGCAGACTCATTGACAGGCGGTGATTTCTATAAAAAAATATATGTTTATTGTACCGTTGATTATTTTTTCCGTATTTTTGTTTCTTTACTTTTCATCAGACAGCCAAACTTACACAACAAATTCAGCTGATAAGGAAAACTTAAAGGTCTCACCTTCATCTCAGAATATTTCAGAATATAACGAAAACAACTCATTAAACCCGAGATCACCTTTTATTCCTTCTTCGGAATATATTTTTGAAAATCAGGTTGATATTGTACACACACCGTCACTGGGACGTTTTTGCTACAGTCATCTCAACAAAGACCAGCAGCTTTGCTATGAAAAAATACGCAAGGCTGTTGAACAGCATAGAGATTATCTGCTTTGGAACAATAATTGCTGCGACTTCGATATGCTTAACAAAATTTTAATGTACGTCACCTTTGATTATCCCGAATATTTCTGGTACTCAAATGAAAGCTGCTATATAGAATATAATTCTTCCGATAAAGTCCCTATGAAAGTCAATTTCAAATACGAATATTCAAGAGATGAGGTATATCAAATAAACGGCGAAATATATTCAGAGGTTAAAAAATATCTTGAAGGTGTGAGCAATCTTACCACAGACTACGACAGAGCTTTAAATGCATATGAACACATAATAAACAACACCACCTACGACAATGTACGTGCAAATGCAGGATATAATTCATTTGCAGATATGGACGGTGATACAATGTCGTGTTGGAATATAACCGGGGTTTTTCTAAATCACAACGCAATATGCAGAGGTTACGCTCAGGCGTATCAGTACCTTATGAATTTGCAGGGAATTGAATGTGGCTATGTGTACGGCGGAGGTCACTGCTGGAATATAATAAAGCTTGACAATGAATGGTATTATATTGATGTAACTTGGGGAGATCCCGTGACTGAACTTCGCTACACCAATACGGGTGAAATAAGATACATTGAACAGGGTATAGATTATTCATTTTTCTGTATGACTACAGAGCAGCTTTTACAGCTTCACACTCCCGATGCTGAGATTAACCCTGAGCTTCCGCAGTGTACCGCTACCAAGTACAATTACTTTGAAATGAATAAGAACAGCGGATATAAAAATTACTTTTCTTAACCACAAATTCAAAGTAAAAAACCATAAGGTTTAGGTCAAGCCTTTTCAAAGGCTTGCGGTTTCCAAAGGCAGAGCCTTTGGTCAGGATTTTTAAGGGTGAAACCCTTAAACTCTTATACTTAAAACGCCGCCGCAAGGCGGCATTTTATTTTTTGAGTTACGAACAAATCTGAGATTACGCTCAGGCGGCGATTGCTGCTGTCAAAAGCAAAGCTTTTGACAAAATTCAAGTAAACTTGAATTTCAGTTTCGGACAAAGTCCGAAACCGGCAGCAATCGCCGCCGTATGATTTGCAATCATAACGGCGAAAGAAGCTGCGGAAACAACGACCAATCGTTGTTTCCGCAGCTTCCGCATAATTTTTGCACAAAATCAGTTTTTATTCATCATAACCCTTAGGATTATTGAACTGCCATCTCCATGAGTCCCTGCACATTTCCTCAAGTGATTTTTCAGCCTGCCAGCCGAGCTTCTCCTTAGCCTTTACAGGATCGGCATAGCACTCTGCAATATCGCCGTCACGTCTTGGCTTGATAACGTATGGAATTTCTATATTGTTAGCCTTTTCAAAAGCCTTGACAATATCAAGTACGCTGTAACCTGTGCCTGTACCGAGGTTGAATATCTCAGTACCCTTATGTTCTGCGGCATACTCTATAGCCTTTACATGACCCTTTGCCAAATCCACAACGTGAATGTAGTCACGTACACCTGTTCCGTCATGTGTGGGGTAGTCGTTTCCGAAAACTCCGAGCTGAGGAAGCTTACCGATAGCAACCTGAGTTATATAGGGCAGCAGGTTATTGGGAATACCTGTAGGGTCTTCTCCTATGCGACCGCTTTCGTGAGCACCTATCGGATTGAAATAACGCAAAAGCACTACCGAAAGTTCTTTATTTGCAACTGCCGCATCTGTAAGTATCTGTTCTATCATAAGCTTAGTCCAGCCATAGGGGTTTGTACAGCCTGTTTTCATACCCTCAACGAGCGGCACTCTTTCGGGAACACCGTAAACCGTAGCCGATGAACTGAATACAAAATTATTTACATTGTATTTAGCCATAGTTTCGAGCAAAGTCAAAGTAGTATCTATGTTGTTTCTATAGTACATAACAGGTTTTGCAACGGATTCGCCTACAGCCTTGAAGCCTGCAAAATGAATTACAGCATCAAACTTTTCTTTTGCGAACATCTCGTCAACCTTTTGCCTGTCTGCAACATCTATGTTATAGAACGGAATTTCTTTTCCTGTGAGTTCTTTAAGTCTGTCGAGGACAGCGGGCTTACTGTTTGACAAATCATCAGCTATAACAACGTCATGACCTGCCTCAACGATTTCAACGCAGGTATGGCTTCCGATAAATCCTGCACCGCCTGTAAGCAATATTTTCATAAAATTTAAACCTCCTTTTGGTTTAAGGGCGTTGCCCTTAAAAATCCCACCAAAGGCTCTGCCTTTGGAAACCGCAAGCCTTTGAAAAGGCTTGACCTAAACTTCACGTTTTTCTGTTTCAGAAATTCAGCTTATTTTGAAAGCAGTTTTTCAATTCTCTGCATAGCGACTTTAGTTTTCTCCCTGTCACCGAATGATGTAAGACGGAAGAATCCTGCACCGTTCTTTCCGAAGCCCTCGCCGGGAGTACCTACAACATTTGCCTCATTGAGAAGATAATCGAAAAATTCCCACGAACCCATACCATCAGGGCATTTAAGCCATATATAAGGAGAGTTTACTCCGCCTGTATACCATATACCGAGCTTGTCGAGTGTTTCGCCTATAATACGGGCATTTTCCTGATAGTACTTAATGTTTTCCTTAATCTGCTTCTGACCTTCCTCAGTGAATACGGCAGCCGCACCGCACTGAACGGGATATGAAACACCGTTGAACTTAGAACCCTGTCGTCTGCCCCATATCTGAGAAATATTTACAACAGTACCGTCACTTGCAACGACCTCAAGCTCATCGGGAATAACTGTATAACCGCAACGCATACCTGTAAAGCCTGCTGTTTTGGAGAGTGAGCATATTTCTATTGCACACTTTCTTGCACCGTCAATTTCAAAAATACTTCTGGGAATATTATCCTCAGTTATGAAAGCCTCATAAGCAGCGTCATATATTATTATAGCCTTTTTAGCGATTGCATAATCAATCCATGCTTTGAGCTGTTCCTTATTGAAAGCCGCACCTGTGGGATTGTTGGGTGAGCAAAGATAAATCAAGTCTGCATCAACGGAGTAATCAGGTTCAGGACAGAAACCGTTTTCGGCGGAGCAGTCCGCATATATAACCTTTCTGCCGTTCATAAGGTTTGAGTCAACATAAACAGGGTAAGCAGGGTCTGTTATAAGAACAACGTTGTCATCGCTGAAAATATCAACTATATTTCCGCAGTCGGACTTTGCACCGTCGCTTATTC
The DNA here is from genome assembly GCA_900316615.1 of uncultured Eubacteriales bacterium. Lineage (GTDB taxonomy): Bacteria > Bacillota > Clostridia > Oscillospirales > Acutalibacteraceae > CAG-964. Next base: position 47,392 of record ONDU01000001.1, on the reverse strand, counting down.
TTATTTCAGAGGGCTTTACATCTGCACCAAAGCTTTTATAGTAGCCTGCAACAGCTTCCTTTAAAAAGTCATAGCCTGCACCGCTGTCCTCATAGCCCTTGAAGGTTTCCTTTACGCCCATTTCCTCAGCACCCTTTTTTACAGCCTCTACAACGCAGGGAGCTATGGGGAGCGTAACGTCACCGATACCCATTCTTATGATATTATCCTTCTTATCGGGATTTTCGGCAATATAAGCATTTATTTTCTTTGCAATATTTATAAAGAGGTAATTTTTTTCAAGCTTGAGAAAGTTTTCGTTAATCTTTGGCATTGTGCTTCTCCTTTTGAGTTTATTTGAAATTTTTATTCTTATTTGTCAAGGCTTGCTCTTACAAACTCCCTGAAAAGAGGGTGTGCAGACTGAGGTCGGCTCTTGAATTCAGGGTGATACTGTACCGCTACATAAAATTTATGTTCGGGAATTTCAACAGCTTCGACAAGCATTCCGTTAGGTGACGTACCTGTTACAAGCATACCGTTCTTTTCAAATTCTGCTCTGAATTCATTGTTGAATTCAAATCTGTGACGGTGTCTTTCCTGAATTTCCTTTTTGTTGTAGGCTCTCTGCATAATGGTATTGTTTCTGATTTTGCACGGATAAGCACCAAGACGCATTGTACCGCCTTTGTCCTCGATATTTTTCTGGTCGGGCATAATATCAATTACCTTATGCTTTGAGTTTTTATCAAATTCTCCCGAATTTGCATCGCTCCAGCCGAGAACATTTCTTGCAAACTCTATAACGGCAGTCTGCATACCAAGACATATTCCAAGGTAGGGGATATTGTTTTCTCTTGCATACTTAGCGGCGGTAATCTTGCCGTCAACACCTCTTGAACCGAAGCCGCCGGGAACAAGTATACCGTCTGCACCTCCGAGCAGTTCATCTGCCGTATATTCGGTAACAAGCTCAGCGTCAACCCAGTCGATTTCCACCTCTGCCGAGTTCTCATAGCCTGCATGGTTAAGTGCCTCCGCTACAGACAAATACGCATCGTGAAGCTGCACATACTTTCCTACAAGAGCTATCTTTACCTTCTTATCTCTGGACTTTATCCTGTCTATCATTTTAAGCCATTCGGACATATCACCCTTAGGACGGTTTATGTTAAGCTCACGGCATACAATATCAGAGAAGTTATGTTCCTCAAGCATAAGCGGTGCCTGATAAAGAACAGGGAGAGTAATATTTTCTATTACGCAGTCGGGCTTTACGTTGCAGAAAAGAGCAATCTTTTTGAATATACTCTTGTCTAGCGGCTCATCACAACGCAGAACTATAATATCGGGATTAATTCCTATTGAGCGAAGCTCCTTTACGCTGTGCTGTGTAGGCTTTGACTTATGCTCACACGAGCCTTTTATGTAGGGAACAAGCGTAACGTGGATAAATATGCAGTTTTCTCTGCCTACCTCCAGCGAAACCTGTCTTATAGCCTCCAGAAACGGCTGACTTTCAATATCGCCTACAGTACCGCCGATTTCGGTTATAACTACATCAGCTTCGGAATGCTTTCCTACATCATAAACAAAATCTTTTATTGCATTTGTGATATGAGGTATAACCTGTACGGTCTGACCGAGATAGTCACCTCTGCGTTCTTTTTCGAGAACGTTTGAGTAAACCTTACCTGTTGTCAGGTTTGAGAATTTATTAAGGTTTTCATCAATAAATCTTTCGTAATGACCAAGGTCAAGGTCGGTTTCGGCACCGTCCTCGGTTACGTAGACCTCTCCGTGCTGGAAAGGACTCATCGTACCGGGGTCAACGTTTATATACGGGTCGAGCTTCTGAGCAGTAATCTTTAGACCTCTTGCTTTCAGCAGTCGTCCGAGAGAAGCGGCTGTAATACCCTTTCCCAGACCTGAAACAACTCCGCCTGTTACAAATATATATTTCGTTTCCATAATAAATTACTCCTCTGAATGATTATAATTCAACAGTACCCTCAAACACAATTTCAGCGTCACCTGTCATATAGACCGTATCATCAGTATAGTTTATAACAAGGTCGCCGCCCTTGAGCTGAATTGTTATATCCTCGCCCTTTTTGCAGAAGCCGTTTTCAACTGCGGCTACAGCTACGGCACAAGCACCTGTTCCGCAAGCCCATGTTTCACCGCTGCCACGCTCCCATACACGCATTTTTATGGTGTGGTCATTTATAACTCTTACAAATTCGGTATTAACTCTTTCAGGGAAAAGCTTGTCAAACTCAAACTTAGGGCCTACGCTCTCAATATCAAGACCCTCAACATCGTTTATGAATACCACACAGTGAGGATTTCCCATTGATACACAGGTTATATTGTACTCTTTGCCGTCTATGACAACAGGCTCGTTTACAATCTTGTCTTTGTTTTCGATTGCTACGGGAATATTCACAGGGTTAAGCTCTGCCTTGCCCATATCTACCCTTAATCTGTTAACCTTGTTATCTTTCTTGTAAACTTTAAGCGTCTTTATACCGCTGAGTGTTTCAACAGTAACGGTTTTCTTATCGGTATCAACTATGTTGTGGTCATAAAGGAACTTTCCTACACAGCGTATACCGTTTCCGCACATCTTGCCCTCTGAACCGTCAAGGTTGAACATACGCATTTTTGCGTCAGCTACATCTGAGGGGCATACAAGTATAACTCCGTCGCCACCTATTCCAAAATGTCTGTCGGAAAGTCTTACGCTAAGTCCCTCTGGATTGTTTATCTTCTGATTGAAGCAGTTGAAATAAATATAGTCGTTTCCACAACCCTGCATTTTAGTAAATGAATATTTCATTTTTTCACCTCTCATATTGTTTATGTCAACAAGCTCTGTATTGTACTGTGAATATCTGCTCATAAGGCACTCTACAAGTGCGTTTGCGGTATCTATAGAGGTAAGACAGGGAATGTTTCTTTCTACAGTCTTACGTCTTATCTTAACGCTGTCCCTTGTGGGGATACGTCCCTTTGATGATGTTGAGATAACATAATTTACCTTGCCGCTTTCAATAAGCTTCAGGGTATTTTCCTGCTTTGACTCATGTATCTTCTTTACGGCTACAGCGTTTATTCCGTAAGCCTCAAGGATTTTTGCAGTGCCGCCGGTAGCGTAAATATCAAAGCCTAGCATAGCGAATTTCTTTGCAACATCGCCTATTTCGCCCTTGTCGCTGTTCCTTACGGTGATAAGAACTCCGCCTGACTTAGTCATTTTATAGCCTGCCGCTACAAGACCCTTGTAGAGAGCTTCCTCAAGAGTTCCTGCTATTCCGAGAACCTCACCTGTAGACTTCATCTCAGGGCCGAGCTGATTGTCAACGTTTATGAGCTTTTCAAATGAGAATACAGGTACTTTTACGGCTGTATAAGGTGATTTTTTGTAAAGACCTGTTCCGTAGCCCATATCGGCAAGCTTTTCTCCGAGCATAGCCTTTGTTGCAAGGTCAACCATAGGTACGCCTGTTACCTTGCTTATGTAGGGAATTGTTCTTGAAGAACGGGGATTTACTTCTATTACGTACAAATCATCGTCATATATAAGATACTGGATATTTACAAGTCCCTTTGTTTTAAGTGAAAGTGCAAGGTCTTTTGAGCTTCTTACGATTGTCTGTGTCATTTCGTCGCTCAGATTCCAAGCGGGATAAACAGCTATGGAGTCGCCTGAGTGTACGCCTGCACGCTCAATATGCTGCATAATACCCGGAATGAGAATATCCTCACTGTCGCAGATAGCGTCTACTTCTATTTCCGTACCCATAAGGTATTTGTCTATGAGTATAGGATTTTCTATATTCTGAGAAAGAATGATTGCCATATATTCCACGACATCATCTTCATTGTAGGCGATAATCATATTCTGACCGCCAAGAACGTATGACGGACGAAGCAGAACAGGATAGCCTATATCATCGGCAACCTTCAAGGCTTCTTCGGTAGTCATAACGGTAACACCTCTGGGACGCTTTATGTTATGCTTTTCGAGAAGCTCATCAAAACGTTCTCTGTCCTCAGCCATATCAATGCTGTCTGCTGATGTTCCGAGAATATTCACTCCGTTGTCGCTCAGGAATTTTGTAAGCTTTATAGCTGTCTGTCCGCCGAAAGCAACAACTACTCCGTAAGGTTTTTCGGTATGGATAATTCCCATAACGTCCTCATTTGTGAGGGGTTCAAAATAGAGCCTGTCTGCCGTGTCGAAGTCGGTAGATACTGTTTCGGGGTTGTTGTTTACTATGACAACCTCATAGCCTGCTCTTTTCAATGCCCATACGCAGTGAACGGACGCATAGTCAAATTCAATACCCTGACCTATTCTTATAGGGCCTGAACCGAATACTATAATTGTCTTTTTGCCGCTGTAGTTTTCTTCTATGAACTCTGTCGCTTCGTTTTCGGTATCGTATGTGGAGTAGAAATAAGGAGTTTCAGCCTTAAACTCAGCCGCACAGGTATCAACCATTTTATATACGGGAATTTCGGGTTCTTCAATTTCGCAGCCTGTGAACTGCTTTATGGTCTTGTCAAGATAGCCCATAGTTTTTGCCTTGTGATAAAGCTCTTTTGTAAGCTTACCCTTTGCCATTTCCTTTTCTATGGCGATAAGCTTTAAGAGTTTGTTAAGAAACCATTCGTCTATCATTGTTACTGAATGTATTTCGTCAACAGTTACACCTCTTTTGAGAGCCTCATAAACACAGAAAAGTCTTTCGTCATCGCATACACTTAGTCTGTTTCTTATGCCCTCGTCCGACATCTGCATAAACTTTTCGCTGTTTATGGTATCGTGAGAAATCTCAGCACCTCTTACGGCTTTCATAATAGCCTGTTCAAACGTAGGAGCGATAGCCATAACTTCGCCCGTAGCTTTCATCTGAGTTCCGAGAGTTCTTTTTGCATATACGAATTTATCAAAAGGCCATTTGGGGAATTTTACAACAACATAGTCGAGTGCAGGCTCAAAGCAGGCATATGTAGAGCCTGTAACGGCGTTCTTTATTTCGCTGAGGTTATAGCCGATTGCAATTTTAGCCGCAACCTTTGCTATGGGATAGCCTGTAGCCTTTGAAGCAAGTGCGGAAGAACGTGAAACTCTGGGGTTTACCTCAATAACTGCATACTCAAAGCTTTCGGGGTTGAGTGCAAACTGACAGTTACAGCCGCCCTCTACACCGAGGGCAGAGATTATGTTAAGAGCTGCACTTCTGAGCATCTGATATTCCTTGTCGGCAAGAGTTACGGCAGGAGCAATAACGATACTGTCGCCTGTATGTACTCCAACAGGGTCGAAGTTTTCCATTGAGCATACAGTTATAACGTTGCCCATACTGTCACGCATAACTTCAAATTCGATTTCTTTCCAGCCTGCTATACATCTTTCAACAAGAACCTGAGTTATAGGAGAAAGCTCCAGTCCGTTTGAAGTAATTTCCCTGAGTTCTTCCTCATTGTTTACTATACCGCCGCCTGTTCCGCCTAGAGTGAATGCAGGGCGGATTATAAGCGGATAACCTATTTCATCTGCAAATTTTACGGCACTTTCGACATCGTTTACAACCTTTGAGGGGATAACGGGCTGACCTATAGCTTCCATAGTATCCTTGAACATCTGTCTGTCTTCGGCTTTGTCTATGGTATCGGGGTCGGCACCGAGCAGACGCACGTTATTTTCTTCAAGGAAGCCCTCTTTTGCGAGCTGCATTGAAAGCGTAAGTCCTGTCTGACCGCCGAGAGTTGAGAGCAGGCTGTCCGGTTTTTCTTTCTGAATAATTCTTTTTACGGTATCGAGCGTAAGCGGTTCTATATATATTTTATCCGCCATAGCGTTATCGGTCATAATTGTAGCAGGGTTTGAGTTTATGAGGATAACCTCCAGCCCCTCCTCTTTCAAAGCACGGCAAGCCTGCGTTCCTGCATAGTCAAACTCCGCAGCCTGACCTATTACTATAGGTCCTGAGCCTATTACAAGCACTCTTTTAATATCCTTATTAATCGGCATTAAATAACAATCCTTTCTTGTTTAAGGGCTTCGCCCTTAAAAATCCTGACCAAAGGCTCTGCCTTTGGAAACCGCAAGCCTTTGAAAAGGCTTGACCTAAACTTCAAGTTTTTATTATCTGAATTTTCAGATGTTATACAGGTCTATTATTTATTTTTACTTTTGCTCATAAGAGCTATGAATTTATCAAAAAGGAATTCTGTGTCAAGAGGTCCTCCACAAGCTTCGGGGTGGAACTGTACCGAAAATGCGGGCATATCGGTATATGTTACGCCCTCACACGTTCCGTCATTGGCATTTACGAAGCTTTCCTTAGCATTTGAGGGAAGGGAACTTCCGACAACAGCATATCCGTGGTTCTGACTTGTTATATATACTCTGCCTGTTTCGGTATCCGTTGCAGGCTGATTTGCTCCGCGATGACCGTACTTGAGCTTTTCGGTTTTAGCTCCCTGAGAAAGTGCTAGAAGCTGATGACCAAGACAAATTCCGAATGTAGGCAGCTTTTTCTCGCACAAAATTCTGAGCTGTTCTATAACCTCACCGTTTTCCATAGGGTCGCCGGGGCCGTTTGAAAGCATTATTCCGTCAGGATTAATTCCGAGTATCTGTTCAGCCGTTGCGTATGAAGGAAACACAGTGACATTACAGCCTCTCTTTACAAGTGAACGCTGAATATTTCCCTTTGCACCGAAATCCCACAAAGCAACATTATATTTCGGATTTTCTGCATTTTCCGTTGTAACTTCGGTCGGTGTTACACTCTTTACCGCATCTGTAACCTTGTATGACTTTATTTCTTCAAGGTCACTTTCAAGATTTTCAAGAGTTGACGTTATCTTGCAGTTCATTACACCGTACTCTCTTACAATTCTTGTTATGGCTCTTGTATCAACGTCATACAGTCCCGGAATGTCGGAATCCTTTAAAAAAGTGTCAAGAATCCCATCACAACGAAAGTTTGAAGGCTCCTGACACCTGTTTCTTACAATATAAGCCTTCAATACAGGCTTAGTACTCTCAAAATCTGAGGGTATAATTCCGTAATTTCCGATAAGCGGGAAGGTCTGAATGACTACCTGACCGTAATAGCTGGGGTCGGTAAGAGTTTCAAGATAACCTGTCATAGCTGTTGTAAAGACAAGTTCTCCTGTAACCTCCTTATCTGCACCAAAGCCCTTTCCTTCAAAAACCTTGCCGTTTTCCAAAATAAGAAACGATTTGCGGCTCATTTAATCAATCCCTTTCTTTTCGTTAAATAGAAAATATAAACCAATAAATAAAGTATTAATCTTATATTTCGTATGTTCCGAGTATCTGCTTTGCGACATAGCATTTTGTCACACGCAAATCCATTGCCTGTTTTTCAATATATCTGTGAGCCTGCTGCTCACTCATTGCAAGACACTGCATAAGAACCAGCTTTGCTCTGTTTATAAGCTTAACTTCCTCAAGCTGTGCCTGAAGCCTTATGTTTTTTTGTTCAATCAGACCTATTCTGCACTGCATAGCCCTGAATGCAAGTAAGCTCTGATGTACAGCCTCCCTGCTTACAGGCTTTAGGAGCGTAATTACTCCGTTTTGCGAAAGCTTTTCGCCTGCTTTTGCGGCTGTATCCCTGCCTGTTGCTATGAAAACTCCTGCTGATGTATGCTTAGTCATATACAGAGAAAGATTAAGTCCCACCTCGTCTGCAAGAGGAGCGTAAATGAAAACAAGTTCTAAATAGGTGTTTTCACTTTCTGCAAGCTTTCTTGCCTCAGATGCAGTATCAGCCGTCATACATTCCGTGAAGCCCTCGTCACTGAGAAGTCGTGTAAGTTCCTTTATGATTTCACTGTTACCCGAAACAACAAGTGCCGTTCCCATCAGCCCATATCACCATCTAACTATTTTATAATATATCACAGAAAAAAGCAACGGTAAAATACGTTATTCAACATTATTTTCGGCTTTTGCTTTACTCAGATTACATTATACATAATTTTACTTCATTATGCAAGTTATTTATTCAGCATAAGCAGACGGAGAAAATCATTTGGTAAAGTGTCTCAAAGCAAAAGCAGACACCTGTTAAGATGTCTGCCTTTGTTTTAATTTATAAGGAAATTACTTATTTTCGTCAAACTTCTGTGAAGCAAGGAACTGGAGATGTGCAAGCTTTCTTGAAGCATTCATCTCAGCCATATCGAACAAAGCGTTAGCTCTTTCGGGGTTAGCTCTTGCAAGAGCGTTGTAACGAACTTCGCCCATGATAAAGTCACGGTAGCTCATTGTAGGAGCCTTTGAGTCAACCATAAGAGGATTCTTACCCTGCTCAATAAGTCTGGGATCATAGCGGTAAATATTCCAGTAACCGGACTGTACAGCCTTCTTCTCTTCAGCCTGAGCTATTGTCATACCGCCCTTGATACCGTGGTTGATACAAGGAGCATAGCAGATGATGATTGAAGTACCCTCATAGCTTTCAGCCTCTACGAAGGCCTTGATGCACTGGTTGTAGTCTGCACCCATTGAAACCTGAGCAACATATACATTACCGTATGTCATAGCGATAGCAGCGAGGTCTTTCTTGTTAGTAGCCTTACCTGCAGCAGCAAACTGAGCGATTGAACCGCTGGGAGTTGACTTTGAAGCCTGTCCGCCTGTATTTGAGTAAACCTCTGTATCGAATACAAGGATATTTACATCTTTACCGGAAGCAAGAACATGATCCAGTCCGCCGAAGCCTATATCATAAGCCCAGCCGTCGCCGCCGAATATCCACATTGACTTTTTAGCAAGCTGGTCTTTGTCAGCAAGGGTCTTTTTAGCAAGCTGACCTGCTTCGCAGTCACAACCGCTGATTTCTTGAAGCTTCTCGATAAGAGCCTGAGCAGCAGTCTTGTTTGCACCTGAGTTCTTTATTGTAGCAAGGTAGTTTTCGCAAGCTTCCTTTACGTCCTCTTTGCTTGTCTTTTCAGAGATTGCCTTTACGTACTCAGCAAGTCTTTCACGGATAGCGTTCTGACCGAGAACCATACCATAACCGAACTCTGCGTTATCCTCAAAGAGTGAGTTATGCCATGCGGGACCTTTACCTTCCTTGTTTACTGTGTAAGGTGTTGCAGGAGCTGATGCACCCCAGATTGATGAACAGCCTGTTGCATTAGCTATGAACATTCTGTCACCGAAGAGCTGTGTAACAAGCTTAGCGTAAGGTGTTTCACCACAGCCTGCACATGCACCTGAGAACTCAAGCAACGGCTGCTTGAACTGACTTCCCTTAACGGTTGTTTCCTTAAACTTTGCAGCAACCTCGGGCTTCTCAGCAACATCAAGACCGTATGCGAATACTTCCTGCTGAGGTATTTCGTTGTCAGCCGGTGACATAACGAGAGCCTTTTCGCCCTTCTTGCCGGGACAAACCTGTGCACATGAGCCGCATCCTGTACAGTCAAGTGTAGAAACTGTCATTGTGAATACCATACCGGGCATAGCCATCATAGGAGCTTTCTTTGTAGCTGCAGGAGCATTTGCAGCTTCCTCCTCAGTCATAGCTACAGGTCTTATAGCTGCGTGAGGGCAGACATATGAACAGAAGTTACACTGGATACAGTTTTCGGGCTTCCATGAAGGTACATCTACTGCAATACCTCTCTTCTCATATGCCGCAGAACCCTGAGGTACAGTACCGTCTATATGATCCTTGAATGCAGATACGGGAAGTTCATTACCCTTATATGCGTTTACAGGGTGAAGAATTGTGTTTACATAATCGAGAACTTCTTTTCTTCCCTCTGTTGATACAACCTTTTCAAGCTCTCCCTCAGCGTCAGCCCAGCTTGCAGGTACTTCTACCTTTACAAAATCGGTAGCTCCACGCTCGATAGCTGCGTGGTTCATATCTACTATAGCCTGACCTTTCTTGCTGTAGGACTTTGTTGCAGCGTCCTTCATATACTGAATTGCATCTTCCTTGGGAATGATGTTTGCAATAGTAAAGAATGCTGACTGCAAAATAGTATTTATACGTCCGCCCAGTCCGATTTCCTTACCAATCTTGATACCATCGATTGTGTAGAAATTAATCTTCTTCTGAGCAATAAGTCTCTTCATCTTTGCGGGAAGTCTTTCCTCAAGCTCCTCGCCCGACCAAGGACAGTTGAGCAGGAAGCTTCCGCCCTCCTTGAGGTCATCTACCATATCATACTTTGTTACGTATGAAGGATTATGACAGGCAACAAAATCTGCCTTGCTTATATAATATGTAGACTTAATGGGCTTGTCACCAAAACGAAGGTGAGAAACTGTAAGTCCGCCTGATTTCTTTGAGTCATATGCAAAATATCCCTGAGCATACATATCCGTATGGTCACCGATAATTTTGATTGAGTTTTTGTTAGCACCAACTGTACCGTCAGCACCAAGTCCCCAGAATTTACATGAGCTTGTTCCCTTAGGTGTTGTATCGGGATTCTCGCCTATAGGAAGTGAGAGGTTTGTTACATCGTCAACAATTCCGATTGTAAATCTCTTCTTGGGTGCTTCAGATTCCATATTGCGGTATACTGCGATTACGTCAGCAGGAGTTGTATCCTTTGATGAAAGTCCGTAACGGCCTGTGTAAACGTTTACGCCTGCAAACTTTGAACCGTTGATAGCTGCGAGTACATCAAGGTACAAAGGCTCTCCTATTGAACCGGGTTCTTTTGTTCTGTCAAGAACTGCTATGTTCTTAACTGTATCGGGAATCTCACTGAGGAAATAATCAGCAACGAAAGGTCTGTACAGTCTTACCTTAACAAGACCTACCTTCTCACCCTTAGCTGTGAGATAGTCTATAACCTCTTCTGCACAGTCATTTACAGAACCCATTGCTACGATTATGTTCTCAGCGTCAGGTGCTCCGTAATAGTTGAAGGGCTTATAATTTGTTCCGAGCTTCTCATTAACCTTGTTCATATATTCTACAACTACTTCAGGAGCTTTGTCATAGTATACGTTACAAGCTTCTCTTGCCTGGAAGAATATATCATCGTTCTGAGCTGTACCTCTTGTTACAGGGTGCTCAGGGTTAAGGCTTCTTCTTCTGTAAGCGTCTACTGCGTCCCAGTCGAGCATTTCGCCAAGATCCTTGTAATCCCAAAGAGCAATCTTCTGAATTTCGTGAGATGTACGGAAACCGTCAAAGAAATGCAGGAAAGGAACTCTGCTCTTAATTGCTGCAAGATGTGCTACTGCTCCCAAATCCATACATTCCTGAGGATTGGTTGAGCAAAGCATAGCGTAGCCTGTCTGACGGCACGCATAAACGTCAGAGTGGTCACCAAAAATCGAAAGTGCGTGTGATGTCAAAGCACGAGCTGAAACATGTATAACGCTGGGCAACAACTCACCTGCCATTTTGTACATATTAGGTATCATCAGAAGCAAGCCCTGTGATGCCGTAAATGTTGTTGTGAGTGCTCCTGCTGAAAGAGCTCCATGTACTGCACCTGCTGCTCCTCCCTCAGACTGCATTTCTGTTACCTGAACTTCTCTGCCAAACAGGTTCTTCTGACCTGCTGTAGCATACTTGTCAACCTCATCAGCCATAACTGATGACGGAGTTATAGGATAGATTGCTGCTACATCTGTAAACGCATATGATACATATGCAGCAGCACTGTTACCATCCATAGTTTTCATTTTCCTAGCCATTGAGATTTTACCTCCTTATAAATTAATACCCTAAGGCCTAGAACAAATTTTTGTTGTACAGATTCAATAAATCTTAAATCCTCTATAATTTTAGCACTTTTTATTCAAAGTGTAAAGTAAAATAAAAATAATTTTATTGACTTTCTTGTAAAAAATATTTAAATTTGTTAGCAATCCTCTTTGTTTTATGCTATACTTATCCTGAGAGTTTGTACATACCATAATTTTTACGTTAATTTTACCTTTTACGGCATATTGGAAACAGTCTTTCGGATTTGCTCTGACAGGCGATTGCAGCCGTCAAAAGCATTCGCTTTTGACAACTTTCAAGGTCTAACCTTGAAAGTTCACGGCAGACATTTGTCTGCCGTGGGCTGCAATCGCAGCGTTCACGAAGCTGCCGTGATGTTTTGGAAGATAAATAATCAATGAGGAGAAAAATTTAAAAATGGCTGATGACTTGACTGAAAAAAGTACCGCAAAAAAAGGAAACCGACTGCTTAACAGACTTTTCGGATATTCGGAACCCGAAACACAGGACGCTGCGGAAAGTGAGGTTATCAAAGTAATAAATATGAGCTGTGAGCAGGGTCTGATAGACAAGAACTGTAAGATAATGATAGAAAACATTTTCAGCTTTGACGACACCTCCACAAATGAGATTATGACCCACAGAAAAGATGTCGTTGCCTGCGAGGATAACGAACCTCTCACCGAAGTTGTTCAGAAAGTAATAGATTCCGGCTATTCCAGAATTCCTGTATATCATGAAGATACCGATAATATCGTAGGAATTTTGTATGCAAAGGATTTGCTGAGATTTGTATTCAACGAAATTCCCGAAGATTTCAAGCTTACAGACATTACCCGTGATGCATTCTTTGTTCCGAGTAGCAAAAAATGCAGCAAGCTTTTCGCTGAAATGATTGCTGCAAAAACTCAGATAGCTATCGTAGTCGATGAATACGGCGGCACTGACGGTATAGTTTCACTTGAAGACCTGATAGAACTCATAATGGGCAACATACAGGACGAATTTGACCACGAAGAAGAAGAATTTCACCGTATAACCGAAAAAATCTACTCTGTAGACGGAAGTGCGGGACTTGACGAGGTTAACGAGCTTATCGGCTCTGATTTACCCGAGGACGAGTTCGATACCATAGCAGGTCTGATACTCGACCAACTTGGAAGAATACCCGAAGAATACGAACACCCTTACATAATTTTTTCAGGTGTGAAGCTGACTGTATCTCAGGTTAAAAAAAGACGCATTGTAAAGGTTCTTGTAGAGCCTGCAGGCGATGACGATAAGGAAAAATACTGAAACGGAGGCTTTTATTTATGAGCAAAAGAGGCGAAGAGGCTTACAACAATTTTTTAAAGGGTTATAACTGTGCTCAGGCAGTAATGCTTGCACTGAGCGATGTTACAGGTCTTGACCGTGAAACTACACTTATGATTACCTCAGGTTACGGCGGAGGTATAGGCAGAACAAGAAGCGTCTGCGGAACAGTAAACGGTATGGTTATGGCGGCAAATATGATAAGCGGCTACATAAATCCCGCAGACAGTATCGGAAAACAAAAAATAAATACTCTTGTACGTGAGCTGCTGGAGGATTTTAAAAAACAGAACGGTTCCATAATCTGTGCGGAGCTTTTAGGCTTGAAGCCTATGGAAAACCCTGAGCTTGCAGGACGAAAAAAACGTCCGTGTCCGCTTTTGTGCAGGGACGCAACAGAAATTCTTGAAAAGCATCTGAATCTGACATAACCTGAATAAAGACAACCTGAAGTTTAGGTCAAGCCTTTTTAAAGGCTTGCGGGTCGAGGGCAGAGCCCTCGTCAGGATTTTTAAGGGCGAAGCCCTTAAACTCCCAATATTTCAGAATAAAATCTGTGGCTTCGCTCAGGCGGCGATTGCAGCCGTCAAAAGCATTTGCTTTTGACAAATTTCAAGCAAGCAAGCTTGAAATTTCGTTTCGGACGAAAGTCCGAAACGGACTGCAATCGCCGCCTTGTCTCATCACAGTACAAACCTTAATCTACCGTCAAAAAAATGCGGAAATCCCATTGGGATTTCCGCAAAACTTTTTAATTAATCATACTCAACAACATCTATCCATCTCATAAGGAACTCTTTTTCACCGTCACGTCCCTTTACAAGCTGTGATGCCGCAACTATAGGAAGCCACTGCTGAACATACTGCTTTGCAGTATTGCTCTTTGCACAGAAAAGCTTAAGATATCTGTCAGCAAGCTCAGGCTGCTTCAAAGAGAACAGCAGATATGTTCTCGCTGCATCTGCTGCCGCATTTCCCTGAGTTGCATGCGACCAGTCGAGAATATGAACCTCACCTTTATCATCTATTATTATGTTGCTGGGATTAAAGTCTCCGTGACAAACCTTTGTATGCTTAGGCATAGATTCAAGTCTTGTATGAAGTTCATAACGTGTAGTTGCATCTATATCCTGAAGACTGGATATTTTTCTGTTCATCTTATCCTTAAGCTTATTCAGCAACGGAGCTCTTTTGCTGTGAACCTCAAGCTGTAAATCAACAAACAGATTAAGGTATTCATCAATTTTATCGGGATTTTCGTCCATAAGCTCCTGTAATGTTTTTCCTTCAACATAGTCTATAGTAATTGCCCATTTTCCGTCTATTATAGAAACTGCTGTAAGATTAGGTATAGGAAGTCCTGTTTCCTCTACTCTTGCCTGATTCAGTGCCTCATTAAGAACGTCCGATTTGGGGTGAAATTCGCTGTCAAAAAGCTTTACAACACTGTTGCCTATTTTATAAACAACTTTTCCTTTACGTTCAGCAAGTATTTTATCATATGTCATAATAAATCCACCTTTCTTTTTATATTTAACCGTACATATCCGCTGACTATTCATACAGATACATTATACCATTTGATTTTCAAAAAGTATAGTATAATAACAACAAAAAAATTCTTTATTTTTTTGTTCATCTATACAAAATTTACGATTATATGTGCGTTTTTTATAAAAATAGTCTGTTATTTTTATTTATTTCCAAAATTCAAAGCACCTTGCCAAGCTCATAAAATCTGCGTCAAGCTGTATAGTATTGACATTGGCAGCATGATGCTCATAAAGCTGTGCAAAAAATACAGCAATACCCACTGCAAGAGAAAATACAAGAAGCTTTTCCAAAATTCTTTTCACAGCGGTACTTTTCACCGAGCCGTAAACTGTGAACGCAATCACAAATGCACCCATAACTATCTGCCAGTCGAAGTCTGTTGCATAACGAACACCATAACCGCTCTCAGCTATAGAGAATATAATCATAAACGGAGCTATTACCGAAACCGCAAGAATAAGAATAAAGTTTCTTTTTCTGTTCTGCTTTGAAGAAAGTCTGTATGCTTTTCCTGCATACAGATATGACAACGTTGGAAGTGCCTTGAATATAATACCGCAGGCTACAGTGTTTGCCACAAAATAGTATCCGTTTGTATCAAGCTTTGTAAAGTTGGAATGAATAAACGGAAATACCGTATCAATCAAGGGTACTGCAAACAGGAAATTGAAGAAGCCTATAAAAATCTGCGGTATGTGTGATTCTGCTCTCGTAAAGTCGTTTATCGTGAGCGAATAGTCAATTCCGAAGTCTGTAAAAGAACCAAACCTTACATAGTTGTAGTACATCTGTATGCTTCCTATGACAACAAAGGGTATCAATGCACAGCTGAAATATTTTATATACATATCACCTTTTTTGTTGTCCTTACTCTTTTTTGAGCTGTTTGCAGAAAACTGCTTCTTTATTTTCACAAAACCGAAAGTGATAAACAGAAGTGCTGCCAGACAGTATACAGCAAGCGTTGGTCTGCACAGAACGGACAGGGCAAGCAAAGAGGTCGATATCGTAAGCTTAGTAAAGTTAACGTTCCTGTCATCACTTATTATTTCGGAGGTAATCATAAAATACGCACCTGCCGTTACACAGGCAAAACCCGAGGTCTGAGAAATCTCATAGAAATTAGGTGTAACAAAATTCGCCCATACTCCGCACGAGCATAGTATAATTACCATAGCTGATACGGCAAGTCCGAAAGGTGTTTCACTGAACCATCTTTCAAACACAGCTTTCAGAAGCTTTACCAAAAATACTATTCCTATACCGCCGAAAAGCATTACCGCCCATACCGTAGGGAAATAATAGCCTGTCATAAGGTGATACGGCATAAAAAGCAGTATAACAGGTGCTATGCCGTAATAGGAGTAATACTTTCCGTTATAGAAAACATGATCCCAGCTGTATAAAGCATTACTCTCTTCACGCTGACTCCAGTCATAGGGATTTTCCAATGCTGTAAGACTGCTGTCAGCCTGAATATCAAGTTCAGCACTGCCGTTTTCAAATGCGTCTACAAGCTCCTTTGTAATCTGATTGCCGCTTGTAAGTGAGAACTCTTTTTCAAGAGAAGAACTGTTGTCGCTTCTGTATATTGTAATTGAAACAAATGCTGTAAATACAAATATAACCGATAAAACCACAGTAACCGCTTTCATATTCTGACCGCTGTCCCTGACAGGAATTTTGAATACCTCTGCGTTTAGAAGAAGATAGCACAGCAAGGCAAAAAACAACAGCGTTACAATTCTGACTGCATTAATTTCAAGCTCTACGGGTTTATTCAAAGTGATTGAATTTATAGTTATGCTGCTTCCCTGTTCCGACGGCTTTGTATAGCTTAACATAAGCTTGGATACTTTTCCCGAAAATGCAAGCGGTACAGCAGCTGAACGGCGGTTATCCTTTATAACCGAAAATTCTACAGGTATTCCTCTGTACTGAGCATTGGTTTCGTCCGCATACTTAAGCTTAAAGTCAACGGCAGCCGAAAATTCATTTGAAACATCTACGCTGATTGAGCCTACAGGTATTCCCACTTGTTCAAGCTCTATCGAACCCCCGTAAAGCGTAACCGATTTATCCGCATTTACATTTCCGTTTACTATGGAAGCTTTGGAAAAATCCACCTCCGTCTGTTCGTACCCTCCCGAAAGAAAATCGTAAGTATTAAAGTTGAACAGAGTAAGCTCAAGCATTAAAATAACTGTTACGGCTTTTGTAAAAAACGAAAATAATCCTTTGTGCTTCTGAGGAACAATATTTCTGCAAAAATCCAGAACAAAGAATATTATTGAACTTCCCATACAGCCTAGAATAACCGACAGACATACCCCCAGCCCTGCCGCATTGGCAAGGCTTAAAACAGAAAGCAGTACAAGGACTGCCTCAACTGCAAGCTGAAAGTTAAATACTTTATTTTTAGGCAGTCTGTAATATATTTCGGGAACAGACGAACCGCACAGATTTAAAAATGTAACAACAGCCTGAAAAAAAGTCAGTATCAATGCCGTAACCGCCGCACATACAGATAAATTCATCGCAGACACCTCCTTATAAATTAATTTATGTTTTACGCTGAAAAATAAATACAAGATGTAAGTGAAGTATGCAGTAAGTGCATACCTGACTTAATGATATAAACATCAACGCAAAATAACAGCAGTCATAGGCGGTACTGTAAGAGTTGAACCCTCCAGCTTTGCCTGCTCGGAATCACCGGCACTACGTGCTGTAACCTGACCTGCAATACCGCTGTAACCGCAGTCTGATTTGCTTATCTCACCGGAGAATGATTCGGTTTTGTCGGCATTACAGAATATAACCACTTTCTTTCCATCATACTCAATAACATAGCCTGCCGCATAATTTTCGCCTGTTTCGATAACCTTTGTTATAGTACCTCTTGCAATTTCTGGATTCTGAAGTTTAAGCTTTATAAGCTGCTGATAGGTCTTGAAAAGTGAATTTTCATCTTTCTGAGCGTCCTTAACAGTAGTCACAATGTAATCCTCAGCGGATTCAACGGAAGTGTTGGGAATAAGAATTTTGTCCCACTCATCGCCCTCCCAAGGCATAGGCAGACGGTATGTTCCGTCATTGTCCTTGTCACTTCCGAGCATACCGAGTTCTTCACCGTAGTATATGTAGGGAGTTCCGGGAGAGAGCATATACAACATAGCCGCAAGCTTTTCGCTTTCGAGATTGCCGACAAGATAAGCGGCACTTCTTGCCATATCGTGGTTGGATAGGAACGGACTGTCTATAGCGTTTTTATTTTTTGATCTGATATTTTTCTGCCATGACTGCATAGTGCTATAAAGTTTTTTAACGTTTCTTGTGCGTGTTGTATTTACATAGTCACCTATAGCAGAGCTCATAGGGAAATTGAACTGGCTGTCTATACCTGTTGAGTACCAGTCGGATATTTGTCCCGTGCCGGAATAATTTTCACCTATGATATAAGAGTCCTTTTTCAGCTCGTGTGCTGTGTCGGTAATCCATTTACAGAAGTCTTTGCCGTCATCTCCGCCTGTATCGTAGTATTTTATTGCGTCAAGACGGAAGCCTGCCACGCCCTTGTCTAACCAGAATTTCATAATCTTTTTAATTTCCGCTCTTACATCAGGGTTTGAGAGGTTTAATTCAGGCATAGTATCTGAAAAATTGGCTTCATAGTAATAGTCAGTACCTTGAATAGGATAATACTTATCCCCTGTGGTTTTGTCATCTTCCTTGACGATATGGTAATATTTTGCGTAGCCGTCAGGATTGCCCTGATTTATCTCCTCGCAGGCTTTTACGAACCACTCATGTCTGTTTGAAGAATGGTTTACTACCAAATCTGTTATAACGTTTATACCTCTTTTCTTACATTCGGCTATGAGCTTTTCAAAATCCTCCATTGTACCAAATTCCTCATCAATGGAGCAGTAATCCTCAACCGAATATTTATGGTATGATACGGACTTGGCAATAGGTGTAAGCCATATACCGTCTATACCGAGGTCATCACCCTTTTCAGGGTCGCCGTCATTCAGGTAGTCGAGCTTGCTCACGATTCCCGGAATGTCTCCGACATCGTCGCCGTTTGAATCACAGAAGCTGTAAACAAATATCTGATAAAAATTTCTGTAGTTATCTGTAGACTGAACAGCCTTCTGAGGCTGAACGGTACCTGAAGCCTTGCTTTGCTGTGATGAAGCCGACGGGTTATCATTTCCCGAAGAGCACGCAGAAAACGCACAAGCCGACAAAGCCGCTGCCATAGCTATAGCTATAAGCTTTTTTATCATTGAAATTCTCCTTTCCTCCGTTTAAGGGCTTCACCCTTAAAAATCCTGACGAGGGCTCTGCCCTCGACCCGCAAGCCTTTGAAAAGGCTTGACCTAAACTTTAATTTTTTAACTTTTTAACTTTTTAATTTTTTATAATATGTGTATAGAACCTTGAAACAGGCACATAATATAAACAAGTCATTTGTATGTTTTTCTGTGTAATGCATAATTACAGAGCTTATTTTTAAAGCACTTGTAAACAGTCGGCATTATATAGCTGAATATACAAGTGCTTTATATAAAGATAGAGGTGAAGAACAAAGTCTTCACCTCTTGTTTTATTTGTTATCGCAGATATACAAAGCACGTACAGAAAGGATTTTTAACCCTTTACAGCACCGCCGGTGATACCTTCAACATAGAACTTCTGCATCTTGAGGAATACAGCGGTTATAGGAATTGCAACTATTACCGAACCTGCACAGAATCTGTAGAAGAACTCGTCAACCTTTTCCTTATCAGTCATGTTCCAAAGAACGAGAGCAACAGTATACTGATCATAAGCGTCCTGTATCAACATTCTTGCAAGAATGAAGTCTGTCCAGGGACCGATAAATGAGGTGATAACGGTATATACAACGATAGGCTTAGACATAGGAAGTATAATCTGCCAGAAAATCTGATTTTTGGTAGCACCGTCTATGGTAGCAGCCTCGTCCAAAGCCTTGGGCACTGTATCAAAGAAGCCCTTTGATATGAAGTAACCCAGTGCAGCACCTGCCGAATATACAATGATAAGACCTACTATGTTCTGTGACAAGCCGATTACTTTAAGAATGTAGTAAATAGCTATCATAGTCATAAAGCCGGGGAACATTCCCAAAATCATTGCAACATTCATAAATGCTTTTCTTGACTTAAATCTCAGACGGCTGAATGTGTAGGAAACCATAAGTACGCTGAGAGTTGAAATAACGCATGAGAATATGGATATTATAAGCGTATTAAGAAAAGCTCTGGGATAGTCGAAGGTTTCGGTCTTTGTGAACAGCTCAATATAGTTGTTGAACGTCCATGAGTGGGGTATAACGTGGTCTATAAAAGCAGCATCTTCGCCTGAGAAAGATGTCATAACTATCCACAGGATAGGCAAAATCCAAATTATAGACAAAACCGTGAGTATGGCATATACAAGAATGTCTCCTATAAGTCTTCTTGTTTTGTAGCTTTTTATCATGAGAACGCCCCCTCATCTTTAGCGGATTTAGTATTGTTGAACGTAATCAGCGACAATGTAGCTGAAATGATAAATACTATAATTCCGATTGAAGCAGCAAGGTTGTTATCGTGCTTATCCATAGTCAGCTTGAACAGCCACGTAACAAGAAGGTCGGTTGAACCTGCACCGTAGTAAGCGTTGTTCTGAGGACCGCCGCCGCTTAAGAGATAGATTACGTTGAAGTTGTTGATGTTTCCTACGAATGTGGAAATCAACTGAGGTGTTGTTACGAATACAAGATAAGGCAATGTAATTTTTGTAAACTGAACAACAGGTGTTGCTCCGTCTATTCTTGCCGATTCGTACAAATCTTCGGGGATATTCAAAAGAATACCTGTTGTACTGAGGATTGTGTAAGGTATACCTATCCATATATTAACAAGAATAATTGTAACTCTTGCCAGATTAGGATTACTTGTATCTGTCAGGAAACGTATAGGTTCTTTTATAAGTCCCATATTCTGGAGCAGAACGTTTACAACACCGTCCTGTGAAAGCATCTGAGCCATAAGGAGGAGTGTTACGAACTGAGGAACTGCAACTGAAATTACGAAGCAGGTTCTGAATACTCCCTTAAATTTCAAGCCCTTCTTGTTAATCATGAGGGCAACAATTACACCGAGTATGTAGCAGGAGAAGGTTGCAACAACAGCCCATACAAATGTCCATACAAGAACACTTCCGAATGTTCTTGAATACATCTCGTTTCCGACAAAGATATTGCCGAAGTTGCTGAAGCCTACCCATGTGAACAGTACGTTAGGAGGCTGATGCTGTCCGTCAAAGTTGGTAAACGCTATCAATATCATAAATATCAATGGCAGTATCGTGAAACAGCTTACCAAAATTGTAGGAATTGTAAGAAGCGTAATATGGAACTTCTCATCTGTCAGAAGCTTTATGTCCTCCTGAATTGTATTCGGCTTTGAGCCTGATTTTACAATCTTTTCGCAGTTAACAGCAACCTTGATGTTGAGTATATATACAGCAATAAATACTGCAATAAGAATCAGCGTCAAAGTACCGAACAGAAGGATAAGCATTGAGTCATCTCCGGGTACGTTGATTTCAAAGCCGTCCTCTGACATCTCCACATGAGAACCAACTGTACCTAAAGTACCGAATTTTGAGATATAGACCCCTCCGAAAGTTGCCATATACACAATGAACAAAATTTCCGCAAGTAAGAATATAATACCTTTTACAACCTGCCCGTAAGCTAAACAGCCTGCTCCCATAACAACATATGAAAGCTTTGTCATTGGACCGCCGGTCTTGAAATAGGTTGCATAATCCTTAAAGAAGTTACCTATTCCCTGTACAAACGATTTCAGGAATTTTCCTATTGCACTGAAAAAGCCTGCCAATGCACCGGGAATAGCCTTGAAAAAGCTGCTTAACTTGTAAGTAAACTTTTCAATGGGACTAAGCTGTACATAGTCTATATATTTCATTACTTCACTCCCCTTTTCATATAATATATATTTTTAACTGCTCAAGCAGTCCGATTCCTCATTTCGGACTGCCTGAACCTCAAAGAACATTTTTTCCCTTTATTGCAATATTTTAATTAGCTGTGATACTTGTGTACATATTGTCGTATGCCTTGCCAATGCCTTCTTCTGAAAGGTCGTTCTTCTTCTCTACAACATAAGCACCGAATGCACCTGTAGGATCCCAGAATGAACCTGCAAGACCTATCTGAGGTACAGAGTGCTCACGCTGAGCGTACATAGCACTGAGACAAGGATCGCCTGTAACTATATCACTCTCTACAAGCTTTGTTATTGAAGGACCCCAACCGAGATCGTCTGACTCAGCTCTCTCCTTCTGACACTTCTCACCTGAGAGATAGTATGCAAGAGCCTGTGATGTACGAGGATATTTACTGTTGTTGTTTACACCGATAAGCTTGTAGCCGTACATTGAAACTATATCTGTGTCTGTTCCGTCTATCTTGATTGTAGGCAGCTTAGCACAAGCAAAGTCATCACCGAGAGCATTCTCGATAGCTGCACGCTTCCATGTACCGGATACGCCTGCCAAAGCCTTCTTATTTTTGAGGTTAGATGCAAGAACCTTATCTGTATCAGCTGATGAGAAGTAGCTGTTGTTAGCAAGAACGTCTGCAAAAGCCTTAGCACTCTTTACAACCTTTTTCTTGTCATAGTTAAGAACCTGATTGCCCTCCTCGTCGAGGCTGTATGTGCCGCCGCCGGTAAGAGGAATTATACAGCCGTAGAAGCCGTTGCCAATGCTCAGAATGAACTGCTTCTTCTGCTTTTCGCAAGCTGCCATAAGTCCTTCAAGTGTTTTAACTTCGTCAGCAGATACGAGGCTCTTGTTGTAGTATACAATGTATCCGTTGTCACCGGTTTCAGGGAATGCAACGAGCTTGCCTTCGCTGTTTGTAGAAACGTCTACAGCTCCCTCGAGGTGCTCTGCCTTGATTGCATTAGCATAGTCTGCTCTTACATTTGCAACAAATCCGCCGGGATAAAGGTTTGAAGCCTGGTCTGATGCAAAGCCGAATACGTCAGCAGCTGTTGAGGGGTCATTCATAAGGTTAGCAGCAGCATTGTTTTCGCCCTGTGCAACAACCTTAATTTTAATCTTTCTGTCTGAGAAGTTTTTAGCGAAATCATCACACTGCTTCTGTACAATCTTCAAAGCATCTGACGGAGCCCAAACCTTAAGACTTACTTCCGAGTCCTTGCCCTCTGTTCCAAGTGCATAGTCTGCGTCCTTCATCATGTCGTCAACCGTTACTGACTTTTCTTTTGTACTTCCGGAAGTGGTGGAAGCTGTACCCGATGAGCCGCCTGTGCTTGACGTAGTGCTGCCACCGCCGCCACAGCCTGCGAATGCAGTAGCAATCATACATGATGCCAAAAGAATGCCAACAACCTTTTTTGTTTTACCAAACATTGTTTTTTCCTTCTTTCTTTAGTAAATAAAATATTTTAAAATAATTTTTAATGGCTTAGACAGTTGTTGAAACTGCACTAAATTCATAAACAGACAGTCTGACAATCGTCATAACTATTGTAGTTATAATATCATATACTATTTTTAATTGCAACAGATTTTAGTTATTTTAGTTATTTTAATATATTTCAATCATTATTTTTGTTAGTATTGCATAAGGATTTGCGGTGATTTCGCCTTTGTGAACAATCCACTGCGTTAAAACTGTCTAACATTTACTATTTACTATTTGAATTTGTTATTTTGTTATATTGACTAAATATATTAGTTTTATAGGTATATTGTACAAGCCACAGTAATAATATACTCATATCCATGTAATATATTCCAAAAACATTTATAAAATTGAATTGAATTTCACTATTTTTTCGTCATTATTAATATATAAAATCCAATCACACACTACAAGGAATTTCGCATTGACAACGACCGTATAATATTGTAAATTTATCTTGTAAAACTTTTGTTATTATAAAGGAGTAATTATATGGAACTCAAAGCTTTATTAAAAAAACTTGATTTTAAATGTATTCAGGGAAATATGGGCAGGGAAATAACCTGTGTCGCCTTTGATTCAAGAAAGGTCAGTGAGGGCTCGCTTTTCGTTTGCATAAAAGGAGCAGTATCAGACGGTCACAAATATGCCCTTAAAGCCGTTGAGGCTGGTGCATGCACACTGGTTATTGAGGACGATGTGGAAAACATCCCCGAAAACATAACAGTTATCAAGGTAAAGGACAGCCGCTATGCTCTTGCCTGTATTTCAGCCGAATTTTTCGGCAATCCTGCCGAAAAGCTCAAGGTTATAGGAATAACAGGCACAAAAGGCAAAACTACTACTACCTACCTCGTTAAATCAATTTTAGAAAACGCAGGTCACAAGTGCGGTCTTATAGGTACTATCGAAATTATAATCGGCGATAGAATTATAAAAGCTGACAACACCACCCCTGAGTCCTATGTTCTGCAAAAATATTTCAGCGAAATGGTAAAGGCTGGCTGCGACTGCGTTGTTATGGAGGTTTCCTCTCAGGGGCTTATGCTCCACCGTACCGCAGGCTTTACCTTTGAAACAGGAATTTTTACAAATATCGAGCCTGACCACATAGGTCCTCACGAGCATAAGGATTTTGAAGATTATCTCCACTGTAAAAGCCTTCTCTTTAAGCAGTGCAGACATGCTGTAATAAACATAGACGACAAACACTCTGACTATATCATCAGCCATACCAACTGCGATATTGTTACATACGGCTTTGGTGAAAATGCCGATTTGCGTGCCTCCGATGTGAAGCTTATGAAAAATAACGGCTCTCTTGGTGTATCCTATACCGTAAGCGGTAAGGTCAATATGAATGTTGAAATAAATCTGCCCGGAAAGTTCAGCGTGTATAACTCACTGACAGCCATAGCTATCTGCAAACAGTTTGGTATAGACAATGCTTCCATACAAAAGGCTCTGCGTTATGCTAAGGTAAAAGGCAGAATTGAAATGATTGATATTTCCGATGATTTTACCCTTATGATTGATTATGCACATAATGCAATGGCTCTTGAAAGTCTGCTGAGTACTATCAGAGATTATAAGCCGAAAAGACTTGTATGCCTGTTCGGCTGCGGCGGTGACCGCTCCAGAGAACGCCGCTTCTCTATGGGGGAGGTTTCGGGAAAACTGGCTGACCTCAGCGTTATTACCTCCGATAACCCCCGTACAGAAGACCCTCAGGCTATTATTAACGATATTCTTACAGGAATTAATAAAACTACAGGAAAATATGTTGAAATTCCCGACAGACGAAAGGCTATTGAATGGGTTATACACAATGCTCGGAAAGGCGATATTATCATTCTTGCAGGCAAGGGTCATGAGGACTATCAGGAAATTAACGGAGTAAAATATCCGTTAGATGAGCGTGATGTTATAGCAGAAGTTATTGCAGGTATAAAGCAGTAACTATTACGGAACAAAACCATAACGTTTAGATCAAGCCTTTTCAAAGGCTTGCGGTTTCCAAAGGCGGAGCCTTTGGTCAGGATTTTTAAGGGTGAAATCCTTAAACTCTCAATGCTTCTTCAAATATAGCACGAATATGGGGTCAGGACGTTAAAACGTTCTGACCCCATATTCGTGCTATTGAAACATATCCCTTCACAGCCTGAGTTCTTCGCTCAAAGTGCGATTGCAGCCGACAAAAACAATCGTTTTTGTCAAATTTCAAGCGTATGGTTGAAATTTTGTTTCGGACTTTCGTCCGAAACAGGCTGCAATCGCAACTCCCTGATTCAGAAGTGAGTCTGACGTAAATCACCGCCAAGCTCACTTCAAAATCAAATATTTACATCGGGGTTACAGTTTCACCCTTAGCAATTTTAGGAGTATCTTCGATAATTTTATTTACATAGGTATCGAATACATCACCAAGTATATTGCTTCCGTCTGCCGAGAAATTATATTTTCCTGTATCGCCCTTGTAGAAGGTATAAGTATCGGGTTGCTTGTCATTGGTATATGAAATTTTTACCGTAAGCTCAGCATTTCCTTCAGCCTTTCCTGACTTGACAGTATTGACCATAGCTGATTCCAAATTCTGATAGAAAACATCAAATTTTTCTGAATCTATGGACTTATCTCCGTACTTAAACGTTGTAGATGATGTTTCGTTGCCCTCAGAGTCTGTATTTTTCTCGTGGTTCACATCAAACGAATAAGTTTTTCCTGATGCAGTAACCTCAATATTCTTGATATAAGGGAGGTCTGGACGCATAACATACTCAAATACCATATCTTCATATGAAGTCAATGCCCATTCTGCCTTTGCCGATGAAACTGAATATATCATCTTACTTTCGGGATTGTAAACATAAACACTGCTTACCTGTTCGGAGGCATCGGCAGTACTGCTGTTTTCGGTATTGTTAATAACAGGCTTCGCACCATAGAGGTGAATTTTAGTATCCGAAAATTCAGCATTTATCTCCGCATACGGATTTTCGGTATCTATACCGTACTTTTTCAGAGTTTTTTCATCAGGCTTATATGCAAGTACATCGTCAGCCGAAACAGAACGCAGCGAACCCAAAACCTTTGAACCGTTCGTTACATTGACAAAGCAGCTTACAGGAGCTGTCATTTTAAAGTAAGCACCTGATACTGTTTTATCATCATTCTCTACAAACTCCATAGCGTCCTTGAATTTTGAACCGCTTATTTTTGCTTTTTTCGGATTCGCACTTCCCTCAGCTTCGGAAGATGCGGTTACCTCCTTGCTTAGCAGTGACAGAGGCTTATACAGGAACGAATCAACCGATTCACTGTCAACAAGGTATATAGCCTTGTCGCCGTCTACCATAATATACGTACCCTTGTTATCGGGGGCATCGTTTCCTACAGTGATTGTCCTTTCATTGTTATTGGTAAACGTCACCTTTACTGTGGAACGTGGCTTGTCAAGACCATAATCCTGCGGATTTTTTCCTGTTATATCAACTATATTCGTAGTTGTTACAGCTGCTGCATCGTTCGCCACCGCATCGGGCATACCTGAGGCAAGAGGTGCTTCCTCATAACCTTTCAGGGTATACTTGGTTTCTGATGTAATGACGGTTTCCTTGCCATCGCTGTCGGTAGATTTTTCGGTAGGTGTTTCCGAAAGCAGTTCAAAGCTTCCCTCTTCATTTGTTACTTTTACAGACCTTATGTCTGCCGGAACATGGTCGATAAGCTCCTCTACTCCTGCAATTATAATGTTTCCGTCTTTATCCTTCTGGGAATCTATTTTGTTTCCCTTGAGGTCTGTAGCATACTGATTTCCCTTTTCGTCTGTGGGATAGGTGGCCTGCGTTTCACTGTTCTTATCGGGAACGGCACTCTGTGCCCAGAAATACAGGCCTATAAGCAATCCCGCAACAATCAGGGTAACTATTACAGCTATAACAGACTTTCTGTTTTTCGGGGGCTTTCCTCCGTTTTCTTCCTGTTTTTCACGTTTCTTTGCAGCTTTCTGTGCCGCCTTGGTATTTCCTGTTTCAGCATCCGAATCGGCTGCAAATATAGTTCCTGCTGTATTGTCGTAAAATACAGAGTCCTCGTCCTCTTCATTAATATCAGTTATGGCTTCTACTTCCCTTGTTTCGCTTTCTCTGCTGACATCTTTTTTGTTTTTAGCCATTATCTGTTCCTCCTGCGTACCCATATTACTATGGCAACGATTATGATAACTATAGGAATTACAGCCATACAAACCAATGACCATGCATTAATATGGTCTGTGGTTATACCGAGAGAAGGCTTTTCAAGGTCTTTGCCGTCTATTGTTATGCCCTCGTCCGCATTGTCGGTAAGCTTGTTGAACATATTTATTATATAAGCTCCGTTATTGTATGATGAAATTTTTATCGCATTGGAACTGAACATAAGACTTGAACCGAATACGACTAAACCGGAGCTTTTATCTCCGCTTGAAGATTTAGTTGCTATTGCAGCCGCATTATATTGTTTAGTGTCCACCTTTTCAAAGTCAAAATTCTTATCGCTGTTTGCATCAAACGGAATAAGCTTTGCCTGTGACGAGGTCTGCAAAAGAGCCGTTGCCGTATTTTCATTCTTGATTTCAACAGGCACTATATAACCACCGACTATATTGAGGGTTTTATTTTTAAGACCGTCTGTGTAAGTTGTATTGCTGTAATCAAGAATTGATACAACATAATCATTTGTAAGCAGCTTTGAAGTGTCGGTTTCTGCAACTATACCTTCACCCAGCTTCATACCCCACTCTTCAAGAAGTGCATCTGTCTTGGGTGTATCGGTCTTTACAGGTGCAGCTACATATATCAGATTTTTTCCGTAAGTACCGTTGTTGCTCAGGAAATTCTTAATCTTTTTTGCAGATGTATCGTCCAAATCCTTGGTAGGCGTAAAGAGTATAAGTGCAGATGTATCGGAATCAATATCCTGAGTAAGCGTATTTACCGTAGATACGTTATAATTGTTCTGCTCAAGCAGATTTTTTATTGCAGCTGCATCTGAGCTGTAATCTCCGAAGCCCTCTACAAACTGTACTTTTGTCTGATTGTCCGATGTTACATTAAGAACAGCGGTAGTAACGGCAGGCTCTACTTCAAGACCTGTCACCTTTGTTGTATAGCTGTAGTTGTCGTATGAGGTTTCAAAAAGGTCTTCTGTTGTCAGAATTCTGTGCTTGTCGCCGCATTCCACTATGTAGTTTCCTGCTGCAAGTGTATCATCGGGATATTTGTTTGTAAATGTGGGATTTGCTGTAAGATCCACATACTTTATTTTTATCTTATCGGTATAGTTCTCATACTGCTTGAGAAGTGTGCCTGCCATAAGATAATACTCGGACGCTCCCATATACTGGCTCTCTGATGCAAGAACCGTTACAGTAACATCTTTCTTCAGGGTCTTTATAAAGTCTATCGTATCCTGCGTAAGCTCATATGTGTTCTGTGCGGATAAGTCAAAGGTAAGTGCGGGTATTTTTGTAGTAAGAAGTCCTGCTATCATATTTATAACTATTACCACAACCACAAAAACAGCCGTAAACGCTATTGAAAGACCGCCCTTTCTGAATTTCCTGCTTTTGAAAAATTCCTTTATGCCGCCGCTTTTCTTTTTCTTTTCGGCTTTATCTTTTTTATCGGAGGATTTTTTCTCATTGTCCTCCTCATCTTTTTTATCGGATTCATTTTCGGAAATATCTCCGTCAGCTTCTACGATACTGCTTTCTTCATCTGCAATATTCTCAGATATTTCCTCCGTTTCCTCTGCGGTATTCATTATCTCTTCGTCAAGGTTATCTTTTTTATTCATTATCAAAGCACCTCCTTAATTCCAGCGTCTTCTTTCGAGTACCTTTATTGTAAAGAATATAAACAGTACAGGTACACTCAGAAAGAATACAACGTCAGACAGCTTTATTATTCCTACGGCAAAATTCTGATACGGCGTTGTAAATGAAATTGCCCTTAAAGCATTCTGCAAAAATTCAACTCCGAGAGAATTTGCAAACGTGTTGATATAGGAAATAAGCAGACCCGCTCCTATTGATATTATTGCCGCTACAATCTGACTTTCGGTAAGACTTGATACGAAAGTTCCGATTGAAATAAGTGCTGTTCCGAACAGAAGAAGTCCGAGTATGTTGCTGAAAATGGTTATCCATGAGGGAGTTACATAAAAGCTTATTATAACTCCGTATATAACAAACAAAAGCATAAGAATTGCATAAACCGTAACAGCTGCTGTAAATTTGCCCATTACTATCTGCAGCAGGTTTACGGGAGCTGTAAGAAGTCCCTGTTCGGTTTTCTTGTTTTTCTCCTCACTAAAAAGCTTCATTGTGAGTATCGGCATAAGAATGATAACTATTGATGTCATATTAAGAAAAACGTATGACATATCGGAACTGTCGGCCTGCAGGACAATTCCTCTGAAGTACATACCGCCGAAAAATGCAGCCACGGAATAAACAACATACGCTATAGGCGATGTAAAATATGCGTTAAGCTCTCTTTTATATATCGCAAACATTACTTTCTGCCTCCTTTTGTTTTTACAGGCTCTCCGCTTGTAATCTTTAAGAAAGCATCTTCAAGCGACATTTCGGCATTTCTCATCATAACTATGGGACAGTCTGCCTTTGCCATTGCATTGAAAATTCCCTTTCTTACGTCTTTTTCGGCACGTGACTCAACTATGTACTCACCGTAGCCGTCTATGGTACGCATAACCTTCCTTACTCTGCTTACATCATCTACAGCACGAAGTGCAGGAAGTATTACATTTTCGCTGCCGTCAATATGAAGCTGTATTCTTTTGTAGCCTGTGAAGTTTGTTGTTATTTCCTCCGTGCTTTCGTCCGCTACAAGCTGACCGTTGTTTATAACAACTATTCTGTCGCACACTGCCTGTATCTCTGACAATACGTGTGATGAAAGTATTACGGTATGCTTTTTTCCGAGTCCTCTTATGAGGTTACGCATTTCGATAATCTGTTTGGGGTCAAGTCCTACCGTAGGTTCGTCAAGAATTATTACAGGAGGATTTCCCACTAAAGCCTGAGCAAAGCCTACTCTCTGGCGATAACCTTTTGACAGGTTTTTAATAACTCTGTTGTAGACATCAGTTATTTTTGTTACCTTGCAGACCTCTGCAAGATGCTCCTGCTTAGGCAGTGTTACTCTTTTAAGGTCATAGACAAATTCAAGATACCTTTTTACGGTCATATCCTGATAAAGCGGCGGTATTTCCGGCAAATATCCTATTTTGGATTTCGCTCCCTTTGGGTCATCGAGAATTTCGCAGCCGTCTATCGTAACCGTACCCGATGTTGACGACAGGTATCCTGTAATAATGTTCATGGTTGTAGATTTTCCTGCACCGTTTGGCCCCAGAAAACCTAAGATTTCTCCTTCATTTACGGTAAAGCTTACATTGTTTACGGCTAGCTTGTCACCGTAACGCTTCACAAGGTTCTTTACCTCTACCATAGCTAAACATTCACTCCTTCTGATATTAATTATAATTTATTTTATATAAAGTTCCTTGAAAAAACCTTGAAACTTTTTATATTTAAATAAATAAACAAAACTTTGACTAAGAACTCCTTTAAGTTTAAGGATTGCACCCTTAAAAATCCTGCCGAGGACTCTGCCCTCGACACACAAGCCTTTTAAAAGGCTGTGCTAAACTTTATGGATATCTCTGTCAAAGTTCTGCAAATATTTATTTTTTATTAGTCCTTTTTTCGCCAAAGTAGTTATGGAAAATTTTGAGCGATTTTTCGCCGTCCGCAAGAATTGAAGCTTTCAGCTCAACAATGCTGTGAAATTTCTTTTCGCCTCTTATAAAGTCAATTATATCAAACCTTACTTTTTTTCCGTAAAGCTCGCCGCAGTTATAGTGCGGAAGCCATGTTTCGGCAAGCGGTGCATCTGCTCCGACTGTCGGCTTTATACCTATGTTGGTAACTCCGCAGACCTTGCTTCCGTCCTCCAGCGTAACCGCTGTAGCATACACACCGAAACGGGGCAATATTAGCTGTTCGGGAATAACCTGATTGAATGTAGGCGTACCCATTCTTCTGCCGAGCTGATTGCCCTTGCATACTATGAGATTATACGAATACTCTCTGCCGAGCATATTGGTAACGTCCGCTATTCTGCCCTGTTTGAGATAGTGACGCACTCTTGTTGAGCTTATAGGCTCATCGTTGTACATAGCAGGAGGAAGTGCTACAACCTCCATATCATACCTTGAGCATAAATCCCTGAGCGTTTCGCTGTTGGCAGTTCCTCCGCTTCCGAAATGATAGTTGAAGCCGCAGTATACTCTGCTTGCCTTAAGCTTTTTGTAAAGAACCTCACGCACAAACTCCTCTGCGGATATATTTTTAACTGCATTGAAATCTATGTTGAAGAGATATTCCGCACCAAGCTCCGAAATATGCTGATTTTTTTCATCGTTATCCATAAGATAGGGTATTTTTTTGTTTTTTACGATACAGGCAGGATTTTGTCTGAAAGTAAATACTACAGACGAAAGATTGTTATGCTGCCTGCATTTTACGGCATTTCCTATTACAAGCTGATGTCCCTTATGTATACCGTCAAAGTGTCCCAAAGCTACCGCCGTGGGAGTATTCATCTCAACTATTTCATCATATATAATCATTTTTTCAGCTCCTGCCCTTTCGGAATATTATTTTTCAATAGGATTCTCATTTCGATTATAAAAGCTATTATGCACATTCCTACAAGCGACAAATCTATTATCTGGAACAGTCTGAAGCTGTCGTAGAGTATCGACTTTGACGGGGAATTATCCATAGTTATAAATGAGGTAAGAACCTTTGAGAAGCTGTTGTCTGAGGTTAACACCCTGTTTGATGACGAAAGCTCTATATTTATGGCAAAGGTGAAAATCACACAGCATAAAAGCAGAAAAAGAAAAACTCCCGTAAACAGCGGATTTTTCGGCTTGTTTATTATATAAAGCAGTATTGCCGCTATCAGTATTGCCGCCGCAATTATTATTATTATCGGACTTATAATCATATATCTTCCCCCATCATTCATGAGAACTAAACTATTCTGCAAAATCGTACAGCAGTATTATACCATATTTTCTCATTTTATAAAATACCTTTTTTCAAAAGCACAGCTGTTTTTAATACGGCAGTCTGAGTTTTGCTGTCTTTTATCTCATTGCTCAGAACCATTTCAACAGCCTTATCGATATGAATTTTCTCAACATTCAGAAACTCGTCATCATCGGGACAGTCATCACCTATACTTTCTATCCTGCAAAAGTACAGGTGTATTATCTCTGCACAGTAACCGGGGGACGGGTACAGCTCACCTAAAAATCTGTAGTCCTTTCCTACTGCTCCGACCTCTTCTTTAAGCTCACGAATGCCGTTTTCCAAAGGCGTAGAACCCTTTTCAAGCTTTCCTGCCGGCAGCTCAAGCACTACCTTATGATACGGATACCTGTACTGTCTTACAAAATAAAGCTCGTTATCGTCATTAAGTGCCGCTATGCAGACTCCGCCGGGGTGTCCTACTACTTCTCTTTCTGAAGTATGTCCGTTGGGCAGCTCTATTTTATCGACTGTAACGTGTATTACTCTGCCGTTGAAAACATCACGGCTTTCAAGCGTTTTTTCATAAAGCTCCATAGTAATGCATCTCCTTTTTATAGTTTAATATTTTTTACCTTATATTCATAAAATGTTTTATCAGATTAAGTATTATGAGGTGTTTTTATGTACGACTTTAAAAAATATTTCTCACAACGCTGTGATGAAGCTTTAAGAAATATCCTGAGAGAGAAAATAACAGACTCTTTCTTTTTCGTAAACACGGAAGCTATCGGCTTTAGCGTTCTTAAAAGACCTGTGGAATGCTTTTCCATAGGAAACAGTCCGAACAAGGTACTGCTTTGCGGCGGCTTTCACGGTATGGAATGGATAACCTGTCATTTACTGTATATGTTTATTATAAACGTAAGCCGTTCAATAATCAACCGTAAACCGCTTTGCGGCGAAAATTTATGGGAATATTTCAGAAACAGGTCGCTTGCTGTTGTTCCGTGCGTCAATCCTGACGGCGTGGAAATAAGTATACACGGCAGCCGCTCTGCCGGAATGCTTTCTGATTTTGTTGAAAGAATAAGCGGAGGTGATACTCTGCACTGGCAAAGCAACGCTATGGGGGTAGATATAAACCATAATTTTGATGCTGACTGGAAAACCGTCAAAAAAAGAGAGCTTGAAAACGGTATTATATTCCCCTCAAAAACTCGCTACGGCGGAGAATTTCCCGAAAGTGAACACGAAAGCCACTGTATTGCGGATTTTTGCAGAAGCAACACAATAATTTCCGCAACAGCATTTCACAGTCAGGGCGAGGAAATATACTGGAGCTACGGCGATAATACTCCCCCGGAAAGCCTTGAAATTGCAGAAAAGATGTCGAAGCTCAGCGGATATTCCTTGAGCTTTCCAGAAGAAATGGCAGTCGGTGGTGGCTTTAAGGACTGGATTATACAAAAGCTTCATATTCCGAGCTTTACCGTTGAGGTAGGAAAGGGTGAAAATCCTCTCGATATTTCTCAGCTTGGCGGGTCAAGGGCAGAGCCCTGCGGGTCAAGGGCAGAGCCCTTGCGGTTTCCAAAGGCAGAGCCTTTGGTCAGGATTTTTAAGGGTGAAACCCTTAAACACATAAGCATACAAAAAAGAGGGACGGCGAAAGCCGTCCCATATTAAAGTGTATGCGAAAAATCAATTATTTTACAGACTTCTTGCGTGCAAGGAATGCTACACCCAATGCACCTGCAAGTGTAGCAAACAAAGCAACTACGGGAGTGCTGTCACCTGTTGTTGTGCTTGTAGATGAACCTGTTGTTTCAGTTTTTGCTGTTGTATCAGTTTTTGTTGTATTTGTCTTGCTTGATGAATCATTCTTACTTGATGAATCATTCTTGCTTGATGAATCATCGGTTGATGAAGGATCGCTTGATGAAGGATCGCTGCTTGAGGGTTCGTCAACAGAAACGCCAAGCTTCTCAGCAACTTCTTTCTTTATTGTTGTCCAGTCCTTACCTGTCTCAACCTTACCGTCATCGTTCCAGTTGTAGATTTCATTTTCAGGATCTGCAACGTTGTTCTCGTCATACTTCTTTACGAAGTTGTCATAAAGAATCTGATCGTTCTCTCCGGGCAGGAAAGCATTACCGATTATGTTACCAAGTGATGAAACAACCTTATGAGGACCGCAGTCAGAATTGTTTCTCCAGCCAAGACCGTAAGCAACCTTCTTTGAGTCAACGGGGTTCTCGAACTGGTCGGACATTACATAGCAGGTATCACCAATACAGTTTGCATTCATAACTGTATCATATGTCTGAATACCTGTGTTACCTGAAACGATAATCAAGTTCCAGTCTCCGTCGGGAACCTGATATGTTGCTGTAGCATCGCCCTTTTTCCATGTCATTTTCTCGTTAGCTGTCTGCCACTCATAAAGACCTTTACCGCCGGGAAGTCCGTTCCAAATGTGAGCATAGAATGTTTTGTTGGCATTACCCCATGTTTCGGGAACCTCAAAGCTGATTTCACCTGAATAAGCTGATGAACTTACTGCACCTGCACAAGCCATAGTACCGAGAACTGCAACTGTTGTAACAACACTTAAAATCTTTTTTGTCATTGTTAATTCTCCTCCAGTAATATATAATAGTATACACGAAGCATACACTTCAGTAATCCAATTATATAATATATTTTTGAATTTATCAACAGATTTTTTAAAAATTTTAAGTTTCGCAAAGTATAGAACGTAAAAGATATTCTTAATTTTTTGTATGTTTTAACCACACGATTGTACATATTTACATTTTCCATGAATGACCTGAGAACAATCTGTAGATTTAGCATATATAATATTGCGGGAGGCTCAGACCTCTCTTTTTTTGCGTACAATAAAGGCAACTCCTGTTGCTGCAAGAAGCACGCTTCCGAGAACTGCTGCGGCGGTACTCTCGGCTGTATCGACTGTTTTGCCGCTCTGAGTATTTCCGCCTGTTGTACCCGTTGTACCTGCCGAGCCTGTTCCTCCTGCTTCTGATGTATGACTGATTGTTGTTCCGTCACTTGCAGAAGCGGCAGTAGGAAGTGTTGCAATGGTCTGTGCTTCTGTGGAGGCCTGTGTCGGATTCTGTGTCGGAGCCTGTGTCGGAGCTTCCGAGGGAGCTTCCTGCTGTGTAGGAGCATCTGTAGGCTGTTCGGGGGGATCTGTGGGTCTTTCGTGACCTGCAATGATTGCGTTAATCTGATTGATATAGTTCTGACGTGCTTCATCTGTTACAAGTTCGGGATTGTCATAGCCTGTCAAGCCCTGAGCCATACCGTCATTATATTTTTGAATGAATGCGTCTGCAATACTTTCGGGAGTTTCGGTTGTGAGTATACCTACTCCCTGAACTCTTCCTGTTGAAGTTATACAGATATGAGCACCCTCCTGCGGATTGTTCCTCCACGCACATGCAACGGCTATCTGTGCACTGTCTACAGGATTTTCAAGTATTTCACCCTCTACAACATAAGCTGTATCGCCAAGGCACGAATCGCTGAATGTCGTGTCGTATGTCTGCCCCTTTCCCAAAGCAGAGAATATTACCAAATCCGCATTGACTATATCTCCGTTTGAGTTTGTTTTGGGAACATCATAGGAATAAAGCTTTTCCTGACCCTCAACCTTGTTCATTTTCAGGGATTTTGTATTCCACTCACCTATGCTTCCCGTACCGTCACTGCCCCACATATAGCAGTAATATGTGTTACGCTGTGCTCCGTCCAAAGGACCTGTAGAATCAAAGTATACTGTTCCTCTTATATTGTCATCTGCCGAGGCTGTCATACTTAAAGATGATGCGATCGATGCCGCACTGATTATTGACACTGTAAGAATAACGCTGATAAATTTTCTGTTCGTCATAAATGCTTCCTCCTAAAAAATCATCTTAATTTGCAGAAAGAGGTGTGCTGAACTGCACACCTCTAAATACCCGAATAAAGTCGGTTAAAATGTCTTAAAAATTAAGCCTCTTCGCTCTCTCTTCTCTTGCGAGCTACGAAAGCAACTCCCAATGCTGCGAACAATACTGTTCCGAGAACTACTACAGCAGCACCCTCAGCTGTGTTAACTGTTTTGCCGCTCTGAGTATTTCCGCCGGTTGTGTTTGCTGCACCTGTGCCGTTTGTGCTGCCATTGTTGTCTGCACCCTTTGTAGGATCAGCTGCGGGAGGAAGTGTTGAAACGGGCTTATCTGTAGGAACCTCTACACCCTCGTTTACATGTGTATAGTCCATATCAAAGTAAGGGTTAACTGCAAGCAGAGCATAGCCGAATGCATCGCCTGAAACTGTTACATAGCTTCCGTCCTCGTTTTTAAGAGCTGTTTCTGTTGTATCACCAGTCTGAGGATCGAAGAACTTCCACTTACACTTGTAAACATCCTGTGTATCGCCTGTCAAGCCGTTTACAACCTGCTCAACGCTTGATACGTATGCAAGACAGCCTGCTGTTGAAACGCCGTCTATAGCACCGTCTGACTCTTCATATACAACATCTGCGAGTGAGTTCAAAGCGGGATCGTCAACCTTGATGTCCTCTGTCTGGAGCTTGAACTTCTTGTTCTCTGCAACTCTGTCGCTGATACCGTTGTTCCAGATAATGCTTCCTGCGAATGTAGGAGCAAATCCGTAGAAGTATGTCTTACCGTTTACTTCAATCTTTCCAGCCTTTTCACCGGGCCAGTCGCCGTTGTTGATTGAACCTGTGAACCAGTAGAAACCGATTTCCCAAGTCTCGCCGTTAGCGTCCTTCTCTTTAGCATCTGTGTGCTGTGTGAGCCACTCTGCGGGAGCTTCAAAGTAGTATACATTGTAGTAGCCGTCCCAGCCGCCGTATACATCATCGGGGCTTGCGTTCTTTGAAGGAAGGTTCATGTCTGCGGGCAAAGGAAGTCCTGCCTTACGTCCGCTTGTATCAGAGCCCTGTGTAGTAGCCTCTGTGGGAGCCTGTGTAGGAGCCTCTGAAGTAGTCCACTCTGTAGGCTGCTCAGGGGGAGTTGTAGGCTGTTCGGGGGAAGCTGTAGGTCTTTCAGGCTGGCTTGCAATGATTGCGTTAATCTGGTCAATATAATTCTGACGAGCTGCATCTGTTACGAGGTTTGGATTATCATATCCTACCTTGCCTTCAGCCATACCTGCTTCGTACTGCTGAATGAATGCGTCTGTAATGCTCTCAGGTGTTTCTGTTGAAAGAATACCTACACCCTGAACTCTGCCTGTTGATGTGATAGAGATATGAGCACCCTCCTGAGGGTTATTTCTCCATGCACATGCAAGAGCTGTCTGAGCACTGTCTACAGGATTTTCAAGAACTTCATCAAGAACATAAGCTGTATCACCGAAACATGAATCGCTGAATGTTGTGTCATATGTCTGACCCTTGCCAAGACCTGAGAATATAACCAAGTCAGCATTCACTGTTGCACCGTCGGCATTTGTCTTGGGTACATTGAATGAGAACAGGTTATCCTGACCATCAACCTTTTTCATCTTTAACGGAGCTGTGTTCCACGCAGCAATTTCTCCTGAGCCGTCGCTGCCCCACATATAGCAGTAATATGTGTTACGCTGTGCACCCTGGAGGGGACCTGTTGAATCGAAGTATACAGTACCACGAACATTGTCGTCAGCAGCTGTAGTAACAGCGGTTGCAACAGCTGCCGAAGCAACCATGGACGCTGCCAGAACTACGCTAAGTACTTTTTTCTTGGACATTTTATTTTTTCCTCCTTTAATTGTGTATCCGAAGAATATCTTCGCAAGAGCATTATACAACAATACCGACTTGTTTTCAATAAATTTAAAAATTTATTTATATTTTCGTAACAATGTACAATATTTAATAACTTTTATTATTTGCCCAAAGTTGGAATTGTTATTTTGCATAATATCCGTAATTTTATTTGTTGATATAAACAATAACATAAAAAATCACGAAATTCTAAAAAACAGTCACCCACCTTTTGAGTGAGTGACTGAAAAATACATTTTATATTTTATTTATAAAAGAAATTACTTTGTAACTCTCTTTCTTGCAACAACTACTGCACCGCCTGCGAGCATGAGCATACCGAGAAGTACAGCAACTGATGTGCTGTCTCCTGTAGCAACCTTACCTGTAGCTGATGAAACGCTGCCGCTTGTTGTGCTTGATGATGTACCGCTCGTTGTGCCGCCTGCTGTTGTTGAGCCTGTAGCACCTGTAGCACCTGTAGCACCTGTAGCACCTGTAGCACCTGTAGCACTTGTAGCATCTGTTGTAGCGTTTGTTGCTGATGTAGCGTCATCTGTAGCATCTGATGTTGAAACCTCTGAAGTTACCTCTGTAGCATCTGTAGAAGCATCTGTAGGCTCTGCTGTAGGAGCATCTGTTGCAGGCTCTGCAACGGGTACGCACTCGAAACCAGCCTTCTGTGTTTGAGGATCCCATGTGATAACTACTGCTGCTGTGTTCTCATCTATGAAACCGAGAGCATTTGTACCATCGCCCAAAGCTTCGCCTTCGTCGTTATATGATACATCCCATGTGCCGTCCTGAGCTACTTTATACTCGAAGGGGTTATCCCACTGCTCTTCTGTTACAGGAATTGTTACCTTGTAAAGTCCGCCTTCCTCGTCCTGTGTAAGCTGGAACTTAGGATCGTTGGGTGTCCAAGCGGGATCGAAGAGGTTAGCATCACCAACTGCAAAGTATGTATGCTCAACGGGTGCAACCGTGTAGGGGTTGTCGATACGGCTTGTTGTCTTCTGACCATCAAACAGAATTGTTACAACATCAGCTGTTTCAGCTGTCTCACCGAAATCTACGATTGAGTTTGAATCATAACCGTAAGCAACGCCGTTCTCGTTGAATGAGAACTCCCAAGGTGAACCCTCAACATAGTTTCTTACAACTACCTTGTACTGAGCACCATAGTTAAATGTAGAACCCTGATTGCCAACACCGTTAAGGTTAAGATACCAAACACCTGCTGCCTCATCGTATGACATATTGAAGTCATCGTTTTCGGGCTGCCAAGCAGCGTCGCCCAAAAGACCTGCATCGCCTACTACTGTGTAGCTGTACTGCGTAGGATCCCAGTCTGCGGGAAGCTCTGTAACCTCAGCTGATGCTGAAATTGCAGCTGTTGCACACATTGATGCTGCCATAACACCTGATAACAGCACGCTTGTTAATTTTTTCATTGGATTTTTCCTCCCTAAAAATAGTATAATCTCCGAAGTCTAGGCTTCAGTATTTGCATTATACACCTTTTTCATTTTAAAAGTCAATATGCTAGTCCCAATTTAGTAACATTTTTGTTATTTTTATAACTTAACGACAAAAATATTATTAATATTTATTTATTAAAAACAAAATTTATCCCATTATAAGGCAATCAGCCCTTTTAAAACAAAAGCAAACATAATGCTCATATTATGTAAAAACTCATTTCAAATTTGTATTATATTCCAATTTGCAGATTTAAAAAGCGTAAAACGGCAGACCTTAATCAAAGGTCTGCCGAAATTAACCGATAAAAAATTACTTTACTCTTTTTCTTGCAAATGCCAGTACACTGCCTGCTGCCAGTGCTGCACAAAGAGCAAATATTACAGCTGCTGCACTTTCACCTGTCGCAACCTTGCCAGCGGAATATGATGTATTACCGCTGTTGGTATTTGAAGAGTTGTTGTTTGAAGGTGTGTTTGCGGATGTAGGTGCAGATGTAGGAGCAACTGTACCTGCCTGTGTGGGCGTGGGTGTTGTTGCACTTGTAGGTGTTTCCGTAGGAATCTGCTGTGTTGCACTTGTGGGAATATCAGTGGGTTCTTCTGTAGGAGTCTGTGTCGGCTCATCTGTAGGTTCTTCCGTGGGTTCGTCCGTAGGTCTCTCCTCAGAAGGTATTACAGTAAGAGTCGTTTTC
Source organism: uncultured Eubacteriales bacterium (assembly GCA_900316615.1). GTDB lineage: Bacteria > Bacillota > Clostridia > Oscillospirales > Acutalibacteraceae > CAG-964. Next base: position 7,180 of record ONDU01000001.1, on the reverse strand, counting down.
GTTTTAAGAGCTTCCAGTGAGCTTTCAATTTCTCCCTCGGCATTGTCATAAGTAACATCTTTCAAATCAGTATATATGACACATTCGCCCGGCTCAAGAACCTCCATTGCGAATTTAACCATTACCTGACCGTTCTCGCTTGCATAATCACCTGATGTTTGTCCGTGAATATAGCAGAAACCAAACACATCTCTGTCATACTCGTCTGCACTCTCAGGTCTTACTGCATATCCGTTGAAGTCAGAAGTGTAGTAAGCTGCTGCTTCACCCTCTCCGTAGTAGCCGTCAGCATATCCAAGAACGTTTATGTCGCTGTACTCAACTGTCTGCTGTATATCAGCCTGGTTGATATACGTAGATGTCAGTACAGATGTGACAGCCTCCTGTGAATATCCTGAGATAACACATTCTATCTTGTCTCCGACATAAGCATCATAGGTTGTAACCTCTGACGGTGCTGATGAATCAACTACTTTGATGGTTGCCTTCTGACTGTCATCAGCAGACACGCTCAAAGCACCTGCACAGCCTGCTGTCACGAGCATACCTGCAAGAACAACACTTGTTAATTTTTTCATTATGAACTTCCTCCCTATATAATATATGCTATTATAAAACCGTATCCATTATAATACGCACATTTAAATAATTCAATATATTTTTTAACTTTTGTACCAACTCACAATAATTCTATTAACAGACTGTTAAAAACTACAATAAACAGTAAAAAACTATGCTCCAACAAATACCCTGTGACCATGCTCAGACGGCGATTGCAGACGTAAAAAGACTTCGTCTTTTTACACCATCAAGGCTTCGCCTTGATGCACTATCGGAATTTTCCGATAGTGGTCTGCAATCGCACCACGGAAACGCACCTGCTGCGTTTAACAGTATAAGCTTACTTTCCTTCTTCGGGATTGTACTTGCCCTCAAAATAAATCTCATACCATACAAGAAAGATGTATATTGTCCACACCTTACGGCTGTTATCCTCTTTTCCGCTGAAATGCTCATCGAGAAATTCAATAAGAACCTCAGAATTGAAAAATTTCCTTGCTGTTTCGGAACTGAACATATCTTTGACCACATTGTAATATCGTTCATCTCTGAGCCATACCCTTGTGGGAACGGGAAAACCAAGCTTTTTCTTTTCCGCTGTTTCTATGGGAAGATGTCTTAAAGCAGCCTTACGCATAGCATACTTTGTATTATGCTTGTTTACCCTTAATTCGGAGGGCAGCTTTGAAGCTACCTTAAAAACTTCTTTATCAAGAAAAGGAACTCTCAGCTCAAGAGAATTTGCCATACTCATTCTGTCCGCCTTGAGCAGAATATCTCCGACCATCCACATATTTATGTCCAGGTACTGCATTTTTGTTACATCGTCATAATCAGGCACTCTGTCATAGTAAGGCTTACATTTTTCCTGCGGTCTTGAAGCTATTGAGGGGTCTTTAAGTATCTTCTTCTTTTCCTCCTCGTCATACATAAACGCATTTCCGATAAATCTGTCCTCCAAGGGGTGAGTTGCTCTTATAAGATAATCTCTGCCCTTTATGTCAGGAAGCTTTTTCATAAGTCTGCATATGCCCTTTCTCAGATCGTAAGGCACGATTTTCTGATAAAGCCTGAATACCCTCGGGTCATTGTAGCAGGTATATCCTCCGAAAAGCTCGTCCGCACCCTCTCCCGAAAGCACAACCTTTACATATTCACTGGCAAGCTTTGAAACAAAATACAACGCTATACATGACGGGTCTGCAAGCGGCTGATCCATATGGTACTGAACCTTTTTTATATTTCCCCAGAATTCTTCCGATTTTATCAGCTTAAAGTGATGGTCAACGCCTATTTTTTCGGAAAGACGCTTTGCCCAGCTTATTTCATTATATTTTTCACCGAAATCAAAGCCTACTGTAAAAGTTTTCTGGTCTGCAAAATATGTTGAAACATAACTGGAATCAACTCCGCTTGAAAGAAAACAGCCGACTTCAACATCACTTATTTTATGTGCATTTACCGAATTTTCAAACACCTTTTCAATTTCGTTTATAGCTTCTTCTTCGGTAAGATTTTCGTCAGGCTCGAACCTTGCCTCCCAATATCGTGTAGTTGTTATTTCGCCGTCCTTATACCACAGATAATGTCCCGGAAGCAGACAGTACACACCCTCAAAGAACGTTTCAGGCGGTACAGCATACTGGAAGGACAGGTAATTGTCAAGCGTTCTGTAATTGAATTTTTTCTCAAAATTCGGAAATTCAAGTATGCTCTTTATCTCAGAACCGTAAACAAAGTTATTTCCGACCTTTGCATAGTGCATAGGCTTTATTCCGAAAAAATCTCGTGCTATAAAAAGTGAATTATCTTTGGTATTGTAAATTGCAAAGCCGAACATTCCTCTGAGCCTGTCAAGAAGCTTTTCCTGCCACTGCTCAAATCCGTGTATCAGTACCTCGGAATCCGATTCCGTATAGAACTTATGTCCCAATGAAATAAGCTCCTTACGCAAATCCCTGTAGTTGTATATCTCTCCGTTAAAAGTCAGAACCATTGTTCTGTCCTCATTGTATATCGGCTGATGTCCTGAATCGAGGTCTATTATACTCAGGCGGCGAAATCCCATAGTAATTCTACTGTCAGGTTCTTTATAGAAGCCGCTGCTGTCAGGCCCTCTGTGAGTTATAACCTTTGCCATTCTTTCTATAACGTCATCACGGTTTATAACCTCTCCCGTAAAACCACATATACCACACATTTTCACATTACTCCTTTATTATTCACACATAGTTATGAGAACTCTTAAACATTAAATCTGAAAAGAACAATATCTCCGTCCTTCATAATGTAATCCTTGCCCTCACTTCTTACAAGACCCTTTTCCTTAGCCGCAGCCATAGAACCGCAAGCCATAAGGTCATCAAATGATATGACTTCAGCTCTTATAAATCCACGCTCAAAGTCTGTATGGATTTTTCCTGCCGCCTGCGGAGCTTTTGTTCCCTTTTTGATTGTCCATGCCCTTACCTCGGGTTTTCCTGCCGTAAGGTAGGATATAAGACCGAGCAAATCGTAACAAGCTGTTATAAGCCTGTCCAGTCCCGACTGCGTAAGTCCTATATCGTTGAGGAACATATCCCTTTCTTCTTTGTCCATATCAACAAGCTGTTCTTCAAGCTCCGCACAGATAGGAAGAACAGCAGCATGCTCACTGTCAGCTACAGCCTTTACCTGCTTATAATACTCATTGTTTTCTATTCCGTCCGAAAAATCCGTATCACTCACATTTGCGGCATATATTATAGGCTTGTTCGTCAAAAGAGATACCGTTCCGAGCAGTTCTTTTTCTTCTTCCGTACAGTCAACGCTCCTTGCCGATTTTCCCTCTTCAAGTGCTGCTTTTACTCTCTCAAAAAATTCAAGCTCCGCAGCATACTTTTTATCAGCCTTAATCATTTTCTTTGTCTTGTCTATTCTTCTTTCGATAATTTCCAAATCAGACAGAACAAGCTCTAAATTTATTGTTTCTATATCCCTTGCAGGATTTACAGAACCATCTACATGTATTATATCATCATTTTCAAAGCAGCGTACAACGTGTACTACCGCATCTACCTCACGTATATTTGAAAGAAACTTGTTTCCCAAGCCCTCACCCTTTGAAGCTCCCTTTACAAGTCCTGCTATATCCACAAACTCTATTGTAGCAGGTGTAAACTTCTCAGGCTCGTACATCTCTGCAAGCTTATCAAGTCTTTTGTCAGGTACGGAAACAACTCCCACGTTCGGCTCTATCGTGCAGAACGGGTAGTTTGCGGATTGTGCCCCTGCATTGGTTATTGCATTGAACAGGGTACTTTTTCCAACATTTGGAAGTCCTACCATTCCAAGCTTCATATATATCAAAACCTTTCCTTTATTGTAATTTACGGTTAGCTATTATATCAAATTATTGTGATTATATCAACCAAAATCGCATTGTTTTTTTGTCAGCCTGCGTCAGCACAGTGCGATTGCAGCCTCCCGTGGATTAATCCACGGGAAAATTGAAAGGTACTCCTTTCAATTTGTCAAAAGCGAACGCTTTTGACGGCTGCAATCGCCGTCTGAGCGTAGCCGAATATCTGAAAAAACAAAAGCAGAGTGACGCTTTATTCAAAGACATCACCCTGTTGTATGTGTATCAAACCTTTTTAACCGACAAAACTACCTTTTCGCCGTTTATATTCCAATCCTTTTCAAAGCCGTCAAGGCTGTCTGAAACACCGTCTGCAAGAACATCTCCGAAAATACTGTCCTTATTGTCGTTTATAAGCTTTGAAATCTTTTCATTTCCCGATACGCCTATAAGAATATGATCCATTACCTCAAAGCCTGCGTCCTTACGCATAGTCTGTATCTTGCTTATAATTTCCCTTACAAATCCTTCTTCTATAAGCTCAGGTGTAAGCGTTGTATCAAGAACTACCGTAACATTGTTATCATTTACGGTATACAGACCCTCCATCTGCTTAACGTCTATCAGCAAATCTTCTTCCGAAAGCTTTACTTCTCCTACCGACAGATTAAGCGTAAGCTCTCCTTTAGATTTAAGCTCTGCGTTAGCCTTTGCACCATCTATAGATGAAAGCTGATTTCTGATTTCGCCGAGAAGCTTTCCGTACTTAGGGCCAAGCGTCTTGAGCTGAGGCTTGAAGCTGTAGGATACAAATCCCGAAACGTCCTGAGTAAACTCAACCTGCTTTATGTTAAGCTCATCACGTATAATTTCAACATAGAATTTATCAAGAACCTTTTCAGCCTTTACATACATTTTTGACAGCGGCTGACGGTTTTTCATTGATGAACCGTTTCTTGCGGCACGTCCGAGAACAACTATTTTAAGAACCTCGTCCATATTGCTTTCAAGCTCTGTATCTATTACTGAGCTGTCCACCTCAGGGAATGTGCAGAGATGTACACTTTCGGGAGCATTTGAATCTACTGAGCATACAAGATTGCGGTAAATTTCCTCAGCCATAAAAGGTATCATAGGTGCTGCTGCCTTAGCTATCGTAACAAGAGCCGTGTAAAGCGTCATATATGCGTTAATCTTATCCTGAGTCATATCCTGAACCCAAAATCTCTCACGGCATCTTCTTACATACCAGTTGCTCATATCGTCAACGAAATTCTGCAAAACCTTTGCAGCTTCGGGAATTTTATAGTCTGCGAGATTATCGTCAACAGCCTTTACAGTAGAATTAAGACGTGACAACAGCCATTTATCCATTACGGTTATGCTTTCCTTGTCAAGCGTATATTTTGAAGCGTCAAAATTATCTATATTAGCATACAGAACAAAGAATGCATACGTATTCCAGAGAGTACCCATAAACTTACGCTGTCCCTCTGTTACAGCCTTACCGTAAAATCTCTTAGGCAGCCAAGGTGATGAATTTGTGTAGAAATACCATCTTATAGCGTCTGCACCATATGTTTGCAGTGCATCAAACGGGTCAACAGCATTTCCTTTAGACTTTGACATCTTCTGACCGTTCTCGTCCTGAACAAGTCCGAGTACTATTACATTCTTATACGGTGACTTGTCAAAAATCAATGTGGATATTGCAAGCAGAGAATAGAACCAGCCTCTTGTCTGGTCAACCGCTTCTGAAATAAAATCAGCAGGGAACTGTGACTCGAACAGCTCCTTATTCTCGAAAGGATAGTGATGCTGTGCAAACGGCATTGAGCCTGAATCAAACCAGCAGTCTATAACCTCGGGAACTCTGTGCATTTCCTCGTGGCAATGGGGACACTCTATAGTTACGCTGTCAATATAAGGTCTGTGAAGCTCAATGTCATCGGGACAGTTGGATGACATTGCTTTAAGCTCCTCTATACTTCCTATTGCGTGACGGTGACCACATTCACACTCCCATATATTAAGCGGAGTTCCCCAGTATCTGTTTCTTGAAATACCCCAGTCCTGAACATTGTTAAGCCAGTCGCCAAATCTTCCTTTTCCTATTGAATCGGGTATCCAGTTTACAGTATTGTTATTTGCTATGAGATTTTCCTTGACATCTGTCATTTTTATAAACCATGAATCTCTTGCGTAGTAAATAAGCGGTGTATCACATCTCCAGCAGTGGGGATATGAATGCTCATACTTAGGTGCTGAAAACAGCAGTCCTCTTTCATCAAGGTTTTTAAGTATCTCCTTATCAGCGTCCTTACAGAACATTCCCTCCCAAAGCGTTTCCTTTGTCATCTGACCCTTTGAATCAACAAGCTGTACCAGAGGCAGAGCATACTTTCTTCCTACGTTGGCATCGTCCTCACCGAATGCAGGTGCTATGTGTACTACTCCCGTACCGTCTGTAAGCGTTACATAGCTGTCGCATACAACATACCAGCACTTCTGCTTAGGTGATACAAAATCAAACAAAGGCTCATATTCCTTATATTCCAAATCCTTGCCCTTGTATGTTTCCAGAACCTCATACTCTTCCTCTATTACACTTTCTACAAGAGCCTTTGCAAGATAATACACATAATTTTCAGTTTTTATCTTCACATACTCTTCATCGGGATTTACGCAAAGTGCCACATTTGAGGGAAGCGTCCAAGGTGTAGTTGTCCACGCAAGTATATATGCGTCCTCGTTCTTTACCTTGAACCTTGCTATAGCCGAACGTTCCTTTACGTCCTTATAGCCCTGTGCAACCTCGTGTGAGGAAAGCGGTGTTCCGCATCTCGGACAGTAAGGAACTATCTTGAAGCCCTTGTACAAAAGCCCCTTGTCAAATATCTTCTTCAATGCCCACCATTCGGACTCTATAAAATTGTTGTCATAAGTTACATAGGGATTTTCCATATCTGCCCAGAAACCTACGGTATCCGAGAAATCCTCCCACATACCCTTATACTTCCATACAGATTCCTTGCACTTTTTTATGAAAGGCTCAAGACCGTATTCTTCAATCTGTTCCTTGCCCTCAAGTCCCAAAAGCTTTTCTACCTCAAGCTCTACAGGAAGTCCGTGCGTATCCCAGCCTGCCTTTCTAGGTACCATATATCCCTTCATTGTTTTATAACGAGGTATCATATCCTTGATTACTCTTGTCAGAACATGACCTATATGCGGCTTTCCGTTGGCTGTAGGCGGGCCGTCATAGAAAACGTAAGGCTT